>JBEPVN010000125.1:0-2626 GCA_041691015.1 Parachlamydiaceae bacterium | reverse complement strand
AGCTAGAATAATTGAGGTTTAATGATTAACGCGAGAGGCGGTGAGGCGGGGAGACGAAGAGATAATCGAAAATTTATTATCTGAACAGATACTTGGACGCTGCTATTGAAGTCCATCGTACTTTTAAGTGGTCCAGGACTATTAGAAAGTTTATACGAAGATGCATACTTGTGGATGGTAAAGTAATCATCGAAGTAAAAGCAACAGAAAATATGTTAGCTGTTCATAGCGGTCGCCGCTCTCGCATACGCATCAAGTTAAGTGATCAGGAGACGAAAGCCCGATATGAATGTAAAAATACTAAGTCCGATGATCAAATAGCCTGCTATTTTTTTAATGAGCTTAGCAGAGGATGAGCGTATTTTACCCGCAAAATAGGAAGAACTTGAAGAAACAAGAGCCCACCAAGATGAGGATCCAAGAAAAACACCAAGAGATAAAAGTCCAATCCCTAAGATGTCATTTTCGATGCTTTCTGTGCCAAGGGCACTGAAGATGGCAACAAAACTTAAAAGAGTCAAAGGATTTGTGATGGTGACAAGAAAAGTAAGAAGAAAAACTTTGAAATGACCTTTTTCGACAACTTCTTTGACATTTTCCTTTATAGGTTCTTTTTTTTCACTTTTGAGTGTCAAAAATCCAAAATACAAAAGGAATAAAGAGCCGATAAGCTGCAGCCACATTTGGTTGTTTTCAATGAAATCAGTAAGGGATGCAAGGCCAATTACAGTAAGCGCGCCGCATGTCGCTTCCGCAAGGGCAATGCCAAGACCAGAAGCTAACCCAAAAGCTTTACCGCGAATGAGGGAATAACGAAGGCAGAGCATGCCAGTCGGTCCCATGGGCATTGAGACAGATAAACCAATTAATGAGCCTTTAAGTAATAAAAGTGGAAGCATGTGTGTTAACTCTAACTCTTAAAAGTGTAATTAAAGTTTAACTATAACAGCTATTTTCTTTAAATTCAAGACAAATATTGACGTTAATTTTAAGTTTTTGGAAGAGAGGCTTGCAAAAAATATAATTTTTTTCCTATAAGAAAATTATGAATAAAAAAAATAATATACTGATCGCACTATCATTTGCCTCAATATTTCTTACAGCAGAAGAGTTTAAAGCCCCCTTAGGTCTTCCACCTGTCCCATTTCCTACAGATAATCCCTATACACATGAAAAAGCAGAGCTTGGAAGATATCTTTATTTTGATACGTGCATTTCAGCAAATGAAAAAGTCACTTGCGCAACCTGCCATGCCGCAGATTTTGGCTGGGGAGACCCAAATCCCATCTCTCAGGGAATTTTGGGAAGAAAGGGGACACGGCATGCGCCAACTGTTATTAATGCAGCCTATAACAAGCTACAGTTTTGGGATGGGAGGGCAAGCTCCTTAGAAGAGCAGGCAAAAGGGCCGATTGCAAACCCGAACGAAATGTCGTTATTCCACGATGCTAAAATTTCCTATGAGGAATGTCAAAAGCGTGTGAAGCAAAACCCTGAGTATTTAAAAAAATTTAAAGCAGTTTTTGGCAATGAAGAATGCAGTGTAGATCAAATAGTTAAGGCTATAGCTACCTTTGAGAGAACAATTCTTTCTGGAAATTCGCCTTATGATAAGTTTAAAACCGGCGATAAAACAGCTATGACAGAAGAGCAGATTGAAGGCTACCGGATATTCAAAAAATCGGGGTGTAATAATTGCCACTTGGAACCTCTGTTTACTGATGGACGTTTTTTAAATATCGGTGTTGGGATGGACGCAAAAGAACCCGATCTTGGAAGATATCTCATTACAAAAAATGACAAGGATTATGGCGGATTCAAAGTGCCAACTTTAAGAGAAGTTGCAAAATCGCCGCCTTATATGCATGATGGAAGTCAGAAAACGTTAGAAGATGTGATCGATTATTATGATAAAGGAGGAACTCCAAATAAGAACCTCCACCCTTTAATGAAGCCCCTTCATTTAAGCGATCAAGATAAAAAAGCCCTAAAGGCTTTTTTAGAAGCACTTAATGGTGAAGGCTGGCAACATATTAAAGCTCCAACTTAACTTTTACTTGTTTATAATTTTTTTTGATAAAATTAATTTCCTCCCCATCATCTACTAAAGTGTAATTTTTGGCAGATGAACTTCGGTGCACAACCACATTTTTAGTGTGTTTCACAGCATAAAAATAGTCTGTAGGACCTGCGAAAATTATGAAATAATGATATTTTGGTAAGTTTTTGACAACTTGCTCACAAAAAAGTTGTCTAGTTTCTATATTTCCGGAAGAAGTTAAATTTATTTCCCTTTTAAAAACATCTAAAGTACCAGAATTAAATGTAACCAGCCCTAAATGGATTGCATTCTTTGCAAATGTACTAATATAGTTATTTTGGACTTGCTCAAATTTTTTACAAACAAGAGCAAAGTTATATAAATCTGAAGGATTTGAGAGGTTTTTAAAAATTTCTAAAGTAGTATCATTTGATTGGATTTCAAATTGACCATTATCGGTTGGGTAGGTACGAATAGGCACAGGGAAAAATAATTTTATTAGATTCATAAATAATTTCCTTGTTATGTATTAAATTTATCAATTGGACGGATGAAAACCTAATGCTTTAGCATTAGGATGAAATC
>JBEPVN010000124.1:0-2748 GCA_041691015.1 Parachlamydiaceae bacterium | reverse complement strand
ACCGCTCAAAAAATATTACGAAAATGTATGCAAAACACATTTAAGCAATAACGTCAGCAGAGCAGCATGTCTGACGATTCGTGTACCGGCGTTTCAATCGGTAACTTTTTGGGGTCCACATCACACAAGCCGTTTTTAAAGGGCTTAAGGATCGATTTTTTATCGCCAAAAAGTGCGCTGCAAGCACCACTGAGAGTTTCTTACTAAGCTTTCTCCAAAGTGTCCATACGTGCTCAATCCGATTCCTTACAGGTACGGGTAAGGCGACATGACCACCTCTGCCATCCGGAATATCCGTCAAACGCGAGGGTAGCTTTTCAGAAAATCTTACACTGCGGCGCGCAATTGTAAGCGCCGCTGCATGATGAATGGACAATCCATAGCGCTTGGCAAACTTGACTCTTCCAATAATTGAAGTGTAAGCGGGATTGACTTCTTTAATTTCAATGCCTTGTTTATGTGCTCTGGATTGAATATGCTTTAAAATACTGTTATAAGCAAAAGAGGAAAGCATCCGTGCATAAGAAGCGTGTTTTTCTTTCAGAGTTTTTTTCTTTTGCTGGAAATTTAATTTTTCCAAAACAAGGGGTTTTTTAGTTTTTTCAGCAAAACTTACAATTTTTTTACAGGCATCGCCAATGATTGCTTTTGCTTGATGACTATTTTTGCCATAGAGATTTAGGTCTATTGTTTGCTTGAAGATGACATTTCCAAAACGATCCGTTTCCGCGATGCTTAAATGATTACTGTTCACATCTACCCCAATCGCTCCTTGTCTTTCATCTGACACGAGGGGTGCTTGCGGGATGTCTACACTAACAAAGATGCGCCATCCTTTTTCATCGAGTTTAAAACGATAGCTTAGCGCTTGTTTAGCCACGAGCCCAGCTAGAATTTCTTTGTGGCCGTATCCAAACTGAACATTTCGCATCCAAAGGTACTTACCATAGTGTTCAGTAAACAAATTAGGCAGTCTTAGGCGCAAATGCAGAGTTCCGTCTTCTTGCAAAAAAGCGCTACAAGATTGATTGCCCCCTATTTCATCCTTGGATCCCAAAACAAAAAATTCTGAGTTCCTCTTTTTTTGCCAAGCCTTCCGCCATTCTGCTTGAGAGGCGTAGCCCTTTTCTTTTAGGGAAAATTGTGCATTAAAAAGCTGTTTAGATCCAAAACAAAGGCGTACAGTGTTTTGCGCTTTATCTATTTTTAGCTGTGCAAGCTTTGTCCTAAGATGGTCTAAACGTCGTTTTTTTTGATGGATTGTAAAAGGATTTTTTATTTTTTTAATTTTGAGGTCTAGCGCTTTAACTTTTTCTTCAACATCTATTATTTGCGCTTCCCTTCTTTCCTTGATAGAGTCAATTTTCCCTTTTAAAATCACTTTACAGGCGTTATATTGCCTCCCTGTAATCCCAAATTGCTGTAGAAACTTTTGTTTGCAAACATTCGGGTCGGCATGGGAGATGATTTCTTTAAATAGGTGGTGCTCTATTTTAGCAAAGAGCTCTGCATAGGAGCTAAGAATCCCAAAAGATAGCTCATCCATATGAATACGCGTTTCAAAGGTGCGCATGGAATATTTCATAAAGCCTGAGCCGCCTCTTGAAGAGCTTCTATCAATTTTTTGTTTTTGCAACTTCTTGCGCCATAAAGTCGAGCAGAAAAAACGGTTATAATCTCTAAAACGTCCTGAACAAGATCGTCTTCAAAAGTTGATTCTTCTGATTTGTTAATCAAAATGACTTCCACTCCAAATTGTTCACAAAGCGAAAAAATGAGTTCTGCTCCAAATCTTAATAAACGATCTTTGTGCGTCAAGACTAAACGTTCAATATTTCCTAAGCAAATACTTTGTATTAACTTCTTTAGCCCTTTTTTAGCATCATTGAGACCTGATCCTAGATCTTGAATTATTTCAAAAGACCAACCATGAACTGCACAAAAGGAAGAGAGCAGATCCACCTGTCTTTTTAAATCTTCTTTTTGGTCATAGCTTGAAACACGTGCGTAAATAATCGTTTGTTTTTTTGAAATAATTTTTTGCGGAAATTTTCCCAGGATCTTATGTAAATCATAACGTCTGTGACCTCTTGGGGTTCTTTCAGAAGAAATTTTCCCAACAACTTCCCAACGCCTAAGCGTATCTTTTGACACACCTAGTTCTAGTGCTAATTTTCCAATGCTAACTTTCACATCTAAAATATAGGCAAAATTGCATATATTTGCAAATATTTTCTTAGATTTTATTTAGCAGCTACTTGCCCTAAAGCTCGGAATGTGCCCTTGTCAAGTCTTTATAAGACATTCAAGCGACTTTATGCTTCATGCCAGCCATTTTTATCGAGAAACTCTTCGTAGGTTCCGAGAAAGAGCTCTTGCTTTCTCTCATGGCATACAATAATTTTATCTAAGAGCATGCGCTTTAAAATCAATTCGCTATGCGTGACCATGATGACAGCTCCTTGGAAATCTTCGATTGCATCGATTAAGGCTTCTATCGATTCCATGTCCAAGTGATGGGTCGGTTCATCCAATAAGAGAAAATTGCAGCTGGTCGCAATAATTTTACCCAGTAGGACGCGACTTTTTTCTCCGCCGGATAAAACCGCATTTTGTTTAGTCGATTTATCTCCGCTAAACATCATCAAACCGCAGATGCCCTTGACTTGTGTGTAATTCAATTTGGGATTGGCTAGGGCGATCTCTTCTTCAATGGTATGCTTAGGATGGAGTCTATCGACTGTCTCT
>JBEPVN010000123.1:0-3132 GCA_041691015.1 Parachlamydiaceae bacterium | reverse complement strand
CAATTATTCTAGCTCTGGATATTTTTTCTACGGTCGTTCTCATCACTAAGAGAAGACTTATAATACAGGAAAATTTTAATAACGCAAGAAGTTCACTAGTGCTCTATGAGAAATAATAATCTTGTTCACATGTAAGAAATACTTTATTTTGCGTGATTTTTTCTGTGATGCGTTGAAGTTCTTTTTGTAAAACTGTTTGATCGTTTTTAAGGGATTCATACCTTAGTTTTGTGGTTTTAATTCGAGCTAAATTAGAAGTTTCATTACCTTGTATTTTATTTAAGAGTGCTGTTTTTTCATGTAATTCTTTGAGTAATTCTTTTGTTTCAAGGTTTGCGATATTTTTCTTCAAATTCATTAATTCTGACTCTCTAGCACTTTTCATTTCTTGTTCGTTTTTAACTAGATCTTTAGCTGTTTGTTCTTTATCCTCCATCTTGGTTTTGATTTCTTGAAGCATCGTATCTAATACTGATTTCTTTAAATTCAAATTTTCAAGCTTCAAATAGATTTTTGCAAGTTTAGAATATGAAGCTGCCTTATCATCACAACCCAAAATAGCCACCTTAAAAGGCATTCCTATCCCACCTAGTAGCACAGACGGAATATTTGCTATCGTTCCCAATATAGACAACGCAATCCCATTAAGACCTATGAAACAACAAGTCTCAATGAAACAACAAGCCTCAATTGGTTTGGATTCAATGGGCCAAGGATTCCAACTAAAATACCACTCAACACATCCCTTACATGGAATATCATTCTTAGTTTTTCCAAGTTTTATCTCAAGCTTAGTTCTATAAAATAATTTTACAAATTTTTCATCTGACATCTCTCGTGCTTCAGCAAAGTTTGACAAGCAAGTTTTCATGCCGTAAGAAACTTCCCATTTATCGTCAAAGCTTTTCAAAGTTACACTTTTTCCCATCCAAAGCCATCTTTGATAGGCTAAAAGAGCATCCGTTGTTTGTTCACAGCAGCTTGCGTTTGGTCCGCCCGGTTGTAGCGCATAATCGAAACAAGTTATAGAGAAACTCATAATTATACCTCTTATATTTTTGGTTTAAACAAATCTAAATAGAGATATAAACATAAAATTTTATTTTGCCGCTATAAAAAATGCTCAAAAAATTGAAAATATGAAAGGCTGATCTGCCTGCCATATTTTCAAGCATTAAGCGAAATAATAATCTTGTTCACATTTAAGAAATACTTCATTTTGCGTTATTTTAGCTGTGATGCGCTGAAGTTCTTTTTGTAAAACTATTTGATCTTTTTTAAGGGATTCATAGCTTTGTTTTGTGGTTTTAATTTGAGCTAAATTAGAAGTTTCATTACCTTGTATTTCATCTAAGAGTGCTGTTTTTTCGCTAAATTCTTTCAACACTTCATCTACTCCACCTAAATTTGCAATACTCATTTTTAATTTTATAGCTTCTTCTTCTTTATTCTTTTTTATTTCTTCTTTGTTCTTATCCAAATCCCAATATACAAGTTCTTTGTCCTCCATCTCTTTTTTAATTTCTTCAAGCATCGTATCTAATACTGATTTTTTTATAGTCAATTTTTCATGCTTCAAATAAATTTTTGCAAGTTTAGAATATGAAGCTGCCTTATCATCACAACCCAAAATAGCTGCTTTAAAGGGCATTGCTATCCCACTTAATAGCACAGGCGGAGTGTAGAACACTATTGCTGCGACAGCACCAACGAGCCCAATTACTATGCATCCCATGCCAGCAAAAGCATTAGCATTGCCAGTAGAACTACAATTATTTGAATCTTGATTTTTTTCAACTTGTCTAAGTTTTAGTAAAAGCTTTTGTCGATAATTTTGTTTTACATTCTTTTCGTAGGCATCATCTGGTGTTTTGCAACAGCAAGAAGTACAACCATTCATATCGTAAGAAACTTCCCATTTATCGTCGCTCCTGTGCAGGGTTACCTCTCTTCCCATCCAAAGACATTTTGGAAAGGCTAGAAGTCCATCCATTGTTTTTTCACAGCAGCTTGCGTTTGGTCCGCCCGGTTGTAGAATAGAATTACAAGAAGACATAAAAAATACCTCATTTGAAATTTATAAAAGTAAATAATATATAAACATAAAATTTTATTTTACAGCTATAAAAAAAATGAAATAAGATATGATGGTACAAAATAGGGCTTTTTTGGTATAGATTGTCCCTTATGCTTACATTACTACTAGAAGGCTTTCTTTCCGGATTACTCATCGCAATGCCCATGGGGGCAATAGGTGTATTATGTCTACGCTATATTTTAGTTCAAGGAAGGGTGCCGGGATTTGCAGCGGGTTTAGGGATCGCGACAGCAGATGCGCTTGCAGCTTTTATTGGAGCGTTAGGGTTAACGATCGCAACCAATTTTGTAAAAGATCACGATTCTTGGATGCGATTTATCGGCGCTTTAATATTGATAGGATTTGGTCTTTTTTTGGTTTTATCCAAGAAAACAAAATTTGATAAAAATACAGAAAAAGGACTTCTCCATATTTTTTTTATCATGTTTGTAATCACTCTCACAAATCCTCTAACACTGATCAGCTTTATCGGAATTTTCAGCTCGATTGGTTTGAATTCATTGGACAGCAATTTTCCGGCAGCATTTCTTCTTTCCATAGGAGTCTTTGTAGGTTCCATGTCTTGGTGGCTGCTACTTATAGGAGCTACATTCTTCTTCCAAGTCACTGAAAAGTGGACGCGTCTCATCAATGAGGTCGCAGGGTCTTTACTTATTCTTATAGGCGTCGTTGTTTGTTTTGACTTAGGCTATAAGTTTTTTGTAGCTTAAGGCTAGTACAGCAAATCGTAAATCCCTGCATATAAAAAAATATTTTTAAAGGATTTATTGCCTTAGAATGCGGTAAAAGCATGTAGCCACATGCGTCAGCACAATGCCATTAAGTTAAAGAATTTTGTTTGCTATATTGCAGGCTGATCGCCTGCCGATTTAACTCGATTCTACTTAAGGACGTTGCCCTTTAGCTAGGGTGTTAATTTTGTGTGTTTTTTCTTCATAAAAATCACATCAAATTAAGTCCCTCTCTGTGGTCTCTGTCCCGACTTATGTGATTTTTTCTTTTTTGCATCTTTTTTATCTCATTTTGTAGCCCAC
>JBEPVN010000122.1:0-3139 GCA_041691015.1 Parachlamydiaceae bacterium | reverse complement strand
ATATAATGTCAAAAAAATTGCTTAGCTTAATGCATATGTGGTGACAACCACCGGTTTCACAAAGAAAAAATGCACTATGAAGTAGTGCTACACCAATATTTTGTGTTTGGAATGCGCGAACGTATACCAATTTATTTGGTTGATTATCATATAATTTGTATCATGTTAGAATTTGTGTTAAAGAAACAAACTTATGAGATTGCTGTATTTAGATGATCAACAAACCAAATTTTTTGTTTTGAATTGATGTTTTTTGAAAAATATGCACAATAATGGCATGAAAATTATTCGAGACATAAATTCTTTGTCATCCATCTCAAAACCGATTTCCCTGACAATCGGTAATTTTGACGGAGTTCATTTGGGCCATCAATTTTTGCTTCAGCACTTGAAAGACTTAAGCTCAAAGCAAAATAGCGAATCGTTAGTTATCACTTTCGAAAATCACCCAAGAAGCGTTTTAGACACAAAATATCCCACTAAATCCATCTGTACCCTAGCGCACAAAATTAAGCTCTTGGAAGATTCCGGTATTGACACTCTCCTACTACTCCCCTTTACAAAAGAATTTTCTGAACAAACCGCGACGAGCTTCTTATCGCTTATTTCTAAAAAAGCTAAAATTTCACATCTTATTTTGGGTGAGGATGCGGTTTTTGGCAAAAATAGGGAAGGAACCAAATCCCAAGTTTTTGAAGTCGCAAAAAAATTAAACTTCCATGTTGAATATCTCAAACAATTACAAATAGACAATATTCTAGTTTCCAGTACCCTGATACGCAATTTTATTGAACAGGGGGATTTTATTGCGGCAGAAAAATATCTTAATAGAAAATATTCCATTTATGGTGAAGTTATTGAAGGACTAGGGCGAGGAAAAATTCTTGGATTTCCAACAGCTAATATCGACGTCTCTAATTTATCCCTTCCTCCCCTTGGAGTCTATTCCGTGACAGTGGAATATAATCATGAAGAACATTTGGCAATAGCTAATTTGGGTTTTGCACCCACTGTCCGAGAAGAAAAAACAGCTCGCTTAGAGATACATCTTCTTGGAAAAGAAGAAAATCTATATAACATCCCACTAAACGCTGTTTTTAATACCTTTATAAGACCAGAAATCAAATTCTCTAGCCTGGAAGAACTAAAAAAACAAATCCAAGATGATATCAAAAAAATTAAAAATTAGGAAATTCTTATGTCCGGTATTACTTTGAATGGGATTTTTGAAAACCCAAGCATGCTGGCTGCAAGCTTTCAATGTTTAATTCCCTATAGACTTGATGCTAAAACAATAGCTTTGACAAGCAAAAACTGGAACCAAGCCGTTGTCAAGGCAGAAAAAGATGAAAACTACGAAAAGATCAGATCTTTAATACGTTACATAATAAAAAATTTAAAAATAAAAGAAAACCTTGAGTTAGTCAGAAGCTTCAAGGCATGTCCAGAAGGCAATAGTCTTTTTGAAGTTCAGGTTTCTACACTGAAAAAGACAGTTCAAATCGCTTTATTGGTACATAATTTTCTTTATGAAGAAACTAAACTTATAAAAAGAAGGCTCTATAAGGATTCACCCCATATTTTTAAATCCATTATTGAAGCCGATTTTTTCCCTATTATAAAACATGCAGAAAAATATAATCCCCTTTTGAAACCTTTTTTACAAGATCTCTTGACGAGAAATAAAATTAACAAACAAGATGCAGAACAATTTAACTTTGTAACAAAAAAATTTATAATGACTGGATGTATTGGTAATGTCAACATCAGTGAAGAGCCTCTCATAAAAGAATTAAACGATTTTTATTTTGTCAACGCTCCTTTTCTAACGCCTTCTGACAGAAATATTCTTATTCATGATGTTTTTATCCGCACTGTCAATCTTGATCGTTATTGTAATTTAGCCATTCTTCAACAAAATTTTAAAGCTTTTAGAGATTTATTCTTAGATTCCTCCCATTGGATTAATTATTTGGATAAAGCTTCTTGTAATTATTTAAAGAGAGGCGATTCACGTACATCTACTATGCTAAAAAAATGTGTGGATCTAGGCACGCGTGTAAATCAAACATTAAATATACCAACTTTAAAAAAAACCAGCTCATCCGAAATTGGAGAGTCTGAATTTGCAACTCAAACAAAAACTATGTTGCAGTATGCAAAAATGAATTGTTCCATGCACTCGAATGCTACCCAAAAGACTTTTGATGAATCAGAAGGTGATGAGTATGTAAGACAAGAAAAGTCTATATTGCAGCGTGAGGGAATTAAGGTGCCCGCGCAATCATCTGCTAACAGAAAATCTTCCAATCAAGCAAGGGAAGATGCTAATGCAAGACACACAAGGGGTATTTTGCTTGCAGCGTGCGGAATTGAGGTGCCCGTGCAACCATCTGTTAACCAAAAAATTTTGGATGATTTGGAAATAAAATTTCAAATGTATTTAATGCCTCAATATGAAGGCGATGAACTTTTTATTGGTGAAGCATTTGATTTATTGTCTGGTGTGAACGAAATTGCAAAAAACACTTTTTTTTACAATCTTATAAACGCAATAGTCAACACAAAAACCACTGACGAATTCATCTTAAGTAAAGCTGAATTGATTGTTCAAACATTTATCTCAAACGAAGACACAAATAACAAATGCCTCGTTATGATTAATTCTTTGAGAGCAACTACTCCCGCAAAAAATCCATCTATTTATGGTGTCATTGCAAAAAATGTAAATGCTCTTACAGCACCTATCCCAAAAGCAAAATCTGAACCGTCGATCAAGGAATTGATTACGGATAAGCTATACAGTAAAGCTCTTGAAAAAATCAATTTTCTTTCCGATACAACAGAACGAAGATTTGCTCTTTATAACCTTGCTAATGCAATAGGTGCTTTTGACAATGTAGCTCTTGATCCTTATAACGATATTAGAGATGCATCTGTTCGCTTGTATGTATTAAAATTTTATTTTACTATGCTTGAAAACAAAGCATTTAAAACAAAAAAACTTAATTCAAAAACTAGACAAGAGACTCTTAAAGTTCTAAATTTAATAACCGATGAAACCATAAGAACCACCATTTTTGAAAATCTTACAAAATTCTTTTTTCCGGAACTTGAGAATAGTCTAAGTATGTTAAGG
>JBEPVN010000121.1:0-4638 GCA_041691015.1 Parachlamydiaceae bacterium | reverse complement strand
AAACAAACTTAAGGCTAAAGCCTACGCTACAAATCTTAGCTTAATGCATATGGGTAGTCACCACCGGCCTATAGTTTGGGCTTTTTATCTTATTCCCAGGAGAGAATGACCTTACCGGATTGGCCGGACAACATGACATCAAATCCTTTTTGGAATTCATCCACACTAAAACGATGCGTAATGATCGGATCCAAATTGAGTCCGCTCTCAAGCATATGAGTCATCTTATACCAAGTCGAGAAAATCTCCCTTCCGTATATCCCTTTGATTTCAAGCATTTTAAAGATAACAAGGTCCCAGTCGATCAGGGTGTTTGGAGGCAATATTCCAAGAAGCGCTATTTTTGCGCCATGTTGCGCAGTTTCAAGCAAATTCTTCAACCCATCCGGATGACCAGACATTTCAAGACCGACTGTAAAGCCATGATCAATTCCGACTTCTTTCATGACATCTTTTAAATTTTCTTTTGAAATATTCACAGTCCTTGTAGCGCCCATCTTTTTAGCAAGGTCCAAACGGTAGTCGTTTAAATCTGTGATGATAACATTTCGAGCTCCGGCTTTCCTTGCAACGGCAGCTGCCATGGATCCAATCGGGCCAGCTCCTGTAATCAGGACATCTTCACCGACTAAATCAGCGGAAAGGGCAGTATGGGTTGCATTGCCAAATGGATCAAAGATTGCTGCTACATCATCTTTGATTGCAGAGGGGAGTTTAAAGACATTTTCTGCCGGCAGGTTAAAATATTCTGCAAAGCAGCCATGTCTATTGACGCCAACGCCCAAAGTCTTCATGCATAGATGTTTTTTTCCTTTTCTGCAAGGCGGACACTCGCCACACGTGATATGGCCCTCGCCGCATACTCTATCCCCAACTTTTAGGCCCTTCACATTTTTGCCGATCTCAGCAATCGTGCCCATAAATTCGTGACCTACGACCATTGGAACAGGGATTGTCTTTTGCGCCCATGAATCCCATTTATAAATATGGACATCTGTTCCGCAGATTGAGGTTTTCTTAGTTTTTATTAATACTTCATTATCATTTATTTTAGGGACAGCCACATCTTCCATCCAGATGCCTAGCTTCGCATAACTTTTGACTAATGCTTTCATAATATCCTTATTTTTTTATTAAATAACTTTTAATTCCTTGCCGACAAGAGTAAAGGCAGCAATTGCCTTGTCCAGATCTTCTCTTGAATGGGCAGCAGACATTTGTACCCTGATACGCGCTTTTCCTTGCGGCACCACGGGATAGCAAAATCCAATAACATAAACTCCATGATCCAGCATACGAGCTGCAAAATCTTGTGCTAACTTAGCATCTCCTAGCATCAATGGAATGATCGGGTGGTTCCCTGGAACCAAATTAAATCCAAGGGCGCTCATTTTAGAGCGGAAATATTGACTATTTTCCTGAAGTTTTACTCGTAAATCATCATTTTGTTCTAAAAGCTCAAGAACAGAAAGCGTCGTTTTTGTGATGCATGGAGCTAGCGTATTAGAAAAAAGATAAGGTCTTGAGCGCTGGCGTAACATATCGATGACTTCTTTTCTACCGGATGTGTAGCCGCCGGAAGCTCCGCCCAAAGCTTTGCCCAAAGTTCCGGTTAAAATATCGACTCTTCCCAAAACATCGCAATATTCGGGGGTTCCGCGACCTTTTTCGCCGATAAAGCCAACAGCATGCGAATCGTCGACCATGACAATTGCCTGATATTCATCGCTTAAATCGCAAATAGCCTTTAAATTGGCAATTGTTCCGTCCATGGAGAAAACACCGTCTGTTGCAATCATGATTGTTCTTGAGCCTTTTGCCTCTTCAAGCTGTTTTTTTAAATCTTCCATATCATTGTTTTTGTAGCGGAAGCGTTTTGCCTTACAAAGCCTGATACCGTCGATAATGCTCGCATGGTTTAACTCATCGCTGATGATAGCATCTTCTGGCCCGAGCAGTGTTTCAAAAAGGCCGCCATTTGCATCAAAACAGGAAGAATAGAGGATTGTAGCATCTGTTTTTAAGAACTTTGATAATTTGTGTTCGAGTTCGTGGTGGATGTTTTGAGTGCCGCAAATAAAACGGACAGAACTTAAGCCAAAGCCATATTCATCAAAACTTGATTTTGCAGCTGCAAGAAGTGTGGGGTGATTTGAGAGACCAAGATAGTTATTTGCGCAGAAGTTTAAAACTTTTTTTCCTCCGGCAATAGTTATGAGGGATTTTTGGGCAGATGTGATCTCCCTTTCTTGTTTATATAAACCAATTTTTTTTAATTCTTCGACGTCGTTTTTCAATTTATTAAAAAAATCTTGCTTCATTAATTCCGCCTTGTTCGTTTTAGTTACAAATAAAACATTACATATCTATGAGATTTTTTTTGCAAGCTCATTCTTTCTTAAGATTTACGCTCATAATATTTTTACCCGAAGTTAATCTTCAGGTTATTAATTTAATTTTAAATCATAATTGTTTGTAATTAATAAGTCAATAATAATATATACAGTTAGTAATGAACTTAAAAGTATACTACCGTATTAGTTTAGATAGTTGATTTATTTTTTTAATCTAGAGAGATCTTAACTCTTCTGAAAATTTTTCCCAGTCGAGAAAGGTTTCGTCCAGTTCTTTTTCTAAAGCTGACTGTTCGGTTAAGATTTTTTGTAAGTCATCTTTTGGGGTATTTTGATAAAACCCGTCAGATGAGAGTTTTTGTACGATAATTTTCAACTTTTCTTCCACTTGGTGGCATTTTTTTTCTGAGGCAGCGACTTTTTTTTCGATCTGGTTTTTTAGATTGCGGACGCCTTTTTGCTCTACGAATTTATTGCGTTCATCTCCTTTTGTGTCAGATGATGCTTTTACTAACTTTGTTTTTGCAGAAAGCAAATCTATTTCTCTTTTTTCGACATATTCATCATAGGAGCATTTAAAGTCGCGGATGCCTTTTTTTGTAATTTCAATGATCCGGTTTGCAATTTTAGAGATAAAGTAGCGGTTATGGCTGACAAAAATCAATGTTCCGTCGTAATTTTCAAGAGCTTCCAAAAGAGCGTCTGTGGATTCCATGTCCAAATGGTTAGTCGGTTCATCAAAAATCAAAACGTTATTTTTTAGCATCATCATTTTACCAATCACAAGCCGAGCCACTTCACCGCCACTTAAAAGACTTAAATGTTTCTTCGCATCATCGCCAGAAAACAACACTTTTCCTAGAATTTCGCGTAAAGCTTGCTCTGGTACATGCGATCCATATCTTTTTAGCCATTCGAGTAATGTATCATCGCCGTGGACTTCTCTCTTATGGTCTTGTGGAAAATAAGCAATTTTTGCGCCGTGACCCCAGGTAAAATCTCCTTTTGTTGCGGCTGTGTGTCCTGTTATAAGCTCTAAAAGTGTTGATTTTCCAATTCCGTTCTCACCCAAAATCGCAACCCTGTCACCGCGCTCTACTTCAAACGAGATATTTTCAAGCACATGTTTTGGTCCATATTGTTTATGGATTTCTTTTACGACAAGGGGGATTGCGCCAGACGGCCTTTCCTGATCAAACTTGAATTTTGGATACAGTCTTGAAGAGGGGCTTAAATTTAAGTCAGACATTTCGTTTTCGAGCTTTTCGACAAGTTTCATTTTGGATTGCGCTTGGGTAGCTTTTGAGGCTTTTGCTTTAAACCGTGTAATGAATTCATTCAGATCGTCGCGTTTTTTTCCCTGCTTTTCAATGAGCGCCATTTTTTGTTCGAGATTGAAAGCCTTTGTCTCTAAAAATTCGTCGTAATTGCCTTTATAAAGTGTGATGGTCTCATGGTCTACATCAAGAATATGATCGCAAACATGGTTTAAGAAGTCTTTATCATGTGAAGTTAACAAAATAGTACCTGTAAAACTACTTAAATATCCTTGAAGCCAATCGATGGAATAAATATCCAAGTGGTTTGTCGGCTCATCGAGTAAAAGAATATCGGGATTGCTAAACAAAACTTGAGCAAGTAAAACGCGCAGCTTATAGCCGCCGGATAAAATATTAAGTGGCTTTTCGTGCACTTCATTTCGAATCCCTAAACCTTCCAATAGCTTTGCCGCTTCACTTGGGGCTTGGTATCCTTTATTTTGCGCTATAATATGTTCGAGATCTTCTAATCTATGCGCAGATTTTTCTGTGAAATGCTCTTCTTCTAAAAGAAGTTCCTTTTGTTCCAAGGCCTGCCAAAGTTTTGGGTTTCCCATGAGAACGACATCTAGAATCTTTACATTTTCGTAGAGAAAATGGTTTTGTTTTAAGGTTCCAATCGAATAAAGGGAGGGGAGTGAAAATGATCCCGATTCTTGGGCTACATCTTGTGTCAATATTTTGATCAAGGTCGATTTGCCGCAGCCATTAGCGCCGACAAGACCGTAATGCTTTCCGGGATTTAATTGGAAATTGACATTTTTAAATAAAATTTTGGCGCCAAAGCGCATGGATAGGTCTGTAATCGTAATCATGGATGGCATTATATAGACTCTGTATTTTAATCACAAAGCAAGAAATCCTCAAATCGACGATTACTGGTGAGTTCTCCTCTCCATGCAAAGAATACAAATCGGTAGCACCATTCCATTGCTCGATCACATTTAAAGCTTCGTCATGTAGAT
>JBEPVN010000120.1:0-4740 GCA_041691015.1 Parachlamydiaceae bacterium | reverse complement strand
AATGTAGCCAAACATCTAAGAAGCGATTTCACATAGATAGCCGGTGGTTACAACCACCGGAAATTTTAGAGCAATCTACGCAAGGAATTTATAAAAATTCATTGGCTTCGGCATTAAACCCTCTTTTATTTAATTCATAACTTATGAATGCATAACAAGTATTTTTAAAGGCAGGAAGAATTTCATCGATGAGGTCCATTTTCGCCTTAGCTTCCATCACAACATGAATATCCACAGCCTGTGAATTTAGATGCCAAAGGATAACAGCTTTTAGCATGTTCATTTTTCTGAAGTTTCTGCTGGATGTCATGCGCCAACCTACCATGCTGGTTGGGATAAAATTTCCATATTTTTCTATCAGATCAATGGCCCTGTAGGGAAGGTTTTTGTTACAAAACAAATTCAGAACATCGTAGAAAAAGGGTTCATAAATAATATGTCTACGGGCAACCAAACAGCTAAGTTCCATTGCTTCTTCGATAAATTCTTCATCAATTAAATTATCCAGTATCATTAGAGTTACAGCATCGACTTTCAGCCCATCTTCATCTAGAAAAATCATATATTCATAAAACTTAAATAGCAGCTCTATTTGCTCTTGAACAATTTTAGAAAATATTTCAATAAAATTTATATCAAGACAATGTTTGGAAAAATCCAGATAGGCATTTTCAAACTCTTTGTTTTTGATTGATTCATAAAGATTTTGGGCGGCTATTTGTGTTTTGTTCGATGACTCTTTATCAATAAAATGATTAGTCGGAGATGTTATGATTTTTCCTCTGATACTTTGGAGCAAAGGAATGATTTCATCGTTAGTATTTTGCTTTAAATTTGCCTCATCATCATAAATATTTGTTGCTGTATTCTTAAGCCCACTTTCTTTTCTGATGAGTTGTTCATTGTTAATTAGATTATAAGCAAATGAAGCAAAATTATTGCTCGATGAAGGATCCATATTTATTTCCCTTATTTAACCATTTAAGAGACTCTTATGCGATTAAATATTTATCCTGTCAATTATTTTTTTAATCATGGTCTTTTAAGCCAAATCTTTTTTTAAGTTTGCATTATTAAATAAAAATTGTATGTTGATATTTTGAAATCTACTTGTGCTAGGAGATGCCTTCATGAACGAAATGCGTGTATTGACAGCTTATACAGATGATCCAAATCAATATATGATCGCAACTTATGAGGCGCATAATGGCTACAAAGCTCTTTTAAAAGCCCTAAAATCTAAGCCTGAAGAAATTATTGAAATGGTCAAAAATTCAGGCTTAAGGGGGCGGGGGGGTGCCGGCTTTCTAACAGGCGGTAAATGGGGTTTTTTACCAAAAGATGAACCTGTCAGATACCTTGTATGCAACGCAGATGAAAGTGAGCCTGGCACATTTAAAGATAGACTGCTCATTGAAAAAGATCCGCATCAGCTGATTGAAGGCATTATCATCACATGTTATGCAATCCAGGCAAAAGTTGCCTTTATTTATTGCAGAGGGGAATATTATGAAGGTCTTAAAAAATTAGGCCAAGCGATCAATGAAGCAAAAAGCAAAGGCTATATCGGGAATAAGATTTTAGATAGTGATTTTTCGCTAGAGATTATTTTGCATCCGGGAGCTGGCGCCTACATTGCAGGAGAAGAGACCGCGCAGTTAAATTCATTAGAAGGATTCCGTGCGAATCCAAGATTAAAACCACCTTTTCCTGCAGTTTGCGGTCTTTATGGCAAACCTACCATCATCAATAACGTCGAAACGCTTTGCAATGTGGTTCACATTGTCAATAATGGGGTCGATTGGTTCCGAAATATTGGAACAGAAAAAAGCAAGGGCACAAAAATTTTCCAGGTGAGCGGTCATATTCAAAAGCCCGGCTGTTATGAATTTCCATTAGGCGTTACTCTAAGAGCTGTTTTAGAAATAGCTGGAGGCATGCTACCTGGAAGAAAATTTAAAGCCTGTTTTCCTGGAGGCTCATCTTGCCGTCTTTTGCTTGAAAAAGATTTGGATATCGTGATGGACTTTGAGACGCTTCCAACAAGACATACAGCGCTTGGAACAGCTTCCATAATTGTGATGGACGATACAGCCGATATGGTAAAAGTTGCAAACCGTCTTATCCAATTTTATCAGAACGAGTCTTGCGGAAAATGCACTCCTTGCAGGGAAGGCACGCGCTGGGTCACGCAGATGATTACGAGGATAGAAAATGGCCTCGGAACAAATTTTGATCTTGGAAAAATTGAAAAAGTTTGCAATCAGATGGAAGAAAATTCTTTTTGCGCTTTGGGGCCAAGCGCTGCCATGCCTGTTATCAGCTTATGCCAAGAGTTTAAAAATGAATTTATTGAGGCCATTGATAAAAATCCGAACGCAAATAAATTACCTATTATGAAAATTTCTTACCCCTACTTATAAAAATGACAGATGAAAATATAACTTTGAACATAAATGGACAAATTGTAAGCGTAAAAAAAGGCACCACTGTCTATGAGGCTGCAAATCAGGTAAGAGCAGAGATTCCTATTTTTTGCTATCAGGACCGCATGCCCCCCTTTGGCGCTTGCCGTGTGTGCCTTGTAGAAGTTGAAAATATGCCAAAACTCCAAACATCTTGTACTTTGGTTGCAACAGAGGGAATGAATGTTAAAACAGAAAGCGCAAGGGCAGTTGATGGCAGAAAAGGAATTTTAGAGCTTTTGCTTATCAATCATCCGCTCGATTGTCCGGTCTGCGATAAAGGAGGGGAGTGTCCTTTACAGGAAAATGCTCTGCAGCATGGACCTGGAAAATCTGAATTTTTTGAAGAAAAGCGGAAATTTACAAAACCTTTGCCTCTTGGGCCTGTTTTGATGCTTGATAGAGAGCGTTGCATTATCTGTTCGAGGTGCACAAGATTTGGGGATCTTATTGCAGGGGATCATGCGCTTGAAATGATTGACAGGGGTTACAAAACAGAGGTTGGGACAAAAAACCATGAACCTATCGACTCTAAATTCATCGGCAATACGATCCAAATTTGCCCGGTAGGTGCTTTAACGAGTCAAGTATATAGATTTAGAGCAAGGCCATGGGATAATACCCCAAGTTATAGCTCATGTACTTTGTGTCCTGTAGGCTGTAGCATGATTTTTGATAGCCGCGATGGCGATATCATGAGGACAAGATCTCAAGAAAATAAAGCTGTTAATGATATCTGGCTTTGCGATAAAGGTTTTTTTGGCTACCAATTCACATCCGATGCAAGAAGAATTTTTAAGCCCTTGATCCGAAAAAATGGAAAGCTCGAAGAATCGACAATGGATGAGGCTTTGTCACTTGTTGCAAATAAATTGCTTGAGGCAAAGACAGGCGGTAAAATTGCAGCCTTTGGGGGCAATCCTTTGACGACTGAAGAAAATTACCTGTTTCAGCAATTGATGAGACAGGGCTTGAATGTCAATAATTTAGACCACAAAATTGGCACTAACTGCTTCGGGCTTGGAATGGAGATCGGGATTTCTGATTGTGAAAATTTATCCTATGCCTATCTTCTTGGTGCAGATATTACCGAAGAATTTCCGGTTATATGGCTTAGATTAAGGCAAGCGATCAATAAAGGGGCTAAAGTCATCTTTTTTGGTCATTATAAGCCAGAAATTGCAGATTACATGTCAGATATTATTTTACATGCTCCAGGAAACGAATTGGAAACCCTTTCTAAAATAACTTCAAAAGAGGGTAAGGGAGCAATTTTTGTGGGCTCCCAATATTTAAACTCAAAAAATGCTGCCGCTATTTTGTCGGAACTTACAAAAATAAAACAAAAAAATGCAAATTTGAGCGTGAATATTTTAGAAGGCTCCGGAAATAGCATGGGAGCTTGCATCGCGGGAATGAATTCTGATTTTGGACCCCTCTTTAACAAAAGCGCAACTCCCGGATTAAATGCTTTGGGCGTTCTTAAGGAAGCGCGAGATACTGGCTTTGATGTTTTATATGTAGCAGGGGCAAATCCCGCTGCAAAATTTTCTAAAAAATTATTTGAGGAAGCAAGAAGTAAACTCAAGTTTTTAGTGGTTCAAGATATATTCTTAAACGAAACTGCTCTTTTAGCAGATATTGTATTACCTTCTCTTTGCTATGTGGAAAAGGGAGGAAGCTTTATTAATGTGGAAAGAAGAATTCAAAAACTACAGCCCGGCAAAGAGTTACCGGACGGGCTTTATAGCGATGGAGAAATATTTACAGCGCTTGCCTCAAAAATGAATATGACGTTAACGATGGATTCTGATTTTTTTAGGATTTTAAATACCGATCGCGTTGATATGCCTCTAAAAGTGTTTCAGGAACAAAAAAATGAAATTAGTAAAAGGCAAAACGGAACGCTTTTAGCAACGTTTTCAAAAAGACTTTTTGATCATGGCGTTCGGATGCAACATAATGAGCATTTAGTAAAGCTTGTAAAAAAAGCAAATTTCCGTATAAACAAAGACGATGGGTTAAAATTTAATCTTTACGATGGTGATCAAGTTATTGTGAGCGCGGGTGAAAATAGCGTTAATGGTGCGGTGATGTTTGATGAGGGAGTAGCGGAGGGGACTATTGTGCTGCCGCTTGGATTTCCGGAAGTTCCTGTTTATGATTTAAACGATGAATTATTTAATGGCCTAGAAGTCACCATTAAAAAAGTGTACAGTAATTTGTAGCGTAGGCTTTAGCCTGCGTTTGTTTGCAAGGGCTTTAGCCCTTGTTT
>JBEPVN010000119.1:0-4978 GCA_041691015.1 Parachlamydiaceae bacterium | reverse complement strand
TATATAATACGCTTAAACGTGTATGTATAGATTTTTATAGATTTTTATGAGCGGTAAGAAACGTATTCAAGAAAGTGAAAAGGACTTACAGCCAAATGGCTGGAGCAATAAGACAAATCACAAATATGATGATATGGACCTTGCAGTTTATACAAATATCACACCTTTAGGAAAAGGGACTTTTATTGGAAAGCTGCCTCTATCCATTCAAGAAAATGATCAAGGATCTCTTAAGGAATGCATGAATTATTTTTATTCGTATAAAAATCATGCGAATGATTTCACAGCCTCACTACATATGCGTGTCTCAATAAATGGATCATGCCATATTTTTGATCAGCAAAAAGAAACACTGCTCTGGTATTTTGAGATTTTTAATCAATTACCTACCCTTTATTGGGCATTTGATCAAAAAAGCGATGTGAATAAATTTAAGCTTGTAGCCCCCTCTAAAATAATAAATGCTAATTGGATTATAGAAGCAGAAGCTCATAATGAAAATATGAGTCATCTATTTGTCGACATGCTCTCTAAAAGACTTGTAGGTATAGGTATTTCAGAAGATATTCAGATAATGAATCAAAAAGCCATCGTCGGGAGTGCTAGCATCCTTGGTGGTCTTGGTCTTGTTTTTATGTGTCTTGCAGGTGTTAAGTGTTACCTCATTTACAAGAAAAAATCAAGAGAGGTAAAAGAGACGGATCCGTTAATTTACGCCATGCCTTAGCTTCACTAAATGTTTTAAAATTTCTAGAAAGATGTTTAAAGCCTTTAATTCGAACTTGTGCACGATAATGTGAACCATCATTCCCGTAATTTTTTGAATTCCAGGTTCCAAAATTGGCATTATATACAAAAAAAATAACAATCAACAAAAAACGCTATTTTGTTTTTGAAAAGTATTTGTGAAAGGGATGAAAAGGAAACGGAAGAGGTAGGATTCGAACCCACGGACCCTCGCAGGTCTTCTGTTTTCAAGACAGACGCAATCGGCCACTCTGCCACTCTTCCGTATAAGAATTAGAGTGAATATAACTTATACCTGATCATCACAAAAAAGATCAAGTTTTTTATCTTCAGATTCCACAGAGAAAGAAATTTCGTGTCTTAAGTGATAGATACCGTACAAGTTAATGCAAAGAAGGGATGCGCCTGTAATGCTCATCATCATAAGTGCATGCGTTGTGCTTGCAAACGAAAAGGAGGCAAGAAGGATCGATCCAATGGCATAATAAATCACGGTTCCATACTTCGGATCTAAAAATGAGGCGCATTTGGCTCCTGCGCAAAAGTAAGCAATAACAGTTGTATACCCAAGAAGGAATAAAAAGAGCGGCATAAAAAATTCCATATAGGGAAAATGGTTTCCAAGGGCTGTTTGGATAAGGATTGAAGCATCGATTGGATCTTGCCAGACGCCTGTAATTAAAATAATTAAAACAGATGTTGTGCAGATCATAAAAGTATCGATAAAAATATCAAAAATAGCAAGGGATGCTTGTTTTTCCGGAATCACTTCACCACTTTCGCTATGGATGATGGAGGCATAGCCGATACCGATATCACCAGAATAACAGCCGCGTCTTAGACCTTGTGAAACAGCAAGTAAAATACTGCTTCCTGCAAATGCTCCGATTGCCGCGTGACCTGTAAACGCTGAAGAAATCACAAGACTGATCACACCTGGGAGTTTATCAAAATTTAAAAATACGACGTAGGCTCCCATACCAAGGTAGCAAAAAATAAAAAAAGGAACGAGCATGGAAGAGATTTTTCCGACAAGTTTGAAACCCCCAAGGCTTGCCCCCATCACTAGACATAAAAGAAAAAGAACCACATAAATTTTATCGATATCAAAGTTTTGATGGATTGTATTTGCGACAATGCTGAATTGGTAGATCTCTATTCCATAAATACAAAGTAAAAACGCGGAAAGCTTTGGTACAAAGGAGCTTTTAAATATTTTTTGCAAAAAATACATAGGGCCGCCGTTATAGCTGCCGTTTTCATTTTGCACGCGGTGGCGTAAACCAAGATAAACTTCTGAATATTTTAAAATCGAGCCTAATATGGCGGTCATCCAGATCCAAAAAAGAGCGCCGGGACCCCCTATTTGAATTGCTGTGCAAATGGCGACGATATTTCCGATACCGATACAGCCGCCGATACAGGCAAAAAAAGCTTTTAGAGGGTGGATTGTTTGATCGCCTTTTTTTGTGCGAATTTTCAAAAATGAAATAAAAGTTTTAACGATGTGTGGAAATTTTCTTATTTGGACAAAATTAGATTGGATGGAGAGGTAGATCCCAAGAAGAACGATGCCTGGAAGAGCGATATATGCCCAAAGCGAGTCATCCAAAGATTCCAAAGTTGTGGTAATTGTTTCTAACATTTTAACTCAATTTATAAATTTATTTATTTATATATCATAGTACCTGAATAGCTATATAAATGCAATAAATTAAGTTATAATTAATTAATTGAAATGTTTTGATATTAATACTAAAAATGTAATAATAGATTTATGGAGATAATTTATTGATCTACAAACTTTAAAACTAATAGATAAATAATATTAGTGAAGACTTGAGGTAAGTATGTCTAATCACGAAAAAAACTTGAACCACGGCATCTCATTGATGGAGGCTGTAGATACTCTGTCTGCAATTGCTGATTTGGATCTTAATAAAAAATTGGAAGATGAAGCATTTACAGAAAAACTCCAAAAAGTCACATCCTATGGGGGTCAAATCGACATACCGGCAGTAAAAGAAATTTTTAAGACAATTCTTACGCATCTTAAAAATTTATATGTAGATGAATCTAACTATGTCAATGATGAGAAAAAAAATGAAAGAGTCAAAACAATCATGATTTTAGTTGGGGAAGCAGCTACAAAACTTGATAAAATGACAGATGTTTTCCATCTTAAAACAAAAAGCATCCATGACTTGAAAGAATACAAACAGTTACAGGAATTTTACATCACGAGGATTGCTAAAAAAATTGATGAAGGAATGCTTGGAAGATGGATTTTAGGTATTCAGGGAAGGCAGGAATTAGAACTATCAAAAAGAGAAGGCTCACCAAAAAATCTGCACGCAAACCATGTGTTTATTGACTTGGAAGGCGTTAAAAAAGACTCGGAATATGAACTCTTTTTTATCCGAAAAGAAGACGGCACAAGATTCTTTAATCCAAAACTAATACGAAGCATTAAGCTTGTCTGCGACTTTGGCTCCTATTTCAAAGGAGATCGAAGAGATGATCCTTTTGCAGATATTCAATTGCTTATCGATAGAAGTTTTCACGTTTCAGCAAAAAATATGGTCAACCAATTAAACCCTGCCATGCATCGCTTTTATCATGAGGCAGCAACACATCAGCACAATGAAATGGTGCTTATTTTGCATAAAGCGTTCATCGCCTTGATGCTTTGCGCTAATTCAAAAAACTTACTAAGAAATGATCCTATTAAGTCATGCTTGGAATACTTTAGCGACTTTCAATTTTTCTTAAGAAGCGCTCTTTCAACAAGGGAGTATCAGCGTCTCCTTGCCTACCCGGAACAAAAAACAAATACATTGAATACGTGCCTCATCGATACCATGCAAACCCTGATGTATGCTTTTTATTTGTCAAAACCAGGTCTTGCAGACATGATCTCATTTATCGAAAATTTGATTCATGAAGCAGTCCACGAGCAATCCTCTGAACATGAGGAAGCTGCAAAAAAATCAAAACAGCTTTGGAATCATTTAGCCTCAGATTATGCCGCAATGAGCAAGTTGATGAGACGCCATCCAAGCGGACATCTTCAAAAAATATTGAAGCTTGTGGAAGAAGGCAATTACAAATTTTTCGATCCGCTTATTCAACACAACATTCCGATGGAACTTATGCATCTTTACTGCAATGATTTGAAAATAATTAATATGAGAACAGCAGCTCCTGTATATCAGGAACAAATTCAAAAGGTAATGATCACAGAAGAATTTAAAACATTTGTTAAATCATTAGCACAAAGAGAGGATAAGCTTCTCATGATCAATTACCAGGATAGAACATCTTGGAGGGAGCATGCGAGAGCGAAAGCTTTGGAAGATATGCAAAATAATCCAGAATTTAAGAATTGCCTATCAGTCGTTACTTTGGCAAAAGATACGGAATTTTATAATCAGGATGCTCCGTACGATAAAGATAATCGAGCAAGTGACTTTATTATGCATTTTAGGGAACATTTAAAGGATGAATCATCCGGATTTTACTTTCCAAAAGAGATATTTAAAAAAATTCTAGGGTCGTTTACCGACGAAACTATGAAAATTGTTCATAATTACTTTTTTCAATCTAAAAATGTGTTAACAAAGGATCAAAGACTCGATTTTATCGAAATATTTTATTTCTTTCTCGAGCTTAAAATCTTAAGTTGCCTCAAGCCTAATATCATAAGTCTTACGTGCAAAGATGGAGTGGACATTTCATCTGCAGAAAACTTGAAAGTTACAGCTTTTCTAACAATCTTAAACCAGGAAAAATATTCAGAGAATGATCTGGAGCTCATGAATCTTATGATTTATGGAGCCCCGCTTATGGTCAGAGAAAGGCTTATGCTACCGGATAGATTCGGAAGGGTTCTATCTGCAATTAAGGTTTTTGAATCTGTAAAAGCTGATATGGGTAATCAAGTATTTGCAAAAGTCATTAAGGAAGCGTTTTCTCTTCTTTATGAAATGCCAGTCCTTGACATGAAGGCTCTTCCTCTAAGAACGTAAAAAAAATCGTAAGCTCAAGTTGTTCCAAAAATGGTATAAGTCTTTTTTCAACGCAAAGGCGCAAAGCTGCTATCCTGATACCTTAAAAAAAAGATACATTAGGTATCAGGATAGCAGCTTTGCGCCTTTGCGATCCTCCTAATTAACAAATTTATTTTATGTCGTCCTTTCAGGACTCTAGGACTGCGAACTTAACCCCAGGC
>JBEPVN010000118.1:0-5033 GCA_041691015.1 Parachlamydiaceae bacterium | reverse complement strand
CCGGTGAAAACTGAGATTGGGAGAAGCCCCCTGCTTAAGCTGGGGGATTATTCACTGGAACTTTTAGTAGAACTCATGATCAGATGGTGCAAGCTGCTAGATCCGGCGTTCAAAATATTGCTGAAGGCAGCCAAGCGTCTGGTACATCCAAAAAGACAGAATTGAAATTGACAAATGTTGCTCGAGCCTCTTTGGAAGAATTAAAACTTGATTATGAAGATTTTTTAAGGCAAAGAAATTTGAAATTTTGGGATTATTCAGATCCACGCCGTAAAGAAATTATTCAAAAAAGATTTGAGAATGCTGATCAATTCGCTTTATGGGTAAAAGAGCATGGAATTAAGGCAAATGAAGATTTTTCACAAATTGCAGCTAATGGAATTTTAGTTCTGATTTCTGTAGCTTGTGTGCTACTTGGCAGGCAAATTGCTGCCCAAGCAGAGCAATTTCAAAATGAAGGCGGATTTACGGAACGGCTATATAAAATACGGACCGCCACAAGAAATGGACAACATGGACAACATGGACAACATGGACAACATGGACAACATGGACAACATGGACAATTTAAAAAATAGTCTTTAATATACTGAAACGAGAAAACAATGTCAATGAAAGCTATGTGGAGATGTCTACGAAGTCCATAATGTCCATAAGGTCCATCATTGTAATCAACGCAGACTAAGACCCAAAGAAGGAACCGTCTTGCTTACTCAAATCTTGCATGAGATATTTATTTTCTATTGATATCTCATTAAAAACTTTTGAAGATAACTAACAAGTAGACAGTGGTTATAAGTAAGAATCATTCCTGAATACAGGAATCTCTGAGCAATTTCATATAGGTTAATCCCTTTTTCCTCGCAAAATCAACATTGCGTCTCGGAATATTTTCCGGGTTTTCATAGTGTGCTAATGCTTTTTCAACACTAGATTCCCGTAAAAGATGCAACATGGGGTAAATGGACCTGTTTGTATAATCAGCCGCATCATTTTTTTCTGAGCTCGCAAACTGGTACAATGGATGAAAACTTGCCAGTTGATAATGTCCTGTATACCCCTTTTCTTTAAATAAACCTTCAGCAATGGATACCACATCCAGGTAATCATCAAACTGTTGAAAAGCATTGGAAAAAATTAGAAAGCTGGTTTCAATATGGAGTTCTTTATCTAACCTGGCTATTTCCTTTAAAAAAGCATCCAGGCATACATCTGTATTCGTACTGGCTTCAACCTGGTAATGAACATTCTGTTGTTGTAATGTCTTAGCTGCAAAAGGACAGAAATTACAGCCTATCACTACTTTGTTAATCCAGATTATCGTTTGATCAATTATTTGCTGAGTGGAAGACATTTTGTACCTTGGTTATTGAGCGGATCTTATCTTTTTCTTAAAGTTGTACCACAAACTTGGCATTGGACAAGACAGTATTATACTTTAAAAGGAACTGTAAAATAATTATATACGCTTTTATATGGCTGTGAGCGGCTGGATAATTCTTAAAACCTCATCTAAGGTATTATTTTGTTATTTTTTTGTCAATATTGAATAAATCTATCTCCCATAGTTTCATATAACCATGTATGTTTTTTATGAGCATTACCTTAGAAAAAGCTACGTCAGAAGATGCCAAGGGCTTCACCCTAAAGAGTGAAGCCCTAAATTTTATTGGAGGTGGAGAGAAGCATTCAGTACTTTTAACTCCAACAAATTGCTGCTTTTCAAGCCATATCAAAATATGATATCTTCATAGAATCATACAAAAGGATATACCGTGCGTCAATACCATCATTATGGAATTCCAACCAAAGAAAAACGATCAGATGAAACGCTTGTGGAAATACAAGGATTTAAATTTTATCAACTACGCCGAAAAACCCGGTGCTTTAGCACTGGGATGTAAGGCATTTAACTAGGCGTTGCTTGTTTTTCAATGTATTTTCTTAAGACCTCTATTGGAGCCCCTGCACAACTTGAGGCAAAATAACTTGGAGACCAAAGATGATCACCCCATAGGCTTTTTTGGATGCTGGGATATCCATGTTTTCTGAGAAGCCTTGAAGAAACCCCTTTAAGACTATTTACTAATTTCGAGACTGAGATTTTTGGCGGATAGTTGATCAGTAAATGTACGTGATCCCCCTCCCCGTCGAACTCGATGAGAGTGGATTCAAAATCTTCACATATTTCAGAAAAAATTCTGTTCAAATGATCTAGAATTTCTTTAGTAAAAACGTTTCTTCGATATTTTGCTACAAAGACCAAATGCACATGCATCAAAAATACACATGCTCTGCCTCTTCTTAAATTGGTTGACATATTCATAGGCCTATAATATCATTCATGTATGATTACTGCCAAGACCTATAAGTTTCGATTGAATCCAACTAAAAAACAAGTTAGGCTTCTTCAACAAACATTGGACGAATGTCGCTGGTTGTACAATACACTTCTAGAGCAAAGAAAGCTGTCACACGAAGATTTAGAATTATCCCTTACCAAATATCAACAGTTAATGTTTCTTCCCGACTTAAAAATTGAACGACCGAGTTTAAAGCTTGTTCATTCCCAGGTTTTACAAGAAACTGTAAATAGGCTGGACAAGGCTTTCTTGAATTTTTTTAGACGATGCAAGTCGGGTGAGAAACCGGGATTTCCTCGTTTCCGTGGATTTGATAGATATAGTAGTTTTTGCTATAGCCAGTCGGGTTTTTCATTAGTAGACAAAGAATTAAAGTTATCCAAAATAGGTAATATCAGGGTTGTTTCACATCGTTCGATAGAAGGAAAGATCAAAACGTGTACAATTAGGCGTGAAAATGAAAAATGGTATGTATGTTTTTCTTGCCAAGTTGAAGTTCTACCATTACAAAGCAAAGAAAATTCAATTGGGATTGATTTAGGTATAGAAAATTTTGCTACCCTTTCTAATGGCAAAAAAATAGAAAACCCTCGTTTTTTCAAAACAGCAGAAAAAGAACTTGCAAAAGCACAGCAAAAGCTATCTAAAATAGATAAAGGCACTAAAGAAAGAAAAAAACAAAAAAAAATTGTATCAAGAATTCACGAGAAAATTAAAAACAAAAGAAATAATTTTTGTCACAAGATATCGAGAGACATAGTTAACGAATATCAATCTATATGCATAGAAGACTTAAATATTTCCAAAATGATTGTATGTTCGTTCCTCTCAAAAAGTATAGCAGATGTTAGTTGGAATCAATTCACTCAATTCCTCACCTACAAAGCGGAAGAAGCTGGTAGGAAACTTGGAATTGTGAATCCAGCGTATACGTCACAAGATTGTAGCATGTGTGGTAATAGAGCGATAAAAGAACTCACGGAAAGAAGGCATTGTTGTCTAGTCTGTGGGTACACTGATCACAGAGATACCAACGCTGCTAAAAATATTTTAGCCCTCGGATTAGATGGCTTGGGGTCATCCCTTAGAAGCCTTCGGCTTTAGCCGAGGGAGTAATCACTCTACACCTTTTGAAGCTAACAAATGGCATATCCAATGGCATCGCTTTCCTGAAGGTCATGGACTGCCAGATTTAGTAACCCAAGTTCCTCATATAGCTTTTCAAGTAGATGATTTGGATAAAGAGATTCAGAATGCTCGAATTCTTTTTGGCCCTTATAGTCCATTACCAGGGTATCTGGTGGTGATGATTGAAGAACAGGGTGTTCCCATTGAATTAGTTGAGACAAAACTTACAGACGATGAGTTATCGGAGCTCGAGCAAAAAGAGTTCGACAAACAAAAATAAAAGGATCGCCATAATTAAGCTGGGCTGATTCCTCTATCGATACAGTACTTTCGCGCATATTGCTCCCTCACTCTCTTTTCACAAAAATATTGTAGTTTTTGTGAAATTTAGATATGATTTATCCAAAAAAAGTCCAGCGCGAAGTCCGTCGTGAAATGGAAAAATGTTAGGAAAAACATCGTGGTCATTGAGCCAAAAAGCAAACACCCCTCGAAGATAGCCCACCCAGATTTACTATTAGCTGAAGAGCTTAACTATAAGCCATCAGGACTTATCCTTCAAAATTTGAAAATAGAAGATGAAAGTGAAGAATACGGAGCTTCTGAATTTACCATAAAGAATCGTTCTGTCAAATTTCGCGTAGGAAAGATCACCCCAACAAAAGTTGGACAATTTGTCACTTTTTGGAAACGTATAGGTAAAGGACCCATTTTACCTTATGAATTTACTGATTCTTTTGATTTCCTTGTAGTCATTGTGCGTGCCGAAAATCATTTTGGCCAATTTGTTTTTCCAAAAACTGTACTTTGTGAAAAGGGGATCATATCCTCGAATGGAAAGGAAGGTAAGAGGGCTATGCGGATCTATCCTCCTTGGGATAAAGCGGATAATTCTCAAGCTAAGAAAACGCAAGCTTGGCAGTTACAATATTTTATTAAATTCTCTGAGGATATTTTTGATTTCTCACGCATGAGATATTTATTTGATATTACTTAACGATTAAGTAGACCATTCCTTTTGCTCTAATTCTAGATTTTCTTTACCAAATACTTCCATCTCTTTGACAATGTGTTGAAAATGTGACGCCCTTCCTCCATGAGCCACAGATGTCCCAATTGTCACAATACATTATAAACAGATGGTATTTTTTCTCTCAGTAGACTCGTGGATATTCACAATTTTGCGGGTGACTGCATCCAGCAAATAGGCTTTACCAGTTTGTTTTGGTATACAAACACACAACGTTTGTTCAATGTTTTGGAGTGTTCCTAGCCCAAGTTGAATCCTTTCGCCGATCTCATTTGAAGCGTCAAAAGTTACATATTTTATTGCTGAAATCTGGTGATCTGCGTTCTTAAGACCAGTGAAGAGATAGGTCAATGCCTATGCATCTACAATTTCCGATAAGATTTTTGATGTGTAAGTCTCTAAAAACAAAAGGCTTCAGTCGTAAAACTGAAGCCTTTTGATTGTTGGAGGTGCCACTCCCAAATCTCATTATTAAATACGAAAAAGGCTCTGTTAGACACCATCTTTTCGAT
>JBEPVN010000117.1:0-5257 GCA_041691015.1 Parachlamydiaceae bacterium | reverse complement strand
CCTGTATCTATCGCTTATAATTTTGAATCTCTTTAAACTTCCTATCACATTCTCCATGTAAAGTAATGGAAAATATCAAAAAATTAATTATGCAAGAAGTCTACTATTTATTTCTACTACAGAGCTAAACAGAGACTTAATCATTTTATGTGTTTTTTCTTCATAAAAATCACACAAAATGAACACCCTAACTATGGGCTAAATGGTTCAAACGTCCTCACTTCGTTTCGGACTTAGCAAAAATAGAGTGGCTTTAATGACGCAAGCTTTACTTGCAGGTCTTCTGATGGTGCGCAAAAACAATTGGTTATCAAAGGCAGAAAAACGCATCTTTCCTTTATTGGCTATTTGTGAGGGTCTGTTTCCACGCATGAAATGACCCAAAAACTGCCCATCGCCTTCCACGATCTCAAACTTTAAGCTAAAATGAAAGCCGTCTACCTCAACAGCGACATTTTCATTAAGTTGAAATGTTGTCGCTCTTAAGCCTTCAATCTTGACGCTTGTGTTATCAAAGAGATCAAAATAAAAAGCAATTTCACGGCTTTTTTCCTTATCTTCAAGTTCTGGAACTTCGCCTAAATCAAATAGAAGCTCCAAGGTATTATCTTTTTTTGAAAAAGTAACGTTTTTGCTGTTTCCACCCTCGATTTTTAAGGTGTGAAGTCTGTTTAAATCTCCCCACATGAGCTTAAATGGCGAAAGCCTCTCTTCTGAAATAGCAAAACTATATTTTTCATTGGTGCTGACCATAAATTTTTTATCATCAATTATATCTTCCCATTCGTTTGGACAGTCAATCAGTTCATCGCTCGTTTCCTGAATCAATGATGCCATCAAATGAAAGGGAGCATCTTTTAAAGCTCTTTTTGAAAACTTACTTGTCAAGCAGCCCATAAAAAGATCATATAGAGTACTTTCAGGCTCAAATTCTACTTGATTTTCAAAACTTGAAGGGCCTTTATAGGCGTTCAATTTTTTGTCCCATGTTTTGGATAAATGCTCTATAAAGTTTGGGATAAAGCTTTTGCTCAAATCGGGGTTTATCATTTGAGAGGCAACAATCATGTGGCTTAAGTCTTTTGGATCAAAAGCATCTTTTGGGATCGATTTAAATTCTTGTAATTGCTTGTCACCTTCTTCCAAAAAAACATTTACATTCAAAAGCTTTCCGATAGCAAAAGCGCTTGCAGCTACTTGAACGCGCATAAAATAGGGAAGATTTTTATCTTTAGTGGCATTTAGGGTGTATTTTAAAAGCTTAAGTAATGCGTTTTCAATTTTTGCTTTAAGATCGCCTCCTAAGACTTGTGAAAAATTCTGCAAAATCCAATAAAGCGGCGGGAGTAATTGAATACTCAAATAATTGTCCTTGCATTCCGGATATTCATGCAAATAGACAGGAAAATTGCCTTGCGGACTTTGAAAGTGGAGCAGCTTTTCAACCATACCCTTTGCTTTGGTCACATTTTCAACGCTTTTCGTGCGAAAAAGGGCAAGCGCATAAAGAAAATTTTCAACAAGAGGTATTGTCAAGTGGCTATCTTCATTTAGAGCATGGTATTTTAAATGGATGTAATCCGTCTGTGTACTTAAATGTTTATTTCCGCTTGCAACACTCAAATCGATAAGTTTTCTAAAAAATTCGTTCATAATCTAACGCCTCCTGCAATTTCAATATTTTGTCCCGTGATATAATGATTCTTTTTATCCAATAAAAAGGCTGCAACCTCTGCCACTTCTTTAAATGTTCCAAGACGATTCATAGGAACTGTCTTAAGGATCTTTGGAGCATCCGCCGAATTCTCAAGCATTCCTGGGGAAATCATATTGACTGCTACATCAAAGGTTGCTAATTCTTTTGCTAATGACTTTGTAAGAAGCAAAAGATTTTGTTTTGTCATGGAGTAAGCAGTAGAGTAATTTTCAGCTCTAAAATGGTCAATGCCCGCAACTCCAATATTAATGATACTCCCCCTCTCTTCCCTAATTGAGGGAATAAGGGATTTCATCAAAAGAAACGGGGCGTATAAGTTTACTTGAAAAAGCGTTTCCATTTCATCGATAGTTGTTTCAAGAGCTGATTTTACCAAATAATTTCCCACATTATTTATAAGATTTTGTGTTTTTGGAAATCTTTTCATATATTCATCAATAAATTTTTTGATATTTTCTTCTGTAGAAAAATCTCCATGAATGGCTTCTGCATGAACTCCAAAACTCCTGCATTCATTGACCGTCAAGTTTGCTTGTTTGTCACTTTTGTTGTAGTGTAGAGCGACATTTAATTGATTTTCAGCAAGCCTTAAACAAATCTCACGGCCTAAATTTTTAGCGCCGCCAGTAACGAGTGTAAAACTCATGCTCTTTTCCCTCTTTCAAGCTCCACAAAGCTACATTGTGCAAAATGAATAGCACCAGGTTTTTTAATTTTGACAAAAACCCAAGATAACTTAAAATTAGTCATTAATGTATCGATAATATCGCAAGCCAAAGTTTCAAGCAGCTTATATTGTTTTTTAATCGCAAGATCTTTTACCGTATCTGCAAGCGCTGCATAACATATTGCATCTTCAAAACAATCTTCTTCTGCAGCTTTAGAAAAATCATAAATTACTTTTAAATCGATAAAAATGTCCTGGGGATTTATTCGTTCATCTTCGTTATTTCCAATGATGCAAGAAATTTTGCATCCTTCAAAACCTATTGTTCCAACATTCATTTTTTCTAAAATGCCTCATTAAAAAATTGTCAAGAAACTGATGAAAAGTTATAAACAGTTACAACTCATACAAACAGGTTGTCCTATGATAAAACATTGTAGCTTTTATGTCTTCTTTCTCTTTTTACTATTCGGCTCAAATCCGACATGTGCAGAAGAAGCTTTGGATAATCAAGCTTTAAAAAGAAGAGCCATCGAAGAAGAAATCCCTCTTCCCCCATCTCTTAGAGGAGCTGTAATAAAAGAGCTACCTCGCGAAGACAACTTTATGAAAGAATTCATCAATATGTTAATGACGCTTGGCGCAATCATCACGGTGCTCTTACTTGCAAGTTATTTATTGAAACGCATGGCAAATAGCCGCATTCAGCAAATGAATGAATCCAGTGAAATAAAAATTTTAGAAAGACGTTCGATCACAGCAAAAACAGCAGTTTATCTGCTAGATGTGAGAGGGGCTCAATACGCTCTCGTAGAATCCCATAATGGGCTTATACTGCTTCCAAACGTCCCAATTTCAGAAAATGATAAGGAATAAAATGAACAAACTCATTATAGCAATACTTCTTGCATGTAGCCTCAATAGCTGTTACAGAATGCCGACAGACGATGATTACTGTCTTGTGCCATGCGTTAACAACCCGGATATTACACGTGAAAAAAGCAGTGGCTCGCTTGCCCCCAATTTAGGCTTTTAACCCTGTTTAGACATCTATTTCTTTAAAAAGAGTTGCTTTCATTTGATGATCTGATCTATAGTTCCTAAAAACTAAAGTGACCTCAAGGTTATGGTAAATTTAAAATTTACGAATAAAACATTAACATTTCTCTAATAGGCTTGATTTATGTTGGTATTAACAAGAAAAAGGGAAGAAAAAATTACAATAGGAAATAATATTGTAATCACGGTTTTGAAAATTCAAGGCGATAAGGTTTCCCTCGGAATAGAAGCTGATCGAGACACACCTGTTTATAGAAGCGAGCTCTTGACACGGGAAAATCCTAAGAAAAAGGATGATGGTTTTTACAACGAAACCTTAGAAACCCTTCAAATTGATTTAGAAAAAGAAAAACAACTCACAACCTCAAATTCAAATAATTTATGACAGCAAAAAAAAAGATTAAACTTGAGCTTGTTAATCTGCTTGAGCATTTTGAAAAAAAAGATTACAAACCTGTTCTTCAACAGGAAGAAAATCAACTTCTTATCACAATCAAAGTAGAAAAAATTGAATTTCCGCTTTTTGTACGCATCCGAGAGGGTGGTGATTTACTCCAGCTTTTAGTATTTTTCCCATGCAACACAAAACTTGGCTGTGAGGCTGATACTGCGCGTTGCCTGCATCTTTTAAATAAAGAATTGGATATTCCGGGTTTTGGAATGGACGATGCAAATGCGTTGATTTTTTACCGCTGCCTTATCCCTTGTGTTGACAACACATTCAATCCCCTTATTTTAGACAAATTTTTTGATGCGATCCCAAATATCTGCAGCTCATTCTTTCCGTTGATTTTTTCAATCAGTCAAGATAAAATGAAATTTGAAGATATTGCTGACAGATATGATGAAATGATGGATCAAGCAGAAGAAAAAATAGAAGAAACAATAGAAGCAAAATGACGTTAAGGCCCATCTATTACGACACAGAGACAACCGGGATTAAAACAGACAAGGACAGAATTGTAGAAATTGCTGCTTTTGATCCTGTCAATAACCGCACTTTTGAAATGCTTGTCAATCCCGGTATTCCCATACCAAGAGAGGCCTCATCCGTTCATGGCATCAGCGATGATATGGTCAAAGATAGTCCGGCATTTGCAGAGGTCGCACGGGAATTTATTACTTTTTGCGAAGGCGATGTCGTACTTATTGCACATAATAACGATAATTTTGATATGCCCTTGATGCGACATGAGTTTAATAGACACGCTGTCATAATGCCCTCAGAATGGATATTTCTGGATAGTTTAAAATGGTCGAGGCGCTACCGCCCAGACTTACCCCGCCACACACTTCAGTTCTTAAGAGAAATTTATGACATTTCAGCAAACAACGCCCATAGAGCCTTAGACGATGTGAGTGTCTTGCATCAGATGTTTAGCAAGATGATCGATGATTTATCAATGGAAGAGGTGTTAGGGCTCATGAGTAAGCCTATGGATATGCTTCATATGCCATTTGGAAAACATCAAGGGAAGCCTTTACAGGATGTTCCGCTCGACTACTTAAAATGGCTTATTGGGACTGGTTCATTTGATAAACCGGAAAATCAAGAATTGAAAAAAAGCTTTGAAAAACAGGAAGTTTTTCGCGGCAAAGTCTCCTTCGCAGCTACCGTAACTAGTCTAATCTAAGAAACGATTTTACATAGTAAATTTTGATGAGATAAAGCCTCATTACAGGATCTTAGCTTGACAGTTTACTAGTTACGGGGTCAGGCTTGACAGTATGACAGTTTTTTTTTTTAAACCCCACAAAAAATGGGGGGGCAAAAAAAAAAAAAAAAATCATAAAATAAAAACCGGACCCCAAAA
>JBEPVN010000116.1:0-5477 GCA_041691015.1 Parachlamydiaceae bacterium | reverse complement strand
TTCACCACAACGTGGTGATACTTTAGCCTCTTTAGCCTCTCTGTTGAAAAAAGCTAGTAACATCTTGGCAACATTTCAAGGCAATCTTCACCCCAATTTCTTTTTTTTTGTGAATAAATAAATGTTTATATATATCTAACATTATTGGCCTATAACATTTAAATTTTAAATAATGTGAGACTATATATGATTCAAAATAATTTTCAAAATTTTGTACAATTTCTACAACTTCAAACAAAAGAAGTTTCTGACTCCACTACAAAATGGATCAATGTTGCAAATGAAGCAGGCGTCAACGTTGACAAGCAAATCAGGAATATTCAACAAACAATTGATGATGCGCCGGTTTTTCTTACAATTCCTAGCCAATTCGAAATTCAAATCTCCATGATCCAGCAAATTGTTGTTCGCAGCCTATACTGCAATCAGATCATACGAAAAATTATAAAAGCTGCAATTGCTGAAAAACTCCCAAGAATTCGTCAAATTTCTAACAACCAAACTTTGATAGGCATTTATGAAGAGAGGCTGAACGAACTTGTTCCGGTCAAAATATGCCTCGACAAAATTCCGGTCGTTGAAAAACTTTTTTTCGAAACAATGGAAATTCTCCTTCTAATGGAAAAAGAAATCAAAAACGATAACAACGGCATACGCGGAAATTTCAGCGATAAATGCGGTTGAAGGCTTAGTTTACAAGCATAAAGTCGATGAAGCCTTTTTGCACATCGACTGAAATGAGCTTAACTTTAACATGGTCGCCGACATCCACATGGTTGCCCTTAATAAGCTTGCCCTCAACTGGCGGTGTAAATAAGCGCACCCATGTACCATTTTTATTTACCCCTGTAATAATCCCGTCAAATGTTTGGTTAATTTTTCCAGATAGTAGAACTGCAGCCACAGTCTTTTGCGTCTGCCTTGTGACTCTATCGGCATCTGCTTCTTTTAAAGAGCAGTATTCAGCAAGCCTTTCGATCTCAGACTTTGTGTAAGGATTGCTTTTTCCCTCGATAACTGCGCGAATCATGCGCTGGGTGATCAGATCCGGATATCTTCTGTTTGGGGCTGTCGAATGCGAATAATTGCGAAGCGCAAGGCCAAAGTGTCCTGAAATATTTTCTCCTGGATATTCCACAACATATTCGCCACGTCCAAGCAGCTTTACGATGGATAGCGATAGATCAGGATACTGAAGAGGGTTTGCTTGTTTTTGTTTGATCAAAAAATCTTCCAGAGACTTAGAGTCTGGTTCTTCTGGAAGGTAAGTTCCGTTATTTGCCGCTATTTCTACAATTTTATCCCATCTTTTTGGAATTCGGACAATTCTTTTAAAAGCTGGAAAATCGTGAGCATGCAAAAAAAGTGTGGCAGCTGTATTTGCAGCTATCATAAAATTTTCAATAATTTCCTTGGCGCGATTTTTCTTTTCTTCCACAATATCGATTACGATTCTATTTTGGATAATGGCTTTTGCCTCGATTGTTTCTAAACTCAATGATCCTTTTGCCTGACGATTGGCCTTCATTTTTTGAGCAATATCATCGTGATTTCTTAAAAGTTTTTGAAGTTCTTCACTTTTTAAAACAAGTTCTGGAGGGTTAGCATTATTTTCAAGCCAATATCCGACACCGTTATAGGCAAGCTTTGCATGGTTTTGTACAAGCGCCTCATAAATCTTATAATTTTGAACCACTCCATCCTTTCCGACATCCATTTCTGTAACAAAGGAAAGTCTGTCAACACCTTGATTTAAAGAGGTTAAATCTGTGGAGAGTTTTTCTGGTAGCATCGGAAAAATAACTGCCGGAGTATAGACGGAAGTCGTATTATGTTCTGCGTGGGTATTGATTTCAGAGCCTTTTTTGACAGTTGCGCTGACATCTGCAATTGAGACATAAATTTTAAAACTTCCATCTCCCAACTCTTCAATATATGTAATTTGGTCCAAGTCTCTTGAATCATCATTATCGATAGAACACCAGAATTTATCCCGCATATCTTTTACATCGACATTGGATTTAAGAATCGAATCCTTGTCAATTGACTTAAGCTCTTCAGTAATAGCGCTTGAAAAATCCGTTAAGAAATCTCTTGATTCCATAGCTTCTTTTGCAAGTTCGACCAAGTCTATTTCTGTTTGGTTCATTTGTATTGTCATGGCTAGTACCTTTGGTGAGGAATATATGAGCTTAAGATTTGTGTTAAGCGTGAGGGTGAATCCTCACGCTAAAAATGTAAACTTTTAATGTTTAAGGTCTTTTACCGGCAGGAACTATTCTATGTCCGTGCGCTGCATTAAATACAAAAGCTGCAGCTATTGCGCCAGCAAAATTGCCAACAAAAAACTTCCAGATATCAGACCATGTTGTCATGTTCATGATAGCAGAACCGACAGCTACGGCCGGATTAAAAGCGCCGCTTGAAATAGCTCCGACAGCGTAAGCTCCAGCTAGCACTGTAAAACCAATTGCGAGACCAAAGTAGGAATTGCCTTCAGTTTCTTTGGCTGTTGCTACGTTTAATACAACAAAGCAAAGTGCAAACGTAAAGAGAAATTCTGCAAGGATTGCTGAATAAGAGAGCGCCATTGGTGCATTTCCATGACCGCCTTTTAAGAAAATAACAGTATAAGCAGCAGCTACTGCCGCTAAGACCTGGAACACAAAGTAAAGGCCAAGATCTTGAAGTGAAAGCTTTCCTCTTAAATAGACAGCAAGAGATACAGCCGGATTATAATGAGCTCCTGAAACATGGCCCCCTGCATAAATCATCATCGCAAGGATCGAGCCGATTGCCAAGGGCGCAAATGCATTTGAACTATTTGGATTTAAAACAGTTAGACCAATTGTTAGAACTAAAAAAAACGTTCCGATAAATTCATAAACATATTTCATCTTAATTTCTCCTAAAAATAAAAATTTTCAATACCCTCTGTATCTCAAAAATAATTTATGGAGTCAACTTTTTTGTCGCTTTATATTGTTGCATTTTTTTATTATATTGTTTTTTAATAGGAGTGTTTTCATGGATGTTTTAGAAAAAATTGATTTAAATTCATTTGATAGCAAAGTATCAAAAAGCTTGTCAGAAAATGCTATAAGAGCACTTGAGCTCGGAAAAGTCATTTTTTTGCCCGAATTATCTTTTTCATTAACCCCTGAAGAATTACTGTTCTTAAATCCAAATATTGTCGATTCAAAATCTAAAAATATCAGCTATAACATCAAAAACGATCGTTTGAGCGGAACAATATGCGAAGATATTGAGGCTATAAAGTTAAAAGAAATGATCAGACGCTTTTCTCTAAAAACAAGAGCTTTTATGGACTCGCTTTTTCCCTATTATACCTCCAATTTGATACAGGCAAGAACGAGCTTTCGTCCTGTAGAGGCAAAAGCTAGAATCCAATCCTATAAAAAAGACGATACAAGGCTGCATGTAGACTCATTTCCAGCGTCCCCTACAAAAGGCGAGCGGATTATTCGTTTTTTTACAAACGTCAACGCAAATGGTAAACCAAGAGTTTGGCGCCTTGGTGAGCCTTTTAATGATGTCGTTCAAAAAATAGGCCCCCGCACATCCAAACCAATTCCTGCCTTAAGATCCATCATGCAGGCTTTTGGAATTACAAAAGATTACCGCACGCTGTATGATCATTATATGCTTCAAATTCATGACGAGATGAAACGCGATTTGGAATATCAAAAAACTGTGCCTCAGCAAGAAGTCCTTTTTCCACCGGGCAGCTCATGGATTGTTTATTCAGACCAAGTCTCTCATGCTGCGATGTCTGGACAGCATTTATTTGAACAAACATTTCATTTACCTGTAAATGGTATGGGAAATCCGGACAACTCCCCTCTGAAAATCATGGAGAGCTACTATGGTCGGGAGCTGATTTAATGAAAAAATTGAACACTCTTTTTGTAGATATCGGCGGAGTCATTATGACAAATGGCTTTGATCATAAAATTCGCGAAAAAGCAATAACTGAATTTCATTTAGATAGGAATGAATTTGATCCTCTTCACAAAGAATATTATAATTTACATGAATGCGGCGTTTTAAGTTTAAGTGAATATCTCGATAAAACCATTTTTTATACGAAGCGCTCTTTTTCCAAAACTGATTTTGAAAATTTCATCAAAGAGCAAACAAGACCCTATCCGGATATGCTTGAATACTTAAAAGAAATCAAAAAGGATTACAATTTAAAAGTTGTCGCTTTAAGTAATGAAGGAAGAGAGCTTGCCAAATACCGCATCCATAAATTTCACCTTAAAAATTTGTTCGACACATTTATTGTGTCCTGTTTTGTAGGTTTTCAAAAACCCGATCCTCGCATTTATCAGCTTACATTGGATGTTACAGAAAGCTGCAAAGAACATGTGATTTATATTGACGACAGATCCTACCTTGTAGATGCTGCAGCAAAACTTGGAATTCATGGTATTGTTCACACAACACTTGAATCTACAAAAAATGAACTTAGCAAATATTTATCTTAAAAAATGATACATAAGGATTTCATATGATAACTTACCTAACACCTTATTACGAAGCTTATCAACATTTTACTCTGGAAGATTTTTGTAAAAATAGCCTTAACATAGGAACCTATGAGGAGTTTGCAAAGAAAAATCCGCGGCTTGATAAAATCATTTACGTCTCACACCATGCCTTAAGACTTATCTTTATGATTCCTTTTGTTCGGGCGCTGCCGTTTTCAAATAGCGTAAATTGCACGCTTCTTTTTGCAAGCGGGTTATATTACAGAATCCCCACAGAAAGACTGTGTGCAAGACGCTTTACACTTCTTTCAGGCTTTGGGGCAACTGCTTATTTGTTTGCAGAAAATAGAGCTTTTAAGTCCCTTTCATTAATTCCTCTTGCTGCCTATGCTTCCTTAGTTGTTAACGACGTCTTTTTTCCGCCAAAAAAAAGCTGCTGTGGTAACTAAAATGCCAATCAGCCAGGATAAATTTGATCAGTTAGAATATAAAATGAAAGCTTTAAATATCAAAGATGAAGACCTGATCGAAAAATTTATTTTAGGCTCTGGTGCCGGTGGACAAAAAATCAACAAAACAAGCTCGTGTGTTTACCTTAAACACATTCCAACAGGTATTCAGATCAAATGTCAAAGAACAAGATCGCGGGAATATAACCGCTATCTTGCTCTAACAGATCTTTGTGACCGGTTGGAAAATAAAGCTCTCTCTGCCCTAAAAGATAAAATTCATTTAAAAGAAAAGATCAGGCGTCAAAACAAGAAACGCACATTCACCGGGCAACAAAAAGTATTGGAAGCTAAAAAACGGCAAGGATCGAAGAAAAACCTGCGTGGCAAGCCAAATAGCAGCGAAAATTGAATGGACGGATGCTTTAGTCGCTCTAAAACGGTGCAAGCTTTTTTTAATCATTGAACTTCTTGCGTTATTAAAATTTTCCTGTATAATAAGCCTTCTCTTAGT
>JBEPVN010000115.1:0-5500 GCA_041691015.1 Parachlamydiaceae bacterium | reverse complement strand
GGGTATTCTTTCAAGATGTAGGGTCCAGTTCCTGCAGGCTCTTTGACTACTGTTGTCGTAGATTGGAAAAGCCCTTGGTCGCCATCTTCATCAAAAATATCCATTACAAAATTAAATGAGCGATTTCCCCACTGATCTGTTGATTGAAGACCTACATAGGTTGTCGTCAGCTTAATAATTTCTCGTTTATCAGAGTTATCTTTTAACATATTAAGTTCACCAGAAGACCATAAGCTATTTGGAGGTACTATTGCTCCCGTATTGATTCCGCTTGTTATCGATACAGGTGTACTGCCAAATAAAACAAGATTACCCACAATGACATAATACCATTTATGAGTTGGACCTCTGTTTGGATGAGCTGAATCATTGATCAAAGGAATATTTTTATCTGCGCCTAAGATAAAGGGTAAAAATGCTCCGACTCCCGGAATAAATCGAATCCCGTTAGCATCTGGAGTTACTGCTCCAAAATCAATCCCATATGCGTTGTTGAATTCTAAAATCGCTGCACTTGTAATTGCATTCAGTTGATCTAGTGTATATAAATGCGCTCCACTTGCATTTACTAAATTAAGAGCAATGCTATGATTAGGATCTGTTGGATTCGCATTGGTCCAAGGTAAATTTTGTGAAAAAACAATTGTACGGCTGTACTGGCTATTTGGAAGGGCATGTGATACGCAATCGCATTCATTTACTGCCTGAAGGCTGTTTACGCAAGCGAATAAAGTTGAAAGAACAACGAATATCTTTTTAATGGTCATCAGAAACCTCTTTTGTTAAATGTGTAGGACAATAAGCAGAATAGCAATTTGAAAAAAAAATCACAATTTTTTTTTTCAAAAATTATTTTTATTAATTGGAAGGATGAAAACCTAATGCTTTAGCATTAGGATGAAATCCGCCTTGCATTAATTGTTCAATTCTAATATGTTCCGTCCGTCGTGTTGGCGAATCACTCTGAAACAAGTTCTTCTAAACAAATCACTCTTGATCTTGCAAGTCATGTTTGCGTGACTTTTTTACTTTAAATAGGTAGAATACTCTATAGAAAACGAAAGGAACAGCAATGGACATACTTGAACTTCAGCAGCAAATCAAAACCCTTACAGAGGCTAATGCTGAATTAACAGCATTTAAAAATGAGTACGCATCTGCTAAGCAAAGCTTAAATAGAATGAGTGCTCGCTTACGCAAATTATGCAAGCGGCTCAGCCCAACAAACGAAATCGTAACTGAAATGCAAAATATCGCAAAAGAAATCCAAAATCTATCCAAAGATGCCACTACTTAAAGTCGGCAGCGGCGAAAGAAAAAAATGGGTAATGCTAAGGGCGTTTCCCTAGTACAGCAAATCGTAAATCCCTGCATATAAAAAAATATTTTAATTTTCGAATCGTACCATCTCTTATTTCGAGCCTACACAGAGTGTATGTCACGAAAAAAGAGATAGCAATCTTCGAATTTTAAATAATTTTTTATATGTAGGGATTTACGATTTGCTGTACTAGGCTGTGATATTTTAGGCCTTTAGTCTAGTTTTTAGAGTGATTGCTCTTTAAACATAAAATTTATTTTGATATCTTGCGCCTATCATTAACCTTTATATGACGCCTATTACTGTAATGGATCCTCAACTGCTTGCTGCGGCTCAAGAACTATCAAAATTCGCATTTGAAATTCCCCAAAACCCTGATAAAATTCGCTCTTGCTATGCACCGAATGCACAAATCTTAACACATAACACATGAGGCGTCATATAAATTAGATGAATATGTTCAGCTTCTAATCAAAGGTAATACGGAAAATGTGACTGAAATATCATATCTATCAACAAAGTATAATCCTCTTGAGATGGACAGTCTCTGTTTTACAGCTAAGAGATGGTAAAGGTGGGTAGAGCAATTTTAAATAGACTTCAAGATTTGTAGGGAACTTCCACAGAGTCTAAAAAATCAAAGGCAGTTACAACTCTTGCTGTAACTGCCTTTAGTTATAATCTCCAATTACCTTTGGTACACATCGAACTTTTTGCAGGTTTGAATTTCACAAAAAATTCTTTTCAAATTTATTGACAATATAAATTTTTTTATTGATTATCGTTCGCAAAGGACTCAATTATGAAAAATAAATTTATTATCTTGGCTTTAGTAACTGCTACAGTCAATCTTTTTGGTGGTCAAACTTGTCCGTATCAATGCAAAATGTCGGGAAATGAACTAGAGGCTGATATCATTGTAATAGGTGGTGGGGCAGCAGGTTGCATATTGATGAGTGAGCTATCAGAAAATGGTCTCTTTTCAGTGTTAGGGATAGAAGGGGGACTAAATTTAACAGCTGATCCAGCAATACAGCAAGTAGGTCTTCCGGCATTTTTATTGCCGGCTTCTGCAGGAAGAGCTGAGTTTTTTTGGCCAGGATGGACTCAATCTTTACCAATGCCCGGGCTTAATGGACGAACAAGTGATTGGACAACAGGAATGCTCCTTGGCGGGGGCTCATCGATTAATGGATTATATTATGGTCGAGGTACAAGTGCAGTATATGGGCGTTGGGAAGGCATTTCCGGCAGCTCTAATTGGAGTCTAAATAACATTTTAGCAACATTCAATGCTCTTGAGAATTATCAAGGATTAACAATCACGCAAGGGGCGCGAGGAGTTAACGGTGCTGTCAATGTGCTGCAGACTCCTACTGTGTCTCAGGTTACATCACAGGTGTTATTACCAGCATCACAGGCAGCATTTCCTTTCATTCCCACTGTTGTAGACTATAATGATCCAACTGTGGAGAACTGCATCGATCCTCGTGCGCAGTGGTTCATCGATCCAACTGGTACTAAACGAGTGAGCAGCGCGACAGCCTTTTTAAATGACACGGTCATGACACCAGAGGGTCAGGGGGTTAATGGACATAAATTATATATGGTTTTTGGCTCGGTAGCTGCGAAAATAATATTTAACAAACATGGGCGTGCCAAAAAAGTTAAATATATAAAGGATGGTCAGACATACGTCGCAAAAGCTCGTAAAGCCGTTGTTTTGGCAAGTGGTATCAATAGTAGTAAGTTGCTACAGCTTTCAGGAATTGGTCCAGCCCAAGTCTTGAAGAATGCAGAGATCAAGCCCGTTTTCATCAATGAAAACGTAGGAAAACATCTCCAAAACCATCCACTCATCTTTATTACGATGTTGGCAGATCCAGCACTTATTGGAGTGCCTCCTGGGGCGTCCTATGCATTTACTATCAATAATGTCTATTTGCCTGTCGTTGGCGGTAGTTCCAGCGACCCGCGTATGCTGCAGATTTTGTTCGAATACATACCAGCTACTGCAGTGACACCACCGTTATTGGCTCTTGGATTTGATCTTTTGAATCCAGTGAGTGAAGGAAGTGTCAACATTCAAAGCAATAATCCATTTCAGATAGCAGCAGCAGATGATGGTTTTTATCAAGATCCTGTAGACCTTGCGAATATGAAGAGTGCTGTTTCAGTCTATATTCGCAGTCTGTTAGATCAACTAAGTATCTTGTACCCATTTCCCTCACCTTATTTTAAACCTATTTTGACTGACCCAATCAATTTTGTCATCTTAACTGGTTATGATGACGCAGCAGTTGAGCAGTACGTAAAAAATAACAGCAATTTGTCACTGGACATACACCACTTTGTATCGCACTGTAAGATGGCACCCCTCAGTGAAGGGGGTGTTGTAGATGGCAATACACTTGTTTATGGCACAAAGAACGTATATGTTGCAGACAACTCCATTTGTCCCGTGATTCCTGACATTAATACTACAGCGCCAGCGATGATGATCGGACTTAGGACTAGTGAAATTCTAAAAGAAATTTTGCGCAAAAAAAAGAAACAGTGAGAACTTCAAATGAAAAGAAAAATTCTATTTTTAATGACACTCTTATTATTTATTGCAGCTGATGCAAGAGCGCAAGAATGGGATGCTAAAAAAACATGCTGTTATGAAGAGGACTGCTCTTTGAATGAGACAAATTTTTATGGTCAGATTTTTGCTGGCGCTAATTTTTTGCAAAACACTGCACTTAATGGAAACAAAGCCAAATATGATACAGGGTATGTCGCTCAAGGATCTTTTGGGTATTGTTGGTGTTATGGCTTACGCGTGGAGGGTGAATACGCTTACAGAAGAAATGCTATAAAAAAAATCCACTTCTTTGGACAAGGCTCTTCCAATCATGGACATTTCCAAACTTCTTCTTATATGGCCAATCTATTATGGGATTTTCCCTTATCTTACATAGGATGTGCGTTTTTAGATATCCAACCTTTTGTCGGAGTTGGCATTGGCTATGATTTCCAACAAATGCATTCCACAAATTCTCGCATTGATTTTCATCAAAGATGGAACCATTTTTCTTGGCAACTGATGGCAGGATTTGCCTACGAGATTTTTTGCAACACAGAGCTTACTTTGGAATACAAATTCCATCAGGGAGGTTGTCATTTTTATAACCATTCCATAGGAGTTGGGCTCCTCTATAAATTTGGCTTCAATTAATTTATCTTGTAAGATAACATGTGGTATTGTTTAGATGATAGTCTTACAATACCTCTTTAATCAAACTGCCGTTTTCCATCCTTTAGAAGTCTCTTTAAAAATAATTTTCATGTCATACATGTTTTCTTCTAGTTGAGCAATTTTTTTAAGTATATTCGAAAGGTTGAGCGCTTTGGAATATAAACTGGAATAGAAAGACACTCATGATTATAATAAGATGAAGTATTCCCGTTTTTGTATTGGAAAGTAATTATTTTAAAGAAGATTGAATAAAGTGGAAAATAAAAAGACTTACTGGACTATTTGTCCAAAATGTTATGGATGCGGCAAAAAAAACTTGAAGCTTCGCAAGAAAGCAAAACTCCGTTACCAAATAGCAAATAATGAATTTGAAAAAACTCGGGCTGAAGGTAAAGTTTCTGTTCGCCCTAAGATTACTCAATATTTATGCGATAATTGCAATGGGTCCGGCTTGATTCCCGCAACCTGTCACCCCATAGCAGATTCAGAAAACTATCCACATGTAGCAATTATTGGTGCAGGGATAGGGGGCGTTGCACTGGCTGTCGCTTGTTTGCATCGCGGCATTCCATTTACCCTTTATGAGCGCGATAGTAGTTTTGATGCACGAGCTCAAGGCTACGGACTTACCTTGCAACAAGCAAGTAACGCAATTAAAGGCTTTGGTCTTTTATCTTTAAAAGAAGCGGGTAATTCCACACGCCATGTGGTGCATACTACGGATGGAAAAGAAATTATTGAATGGGGAATGAGGACGCATTTAAATAAAAATAAGTCTCCAAAACGTATAAATGTGCATATTCCAAGACAAGCCTTGCGCTTAGCGTTGCTTGAGCAATTGGAGGATCCTGATGTAGTGCAATGGGGGCATCGCTTAGTTTGCTTTAAACAATGTGAAGATAAAAGTATTGAGCTAAGCTTTCAAGTTAACGGAGAGA
>JBEPVN010000114.1:0-5552 GCA_041691015.1 Parachlamydiaceae bacterium | reverse complement strand
GTATATCGTAAACGCATTTTAACCCCTCGGGGTTCTTCTTTTTTCAACAAATAATAGACTTCTTGCATAATTAATTTTTTGATATTTTCCATTACTTTACAAGGAGAATGTGATGGGAAAGTATGAAGAGCTTAAAAAATTTCCAGAAAAGCAATTTAAGAGGTTGACTGGTGTTCAAAGAGGCACTTTTGAAAAAATGGTGACCACCAGAAATCAGAATTCCCTTAGAGAGAAATAGCTGATAGATTTTCTGAAACTGATCTGGGCATGGGCCGTATTCTAAATGAACATATCTAGCTCCAGTGATGCTCGTTCCATGCTTTTGAAAATGTTTAAAATCGGCATAAAAAAGTGCCTTATTCAAAAACAAAGGGCTTTTTGTAAATCCTATCAAATAACGCACAGCTTGCTTAAGCAGCTCTAAACAAAATGGTCTATTACCACTGTAAATATCGGATGATTGGCTTTTCCAATGAACTTAAAGGGCATTAAGTTCTGCGTAAGCTTCATCGCACTTCAAACGAATATGATCATCTTGAACGACATCCTGTACATAGTAAGTTTCCCACCGTTTGATGCTCGCTTCTCCAACCTTTAAATAGTTAGCAAAAGCAGCTTGAGACATTCCAAGCGAAGCCCGATATTTGAGGATTTCTTCAGATGTCAAAAGATTGTGTTGCTTGCGATATTTATCAGCAGCAGATTTTCGGAGCACATTCATTTGCTCTCCATTCATTAAAGGAGTATCACATTTTGTGCAAACAAATGAGGGTACTACTACCTCAACCTCTTCTCCTTTTATTTCTGGATTAAAACGGATATTTTTTGACTCAAATTTTTCTGAGTCACAATTTAGGCACTTCATTTAATCTTTTCCTTTTTGTTCTGTCGAACGACTTTCATGCAGTGAGACGTAATAATATCGCTCATTCTTCAAAACAAATTTGATATACATTTGCTTAGCACATCTAGGACTCCACCAGCTAAAGGCTAGTAATTCAAGCCCAGCTATTGCTTTCTCATAAGACTTTTGTGAGGTCTTGATCCCTTGTAATCCTTTGGAGAGATTTCCTCCAGAAGCTCCCTAATCAACTGCCAAACATCATTTGTGTCCCCGATGTCGAGATCATTTAACTCACCGACAACCTTAGATGGGGTAGCAAACAGTCCGTATCGGTTTTTTAAAAACTCTTTTATCCAGTCTCCTAATCGTTTTTGAATCTCTTCATGAACGGGTTGATTGTTTGTCGATTTGGTTGATTCCCATTTTCTTAAATGATTGCGGTTTCGATCTTCAAAATCTTTGATTGCTGAGAGGTCATCTTGATTTGGTACACTTAAAATTAGGTTTTGTGTGGTTAACATGTTTATCATAAAATTCTATATAGGTGGGTTTCGAGAAATCATGAGCACTTCATCAGCTGAAAATAAATTAGGAACTATGACTTCGCATTGAGCATTTAAAACTTTTTTATACAATTTTTGAGCTTCGTTATCTGTTCTAGTGGATACTAAAACATATTTTATATACGCATTTCGTTGATTTAAATCTTCGTTGATTAATTTTAAAGATTCTAAAATTAATGAAGATCCAATTCCATTTTTTTGTTTTGAGGGAAGAACTGCAATCTGTTCCAATTCCAGTACAACCTCTTTGCGGAAACCGCTTTTCTCTATCCACTCCACATAGCCTAAAAGCATCCCATCATCTTCTGCAACAAACAATCGAATTCTTGGATAAGCCTTAAAATTGCAAGAAATCCATTGCTCGGAGTATAGCTGTCGTGAAAATGCTTCTTTATGAATTTTGGCCACATCTAAAAGATCCTGTTGTATCATTGCTCTGACCTTCATTGCCTTTTCCTTCCTTGGTCAAAATAGTTTTGCTGTTCTTTAAGAATATAAAACCTTTTGATAAGCAAATGGACATTTGTAAAAGGATCTTCTTTAGGATCATCATGTTGTTTCAAAACAAGCCCTGAAGCCCACTTACAAGCTGTATCAATCAAAGGAAAAGTAACGTTAAAAATTTGCACACCATCTTTGTCGTAATCTTCAAACCCAGGAAGCTTTTTTAATGCTTTCAAAATCTGTTGAGGACTCCCAAAACCAGATTCACGCAGTTGAAAATGGAGATAAGGCCATAATTCAAAACAAGGATTAGATACGATTGGAACAATTTTTTTCGATTTGCACATCTGGATGGCTTCCAGGAATGCTAAAAGGTTATTATCGCGATCGAATACGCAAAATATTTGATCATACTTCACGCCGTCTTCTTTTGCTTTTCTTTTAGCAGTATTCACAATGCTTTTGGGATCTGTTCCATCGCCTTTGCATATGTGAACATGCACACGCAAATTTCTTGCAAGCTCACAAAAATAATCTACTTCTGTTTCTCCTTCACAGACCACTAGATCAAGAGGAGAATAACGATTATCAGGCTTGCGATATGATTTGATAGAGAGTTTTTTTGTCATTAGAAACGAAATTTTCCTATATATGGTAATGCTCCATAACGTCCTTGTAGATAGCCTTTACCGATTGCTTCTCCTTTGCGAGGTTTGAAATCAAGAAGAGAATAGAGACGTGATCCTTGATTATCATCCTTTTGTACAAACCACACTTGATCTCGTCTGAACAGATCACTATCCAACAAAGAAGTATCATGAGTAGTGAAAACAAGCTGAGCATTCTTTTGATTCGTTTTAGGGCTATGAAAAAGCTCTATAAGATACCTGACAATATTTGGATGAAGATGAAGATCTAGTTCATCTACAAAAAGAACTAAACCTTCACGAAGTGCTTTTAACCATCCGCCTGCTTGTGAAAAAAGTCTTTGTGTGCCATCTGATTCATCTAAAAATAAGTCAAAAAACACCTTTTGATCAGAATCAAGTATTTTATGCTGTGTTCTGACTGCTACTTTTTTTAAAGGAGGGGCTTCTTCTTCAATTAAGTGAAAGTTCTCTATTCCAATATCTGCACATTCCATGAATTTGTGAATCCAAGAAGCTGTTTTATGGTCTTTGAGAAATTGAAAGGTGAGATCTGGATTAAAATAAATTTCTTGTATAGGACCATTTTTTAACAGAATGACAAGTTGATCTCTAAACCAAAGAAAAATGGGTTTTAGCTGTTCGCTATTGAATTGCACGGCTGTGGAAAGATAGAGAGCGTTAGCTCGCGTCATTTGTTCCCAAACTTTATGTTCTCCTTTAAAGCTTGGACCTTGATACCAATCGTATGTTTTTAAAGATGGATTCCATTTTCTGGTAAACCACGTTTGACGATAGTTTTTAGGATATGCATATAGTTCTTCACTTATGATCTGATCTTCAGTGAGGGCTAAATGATAAGTGAAACGAACATCATTGCAAACGAAGTCGATAGAAAACTCACTCGGTTCATTTTGAGATTTTGCATTCAGTCGAAACGGCTGCAGTGGGATTTTTTGTTTTTCTTGATATGCCGTTGAAGATGCAAGAACGAATTGCTGTAGGAAAAAAATCGCTCGGATCAAATTGCTTTTTCCACCAGCATTAGGGCCATAAATAACAGCAGATCGGACAAGGTGTTGAGTTTGAGAAAATTCAAATGTGTTTGCAACGCGCAGTTCAGACCCTTTGCCTGCAGATAGATTCAAGACCTCTTCTTTTTCGAAAGACCGAAAGTTTTTGACTGAAAATTTTAATAACAAGTGGATTTCTCCTATCTGCTTCATGTGTTTAGTTTATTTTTGCATATTTTCTGCAAAATGTCTATCAATTTTATTGATTTTAGGGAATACTGACCCTCCAAAACATATAATTGGCATTATTTTCGAGCAGAGAGTTGATAAAACAAGGATTTAAAAAATGAGTGACATAAGACTTTTTTTAGAGATTTTAGCTATATTTGGTAGTTCAATATTAACATGGTACCTAACTAAAAAATTTGAACGAAAACCGCGCTTAATAGCAGGACTTACAAGAGCTGCGCATATTAGAATTAGTAAAGAACAAATTCTTTCAAATCATACATTGATCGTTAGAAATGATGGTAAAAAGGAAGCAAAAAATGTCCAAATCATCCATTTAAATCTGCCCGAACTTTATCAGGTTTTGCCCGCAATACCCTATACAGTTGAAGACTTGAAAGATGGAAAAGCTATCGTTTTTCCTTCTCTAGTTCCTGGAGAAGAAATCACTATTTGCTATATGTACCCTGAGGCTTTGTTTGGAAACATTCATGGGATTATAAAACATGATGAAGGACAGGCAAAGTATATAAACATCTTGCTGACACGCGAATATTCTCCAAAAACATTAATGGGAATGAGGTTTTTGATGCTTTTGGGGATTATAACTATTACTTATTGGCTTTTTCTTTTGACCCTTAGAAGTTGGGATTATATCTTGACTCTTGATAAAACGCTTTAAGGACTTTCTCTCAGCATTTTCAAACGGCTCTTGAAAAAGTACAGTTAGGACCGTTTTTTATAAATTTCCCCCCTTGGAACCCCCCTCAGACTTTGCCTTTATTGTTCAATTTAGATGAAGGGGGTAAGGAAAAGGGCAGAAAGTAGCGCATAGCTCTATCCAACAACTCTTTTGTAGATTTTCTATTACTTATTGCCTGCACTGGGAAGCGCAGATTCTATCTTTATAAAGGGTTCAAGCTCATATATTTTGCGCATTCCCTCGATAAAATGGTTCGATGATTGTCCCGGTCATCGGCAATTTAACCGAATGGGTAACCATTCGGTTTTTTTTTACATTTTACAAAAAAAAATATCATGACAACACACAATTTCCACACAAAAGAACCTTGGTTTTCATTAATTCGCCAAGGAATCAAAACCGTTGAAGGCAGAAAAGCCACTCATCTTTTTAAGAAAATTAAAGTAGGCGATAAAATTCATTTTACGAATGGCACTGATAATTTTATGGCAGTAGTCGAAGATGTTCGTCAATACCCATCTGTTGAAAAATATCTCGAAGAAACAACTCTAGAAAAATCTTTGCCCGGTATTAAAACAATGGAAGAAGCGCTAGAAATTCATTATCTTTGGAGCGCTAAAGATAATATCAATGAATACGGGTTCATAGGCATTTTTGTAAAGCCTATCGCTTAAATTTTTATTCCTAAAATAGATGTTAATTTTTAAATAAATGTTTTAAATAAAGATCAGGATTCTCAAGAAATTTCTTTGTAATTTGATAGTGCTCTGTATCAACATAGTCGATGCTCGTCAGAGTAGGTGAGTCACAGGAATAAATGGTTGAATTTGGATAGGCGAGAAGCAGTGGTGAATGGGTCGCAATAATAAATTGAGCCGCGGGATTTTTGCATTGCTCATGAATAATGTGAAGGAGCGATAGTTGTCGTTGTGGCGATAGTGCGGCTTCTGGTTCATCAAAAATAAAGAACCCCCCGGTGTTTAACCGATGTCGAAAAAAAGATAGGAAACTTTCTCCATGAGATTGCTCGTGGAGCGACTTGCCTCCGTAAGAGTCGTAAGCCTGGTGATCTTCTTGAGCGATAGAATCAATGTAATTCGCAATATTAAA
>JBEPVN010000113.1:0-5620 GCA_041691015.1 Parachlamydiaceae bacterium | reverse complement strand
ACAGGGCATCATGAAAAGCAACCACCAGCCTACCGCCGTTATCCTACCACAATTTCCCCTTGATAGGTGCTGGTTTTTATTCGGTTTTTAAGGATGGGTCGCTTGCGAAAAAGCGATGTTGCAAAGCAACGTATAAGCGCGCACTTCGAAAATTTCTCCGTGAACGGTCGATTCGTTTTTTCAAAACCTGTCAGGCGACCATCATCAAATTGATTCCTATTGGGGTTGAACGAAGGGGGATAAAATTCCCCTTCACCCCAAATCAAAACCCGAAGGCTCCCAAAAAATAGATGGAAAGGGTTGCAGGAAAAAAAAATCAAAAAAATCCGAAATCCAGAATGGCGCACTAATGCGTACTTGAAAGTGCGTTACACTTTCAAGTACACTAATTGTTAGCCTAGCCGGCGGCTTAATAGAAATATTATAGGATTTTTTATGACAGAAAGAATGAAAGACTATCGCAAGAGAATGGAAGAAAAAGGACTCGTTCAGGTGCGGGTCTGGGTTGAAAAAAGAGACGAAGAGTTTGTAAAGTTCATCGCAAAATTTTGCAGAGAAGAGAGAGAAAAAAAACCAAAAGAACGATTTGGCCGCCGCGCTAGTGACGATCATATTCGATTTGCTCAGAAAGTGGCGTCAATCTATAAACTTCCCGAACCAGATCACCTATATGATCATCATATTAGCTTGTGTGCTTGGATAGCGCGTTATAAGGGTGGTAAGCATTAATTGCTACCCTCCATCAAAAACTTGCCCACAGTTTTTGTGGGTAAGTTTCTGGATAAAGTTTGCTAACCATTTCGGTTAATGTTGTTGGGGGGCAAGATCAAAAAACAGGCACGATGGGTGTTTTTGGTTTTTCTTTCTAACGCCGCGCTAACAAAATATATTTTAGGCGTTTACGGTTCGCCTTTTGTCGGCCGTACATTTCGGTTTGTCAATTCAGGCTGTCGCCGAAAACAGCCGACGATCTGGTATTTTGGCGGTGGCGCCAATACCACCCGTAACGAAATTTTCCGCATTGTTTTAAGGTTGGTTTGGAACTATGTTTATCTCTGTTATCTTGCGTTTTAAATAAATTTTAAGGAGACAAGAATGAATAAATTGAAAATTCTAGCGACAGCCATTTGTTGTTTTGTTACTGCTTTATGGTCATCAGTTCAAGGGATGGAAGATACAGAACAAGATATAAATATTTTCAGAGAAAGAAATGCACAAAGAGAAAGCATTGTAGATAGGCCGCATGATATACGTATTCGGATTCAACATACAGATGAACCTCCATACCGTTTTTTTGGAAAGGTTAAATGTAGCGGACCGCACTTATAAATCGTCCGACCCGCACTTATCCGGTTTTTCTGGCCCACAATAAGTGACTCTATAAATTCTCCCCGGCCCACATTAATTGACTTTGAGACCACATTAATTGCACCTGGCCCACTTTCGTCTTTCTCCGGCCCACATTAATTGCACCTGGATTGTCGGTATTAAACGGCCATTTTAGTAGACAAAAATAATCTGTATAAAATCACATTTAATTTCATCAAATTTTTCAGGATATACCGCATAACAATCCGTTATCGTTGCATAAAACTCAATTTAATATTTAATTTCAACAAAATTCATATAGATAAAAGGGTATTTTATGACTCATTTTTTTATCTATTAAAAACGGTCGTTTAATACCGACAATCCAGGTGCAAATAATGTGGGCCGGAGAAAGATGAAAGTGGGCCAGGTGCAAATAATGTGGTCTCAAAGTCAATTAATGTGGGCCGGAGGGAATTTATAGGGTCACTTATTGTGGGCCAGAAAAAGCGGATGAAAGCGGTCCTGACGATTTATAAGTGCGGGCCGCTACAGTTAAAGGTTCATTAGGATCTGGTACGGGAACATTAGTAGGATCAGATTTGGTATTAACATCAGCGCATGTTATATATAGTCAAGAAAACCAATTAGAAGCATCTTCTATTACTTTTTTTCCTGGAAAAAGTGGGCCTATAACACCTTATGGTTGTGCAAAAGTTATAGATTTTTATTATCCAAATGCCTATAAAAGCGATCCATATCCGTCAGATAATGATTGGGTTATATTAAAATTAGATAGGAAGATAGGAGATATTACTGGATGGCTTGAATTAAAATATTTTGATAACAACGACTTAAGGAGAGTCATTCATACGGTTGGTTATCCAGGAGAAACATTAGATGAAATGTATAGCTGCACAGGAAGCATAACATGTATTGGGAATGGCTTAATTGCTCATAACATGGATACTACTTCAGGACAAAGTGGTTCAGGCATATGGCATGAGATAAGTAATAATAAATATTTATTAGCTATTCATCAAGGAGGACTTGATAATAGAAATAATATTGCAACACTCTGGACAGATTCTAAACATCAAGAATATCTAAATTTTTTAAGAAAATTTGGTTCAATTAATGCAGTTTCTCCATCTGTTAATTCTAATAATGAACTACCAGAAGATTTTAACTCGTCTACGTATTTATCCTTAAACCCCGATCTTTTACAGGCTGTAGCAACAGGAACTCCTGAACAACAGGATTCTTACGCCAAGTTCCACTATACTAAGCATGGTCGAGGTGAGGGTAGAAAATATAGATAAATAAAACTTTTATCTGGGTCTTAAGTTTTTTTATAACAGATCGTGAATCATGAAACCACCTGATTCTAAATCAGACGGTCGACCCCCCCCAAAAAAGTCTTTTTTGGGGGGGGTCGTTGCGACTAAATCAGAGATAAACTTCTTTGCGATCACCTATTTTTACAACGAGAATCCGTGTAACGTTATCCTCGATGCTGGTAATGATGCGATAATCCCCAACGCGGTATTTCCAGAGAGTTTTAAAACGAGACCCCTTCAAAGCTTCTCCAATACTTCTTGGATCGTCCAAATGAGCCACGCGGTCAAATAAGAATCTCAATATACGTTTAGCTTGCTGTGGGTCAAGTTTGTCCAGCTCCTTTACGGCGGAAGGATCAAATTCAATTATCCATTTCATATCGTTTCATAACTTCTTGAAGAGGAATTGTTTGTGTGCGGCCAGAATTGATACGTTCTAACCGTTTTTCAGCTAGATAAGTGTCTTCAATATTATCAAGGTGATCAAGAATTGCCTCTTTAACATAGAATGACTTACTCCGCCCAGTCTGTACGGATAAGTTTTTAAGACGATCCTCTATTTCATGTGGTAGTCGAATTGAATACGTCATTTTCTTACCTCAAAATGTAATGCGTATAATACATTATAGTATTTTTTCCATTTTTTTCAAGTCATTAAAAAATTATTTTTTTCTTGCATATCTTTTTGTTTCCTTGTTATTATGAAAGGGAGGTTTAAGATAGGGGATGTTGAATTTTAACTGTCTAAATCTCATTTGAACGAGACGCACGCGTGCTTGATACACACATGCGCCTCTGGCCACAACTCAACATACGAGGTTGAATCATGGATAACATCGTTATAGCCCATATCGGGCATTCATTCCAAGAACAACGAGATCGCTATAAAAGGCATAACTATATCCGTTCTAGATTCATGTCTCGCATGCATTCCTATACGGTTAAAGGGTGGGGGTATGCTCCATCCTTTTTTGCTACAAGTCCACCTCTCAGGATTATTGATCTTTTTTTATGAGAATCGTTTGCTGCTTTGGCTTTGAAGCTAAGGCATGGATCAATATTACCAAGAGAAGGTTTAAGGAAATGATAGAAATTTTTAATTCAAAAGATGAAAAGTTAGGAGCATTTAAGAATTACAGACAACTTTTTTGGTCCATCAACAAAATAGAAAGATTAAAGCTCTTAAAAGGTAAATACCAGTATGGAAAATCAAATTGGTGCTTCCTGCATCGTCCTTATGAGAAGCTATCCATGGTCTACCACCACATGATTGAAAAACCCCCTACACCAATAGAGAGGCAAGCGTATGAAAGGCAGTTAGGTATAATTGATATTTACCAAGGAAATTACGATTTATATACCCAACTTCTGGTAACGCCTGAGCTTGATGTAGATCGTTTGAGGAAGAATTGGTGCCGTGCGTATTGCAAAGCGCAAGGATATATCGTCGGAAGGGGCTAGATCAAAATTAGCAATCAAATCATCAAAAATCTAAAATAGCGGTTAATGCGCGAGAAATCTCTTTTTAGCCTGACCGCAGTGTAATTAGGTTTTTTGGTAAAATATTTTTTGACGGATATTGTCACCAGAGATGTTAAATCTCATCAATAATATCCGTTAGAAAAATTTTCAAGAATCGTGATGAGAACCCAAAATCTATAAGCCGTTTAAGGACACTCGACAACCATTTTTTAGAAAAAAACAAAAGTTTTGCGTCTATGAGGTGGATAGGGTTTAAATGGGGTACTCATTTTCATTAAAACCCAGAGGTAAGATCATGAAAAAGTTCTTTGCTAGATTTTTTGTACGATTAGGTAAACGCCTAGGGGAAGAACCAATGAAGATCGAGAAACCACAAGAGGTTTTAAATCTTACATATCCAGAAACAGAGGTAGAAATTCTTCCGCAGATTGAATCTGTAAATGAAGAACAAAAACCAACAAACGACAAAATCATACAAAAAAAGCCCAAAAAGAAGCCATCCAAAGATATCGTAGAATTTGATCCAAGAGACGTTATGGAGGTTATGGAAATTCCATTTTTAGCTTTGTCAAAAAAGAGAACGAAGCCAATTACTTACAACAGTAAGGATGGAAAAATAAAGGTTAATATTACACCACACACAAACCATTATTTAGCAAGCATATATGATTGGGATATTATTCAGTGTATTGCTGGAAGAATCCAGGAAGCTATAAACTCTGGACAAGATATTCCATCAAGCAAGATTATTATTCCACGTCGTAAGCTTCTTAAGGAGCTTCGTAAAGATGATGGAAAGAAAGCTAGAAAAGAAATAGAACAAAGTTTATCAAGGCTAAAACTTACTGGAATTGAAACAACAATACGTAACGAAGATTATCGTTATAAAGGTGGATTTGGTTTTATAGATAGCTGGGGATATACTGAACGAAAAGATACCAAAGAGTTTCGAATAACTCTTTCTGATTGGCTTTATGATGGCATTTGCGTGCAAGCTGCCCTATTAAAAGTAAGCAATGACTACTTTTCAATCACATCAGGGGTTAAAAAATTTCTCTATAGGACAGCAAGGAAACACGTTGGAAATAATGACCAATGGGAATTTTCAATAGAAAAGCTTTATGAAAAGTCTGCCAGTGAACAAGAGTTCAAAAAATTTAAATATGATCTTAAAAAAGCTGTGTTTGATAACGATATTCCCGACTATTTCCTTGAATGGAAAGAAGACGGAGGTAAAACATCCGTTCGCTTTAGCAACAAGAAAAAAGAGCTAATAAAAATGCTTACAGGGTAAGGGGGGGTTTTACCGACCTTTATCAATTTGTGGACAAATACCCCCACTTATTCACTTAGGGGGGGGTTTTACCGACCAAGGGTGGGGATATAAACAAGAAATTCATTTTGATGTAAGTTAAAAACTCGCAAATGATAGCGCGAAAAAACTTTTAAAGATGTCTCTTAAACACAAATAAGAGCACACGAGACGGACT
>JBEPVN010000112.1:0-5673 GCA_041691015.1 Parachlamydiaceae bacterium | reverse complement strand
AAATTTGGTGTGGGCTACAAAATGAGATAAAAAAGATGCAAAAAAGAAAAAATCACATAAGTCGAGACAGAGATCACAGAGGGACTTAATCATTTGGTGATTTTTCGAAGCGGAAAACAACTCAAAAACAACACCCTAGCTAAAGGGCAACGCCCTTAAATAGAATTAATTTAAATCGGCAGGCGATCAGCCTGCAATATAGCAAACAAAATTCTTTAACTTAATGGCATTGGGCATACGCATCAAGCTAAGGGTTTAAATAGTCCGAAGTATAGACCGCTTCTAAGGCAATAAATTCATTAAAAAAACATAAAAAATGTCCGAACTTTAGTAACTACTATAAAGTTATAGCAAGTTCTATAGGGTTATAGTAGGTTATACATAGTTATAGCATTTTTCGACTATAACCCACTAGAACTTTATATAACTTAAGCCTCAAAACCCTTTCTTTTTTATTTGAAATTGCATATAATTTGCAGTTAATTATGGATTTTATACACGAACCCTACGAACCTCGGCAAACAATAGCTGCCATCGCAACACCACCTGGCTCTGGCGGCGTTGCCATCATACGCATTTCAGGAAATGACGCATTGGATGCTGCCTCCAAAATTTTTTCAGGACCCATTCACACTTATAAGACACATACCGCGCATTATGGGAAGATCATAGATGAAAACGGCGCAAAAGTTGATGACGTATTGGTTCTGGTGATGCTTGGAAAACGCTCATACACGGGCGAGGACACCGTAGAAATTCATTGCCATGGCGGCAGCTTGATTACAAGGCGTGTTTTAGATGTTGTTTTAAAAACTGGAGTCCGCGCTGCAAGACCTGGTGAATTTACTTTTAAAGCCTTCATAAACGGCAAGCTTGATCTTAGCCAAGCAGAAGCTGTACAAGAATTAATTTCAGCAAAAAATGAGCGCGCATTAGACGCTGCTGAAAATCAGCTACAAGGCTCTCTTTCAAATAAAATTTTATCTTTTCAAGAAAAAATGACCCTCATTGCGGCAATTTTTGAAGCCTGGGTCGATTTTCCAGAAGAAGGCTTGGAATTTGCGACAAAAGATGAGCTTTGTGAAGATTTAAAAGAAATTATAAACCAAATGGAAAGACTCATCAACACTTTCCACGATGGTAAAATTTTACATGACGGACTCTCCATTTGTTTGATAGGCTGCCCAAATGTCGGGAAATCATCGCTCATGAACGCTCTTTTAGATAAAGAGCGCGCCATCGTGTCAGAAATTGCCGGAACAACAAGGGACACACTAGAAGACCATATGCGACTAAACGGTCTTAATTTCAAACTGATAGACACGGCAGGAATCCGCGAAACAAAAGAAGTTATTGAACAGGAAGGAATTAGAAGATCTACGCTTGCAATGAACGATGCCGACCTTGTTTTATTTGTTATAGACGGAAGCCTCGATGTTACAGATGAAGATCTATTTCTTGCAGAAAAAGTGCCGGAGCATAAAACCATTCTTATTTTGAATAAATCGGATTTACCAGAAAGCAACATAAAAGAATGCGCGTTTTTACAAAAATTTTCTCATGCGGTTTCTATTTCTGCGAAGACAAAAAAAGACTTGAATCTTTTACACGAAAAAATCGATGAAGTGATTTGGAAAAATGGACCTCCCTCAAAAGAAGAAGTTGTCGTCACAAACGTGCGCCATAAAGAATCATTAACTGAAGCTTTGGATGCTTGTCTGCTTGTTTTAGATGGTCTGCAAAAAGATACTTCACCAGAATTTTTAGTGATGGATGTAAAAGATTCTTTAAAATCCCTTGGAAAAATTATCGGGACAAACGTCTCTGAAGATATCTTGTCTGCTATTTTTTCGAAATTCTGTATCGGAAAATAATGAATAAAAAACAAAAAGCCTTAATTATTCAAAAAATTTTAGACGATCTTTACAAAGAAACCCCCATACCCCTAAAGCATCACAATCACTACACGCTGCTGATCGCTGTTTTACTTTCTGCTCAATGCACAGATGAAAGGGTCAACAAAATTACACCCCTTCTTTTTTCAAAAGCTAAAACGCCAGAACAAATGATCCATTTAAGCGCTGAAGAAATCGAAGAAATTATAAGACCATGCGGACTTGCCCCAAAAAAATCAAAAGCCATTTTTGAGCTCTCCAAGATTTTAATTGAAAAACATGGCGGAAAAGTTCCGAACACTTTTACAGATTTAGAGGAGCTTCCTGGCGTTGGACATAAAACAGCCTCCGTCGTCATGGCGCAATGCTTCAATATCCCGGCATTTCCGGTAGACACGCATATTCATCGATGCGCAAAAAGATGGGGTTTATCCTTAAGCCGCAACGTCAAAGAAACAGAGCGCGATTTAAAAAAAATATTTCCAAAAAATTCTTGGAACAAACTGCATCTTCAAATTATTTTCTTTGCAAGAGAGTATTGCAAAGCAAAAGCCCACGACAAAAATAGTTGCCCTATCTGTTCCCTCTTTTAGCTGTTAAATTAAGTCTAGACCTGTTAAAAATAACCTCTAGTTTTCTAAATTAATAGCTTATAAGTTAAGGACATTTCATGAAGCCCTTTTTATTATTTATATTGATCATTTTTTTAAATTCATGCACAAAACCGTGCCACGACTATGCTGTGATGGGCTGCGATGAATTCGTGATGGATTCCTACAAGATCCGCCAAGGAAAATTTGCCATCTTGGAAATGCAAGGCATTGAAGTTGAAGAACTCCCTTGCAGCGCTATGCACGAATACCGCGATTTGATTGCAGAAGATGACATTTTAAACATCACAGTCTACCATCCAAGCAGAAAAGACTTAATGGAATCGATCCAGTTTATCAACGAAGCCATGGAAGGCTTTCGAGTAAAAGATGGTATGTTGAATCTTCCGGATCTTGAACCTGTTTATGTTCTTGATTTAACACTTGAAGAAGCGCGCTCCAAATTGACAGATGCTTACAGGGAACAAATTCAGCATGTCGAAGTCTTTGTAAGTTACAGGGACCGTTTGGATAAAAAAGTAGAACTGACCGGCCTTGTCGCAACAGCTACTGTTCCTGTCGATGGAAAAATAAGGCTTTATGAAGTGATCGCAAAAGCGCATCTTCCCCCCCACGCAAACTTCTTTATGAGTTACGTCATGAGAGATGGCGAGCCTCTTGCAGTTGACTTGCATCAGCTGATCAACAAAGGGGATATGTGTCAAAACATTGTGATGCGAGGCGGCGATAAAATTTTTATCGCGAGCGCAGAAGATTCCGCAGTGATGCTGATGGGAGAAATCAGATCTCCAAGAGCTGTAACTCTTCCATATGGCTTTATGTCCCTAAGAGAAGCGCTTGTTCAGGCAGGGGGCATTCCCTATACAGGAGACCTTCGTCACATTCAAGTGATTCGGGGCAACCTCGTATGTCCAAAAATCTATCAGTTATCATGGCAGCATATTATCCATCTTCCAAACGACAGCCTTCTGTTAATGCCAGGAGATACTGTATACGTATCTGAAAAACCGATCACAGAGTGGAACCGCTTTATAGATCAACTTTTACCAAGTTTCAATGGTGTTAATGTAGGTTATGGAATTTACAACAATATTTACGGAAATTAATCATGCTACAAAACAATGATCAATTGATCCACATATCCTTTAGAGACCTAAAAAATATTTGCATTAAAGGCAGAAAAATTATTTTGACGGCAACTGCCGTATGCTTTTTTTTAAGCCTTATGTATGGGCTGACAAGACCTGTCGAATATATCGCAGAAGGCACATTCAGGGACAAGGCAAAAGCTAATAATGGCTTAAGTTCCATTGCAGGTTTTTTTTCTGGAGGCAACACTCAAGAAAATAACGCAATAGCCCTCATGAAATCAAGGACTGTGCGAGAAAATCTTGCCAAATCATTAAATTTCCAAGCTGTCTTAAAAGACGAAAGGCAAAAACACCTTTCAGCTATTTGGTCTAATATCAAATCTGAAATAAACCAATTTATGAACCCGCATTATTTAAGCTTGAAAGATAAAAATTACAAAATAGCTATCACTGAAGTAATTTACAATAATGAAAATCCGTCATCCATCACTCTCCATTTTTTGGATGAGCAAAATTATGAGATCAAAGATAACGGTAAAACATTTTTGGGAACTCTCGAGAATTTATTTGTTCATGATGATTATTCATTTTCTATCCATAAGTTAGATTCAGAACCTTTAAAAAATCAAACATTTGTTATCATTTTTCAGTCCCTGCAACAAACGGCTAAAAACATCTTTGATAATTTAACGATTGAACAAGACCGCACGGATAAAAACTTATTAAATATTAAATTTAAGCATCCGGATCGTCATGTGGCAACGCTTGCAGTCAATGCCTTGATGGATAATTACAAAGATTTCTTAAAAAAAGAACAGGATATGATCATCCGTCACCAAATCGATTACCTCGAAAAAAGACAAAATGAAATCGGTAAAAAACTTAAAAAATCCATGGAAAACCATGTCCTAAAAATTTCAGACGATATTAAAAATATCGGATTTCCAAACACAAATCTTGCGATGGAATTTTTAACGGAATCGCAAAATAGCCTTCAAAAAAAGCTCCTCGACATAGAATTTGAATTAAAACGTCTGCATAATAGCCAGCGAGGAGGCTATGTATATTATGATACTTATAATATGCCAGGAGACCCTGCAATCATCAACCAGATGCTTTCTGAAATGCGGGGCTTAAAAAAACAAAAGACCCATTTAAAACTCAATTTACAAGATTTTAAAAAAGAAAAATCTCAGGATTTTCAGGGAATTGACCTTAAAACATCCCAGGATTTGTTTGTTTCCTATACGCACAAACTAAACGAAATCGAATCACAGATGATGCAAAATAAATTCATCATTAACAAGATGAATCAAGAGGATTTTGAATTAAGCTCTCTTGCTACGATCCTTAACGATCAAATAAGCCTTGACATGAGCACCAAAGCTACCCTCCTTGCTATCAACTTAAAAGATTCCAATAACCGCAGCTTAAAGGAACAGGAAAGGATAAAGGAAGATTTGGATCTTCAAAAAAGGTTTTTGTCCACCCACCTTGAAAATGCCAATCAACTCCTTAGCTTAAATGAAAATTTGATGCATTATAAAGTAAAATCCCTCCAAAACATGACGCTTGGACTTGTAAAACAGCAAATATCGCTTTTGCAAGATAATTTAGCTGAATATATTCAGAGCCGTATCCATAACCTGAAAGCTGAGGCTGAAATCATCGAACAGCATAAACTGGAACTTATGAATCAGATGACAGCACTGCCCTCAAAATGGGTGTCTGAAAAAATGATTAATCTTGAAATGGAAGTCAATCAGAAGATGGTTGAGGAAGTATCAAAGCTTGTTGAAACAAAAAATATCAGCAGCAATTTAGAGATCATCCAATCAACCGTGATTGATGAGGCAAAAGCCCCGATTCATCCAAAATCTTCAAGACCCTTCCTTTTTGCGGTACTTGGCAGTATTATCGGCTCTCTATTTTCTGCAAGTTTTCTAATTTTGCGCGATTTGATGAATAGACAAAGAAAGAATTTAGAAGTTTAGCTCTAAGGTGCTCATCTTAGAAGCGATTTTTGTAGCCCATACCAAATTTTAACCAAAGCGAAGCGACGTTAAAATGCAGGTG
>JBEPVN010000111.1:0-5871 GCA_041691015.1 Parachlamydiaceae bacterium | reverse complement strand
CTCATTGCCACTAAGGCAAGATCTTCCCATTGAAAGTCAATGTCCACTTTTGCTTGAGAACCTTTATAAACACCACGGGCAACGCGCTCAATGACACCTTTTTTGCAAAAATGAGCAAGCATGCGTGAAGGAATACCAGCAGATCGTGTCTCAGCAGCCGTGAATACCGGCATTTCTACAAAAACTTGGATTATAACATCGTATTTTGAATGAGTCATATTTTATATGTAACACAGGCACCCAAAATTGTCAAGTGGGTGCTTTAATTACAGAAATTTCCCAAGGTCTTTTAAATACACATAGGTTATAAGCTATTGATAATCAATAAATTTAGTTATAGCATCAAGTATTCTGAATTCTTACAAAAAATCAACGATACCCTGCATTCCGAGATATTCCCAAGTATTTATTTTGTGATGGGGTCAGGCCTGACATTCTGACATTTGTAATGGGGTCACGCCTGACATTCGGACATTTGAAAATTCTTAAGCCAATTCATTCAGATGACAAAGCAAGAATACAGCAAGCAAAATAAAAATAAATTTTAGAATAAAAGCGGATGAAGTTAATGTTATTGAAAACACAAACCTAAGCTCAAATGTCCGAATGTCATGCATGACCTCAATTACTGACCTTAATTATTCGTAACGTTTATAAAGCCAGAATCCCTCTCCGGGAATTTTATTGGGAAATGGATGGACTTTTACAATGAGGTTTGCATTAAAGTGAGGAGGAGGAAAATCAGATGTAATTTCTGTTAACGCGAGAATTGGAAGTTCTACTTCATATTCCAATAATGGTTTATCGTAATAAAAACTAAGTTCAAATGTGGTCTCATCTTGAAATATTGCACAAACTGCTCTTAAATTAGGTGTTACTTTTTCTAACAAACCTTTCTGAAAAGAGCGAAGAAAACTTAGTATTTCTTTGGGTGAAATCATTTGGTCTCATTTTTTAATTTATTGGTTTTTTCAATGCCTTCATAGCGTTTGTAAACACAATATCCATTTTCAGGAATTTTTCTAGGAAATGGAAGAACTTCTATTATGAAGCCTGAATCATAAACAGGGGGCGGTAAATCAGCTGAAACATATGTATCTATCAAGCTTGCTAGTTCTTCTTCGTCCTCAGATAAAGGCTTATCATAATACAAAATAAGTTCAAAAGTAGTGTTATTTTCTACTAGAACATAAAGAGCTCGTAGATTTGGTGTCACAAATCCTAGCATTCCTCGTTGGACATAACAAAGAATATTTAAAAGCTGATCTGTTGTTGTCATTTAATCTTAAAATTTAGGGTTTGGATCTGATGGAACAATATGAGCACCTTTTTTACCATAATGAATAGTACCTCTGGTTGTTGGTAATTCAAGTGTACCTTTCATATTTTTCCAAATGCCGATATGTTCTTTAAAATCTACATTTTCCCTGAAACCAGGCATACCGAATTCACCCTTTCCCGGATAACCAGTACCCGCAAAATCTTTTAATAAACCTTCAGGATCCTTATGTTGCCATATGCTTCTTTTTGGGTCAAAATCATTATGACTTAGGATATGTTTGTTATGGGAATCAAAATTATATTTTACATTTTTGATATAGGCTTTCCTGTGAGCGGCGTGTCGCAATGATGAGTCAATAATAGCCTTTTTGTTAGCTGGGGAAGAGATCATTACCTCTAAATTGCAAATTCTGTTGGCAGCCTTAAGCTTACGATAGGCTGCAACTCCTTTCATACACGCTTTTCCCGAGAAAATATCCACGCCATATTTTCCAACAATATAACCGATAAATTCTCCTTTTTCCGTTGCAGCTAGCGAGTCAAATCTTTCATAAGAAATTTCAACTTGGTCTTTATATTCATCAATAGTATTCCATTCAACAGACTTACAATACTCCGTAAGACATTGGCCCATTTCATAACAAGCATCTGTGAAATTTTTAGTTGATTCGATCGGATGTTGAACAGTTATCCAAAGAATTTCACTTAAACCATAAGCCGAACGACATAATGAAGGAACAAAGTCAACAATAGATTCCCCAGCACCAATAATCGCACTTCCTAAAAGAGCTTCTGAAAAGTTTTTTGATGTTTCAAAAAACGATTGAGAAATTTTTTCATCTTGTTTAAAATCCAGGTAATCTTGAATGGCCTGATCAAAATTCCCTGTCTCAAAGTGGGCAGATGAGCGAGCAAAATAAGCATTTTTATTTGTAGGATCTTGTTCTATAAGTTGTGAAAGGATGTCTATAGCTTTTGAATATTCAGATAATTCTAAATAGGATTCTCCAAGCAGCAGCATTTCTTGAGGTTGAATACAATTTTCATTGTTAAGATCTTTTTGAATAACAATATATTTTTCAGCGCATTTGACAGCTTCTTCTACATTACCTTCGGTAAAAGCAAGAAAGCCATTATCGTAAAGTGTTAAGGGATTATTGTGTTCGTATTTGTAACAATTATGATAAATTTCCCTAAATTTTAATCTTATAATTTCATCAATTTCTTTATTTTTTCTTATTTTAATTTGGTAATTTTTTCTTGCTATTTCTGGAGTTCCAAATTTGGGGCACATCAGACATTGCTTTATTTCGACGTCTTGTTCATTTAAGAGGAGCTGAGTGTAAATATTAGAATTGTTTGTATATTCAAAAAAATATAAAGGTTTTTCAATTAAATTTTTCGATAATTCTAAACCGATTAAATAATTAGGATAAAGATCGCTTTTTTTATCTGAACAAAGGATGCAATAGCTTAAATATTTATTGTAATAGGACTTTAATGAATATGAGGATTTTATAAAACAATCACAGGTTGAAAAGGAACTTAAAATTTGCGCATTAGAATTTGAAGAAAATAAAATAAAAAAACTTAAAGCTATAAAAGCAAAATATTTGTTCATGGTAATGCCTGATTTTTGAATAAAATGAAAATGTATCAATAGTTAAGAAATTTATGGTGGCAGGTAACAATTTATGTGTTTAAAGAAGATGGGGCAACCTGGACTTGAACCAGGGACCGACGGGTTATGAGTCCGTTGTTGTTGTGTAAAAGTGTTTGTAAGAGAAGGCATAGTCACAGCTAAATCAAAGGTTTATTAATAAACCAATTATGCTGATTTGCGCCTTTTTATGCCATCTCTTTCCTGCCTAGTGCGTAAAATTTGCGTAATGGTATGCTTAAGCATTAAACTTTATTGGTTCAAGTAGATAGCAAATTTTTCGTCTAGAAAATCTTGGATATCTAATAAGGTTTTTTCAATTGTTCTAAGATCCTTGTTGGCTTCATTCAACATTTCAGCACCATACATTTTTTTTGGCTCTGTTGCGGTATTGATTTCAATCGCACCTGAAAGTGTATTTATAAGAATTCTCATGTCTTTAAAATGAGTGTCTAGTTCTTTTCTGAGATGAATTGGGAATTGGGCAGAGGGCACCAAAGAATCATCAATATATTTATTTATGCTAATATAGATTTTACGTTCAGCTGATTCTTCTCCCATACATGGGGTTAAAGAGCGTGCATGAATCCAATATGTTAAATCTTTAGAACAAAATCTGAAATTACCAATAATTTCTGATGCAGCTTCAGACCTTTTTTTATAGTGCCAGTTCGTTATTTCTTCTTTTACAAAAAAAACTATAGCAAGAACAACTAATGGAGTAATATTAGAAAGCCATTTAGTGCTTTTATCAAGACTTTCACTAAAAGATGGGAAAAGATATGAGATTATAGTTATAAATAGTATGAAAATACTAAGCGTTATAATTAAATTTGTTAATAAAATTTTTATAGTCGAGTTGATTAATGATTTAAATTCTTCCATTCAAATTGTACTCTTTATGGTTTTTGTCTTCTGCATTAAAATCTTTTATTTTACATGAAATTTTTACATCATAAATTTTTAGAAATTAAATTTCCATGGTTTTTTAACAGAAAAATTAAATAAATTGTCTGCTAAACTCAAATATTTAAAATTTAACTTTTACTGAATAGATATTGAGTTTTTTGAGAAAAAACTTTAGGATAAGTTCTAATTTAATTGAGTCACAGATGTTAAAAAAACTTTACCTTGACAATGGCGCAAACGTTAAAATTTTTAAAGACCTCCATTCAAAATGCGAATTTATTGTATCTCCTTATGATCACGAGTCATCCCGTCGCAAAGATATTAAATGGACCCTAGGAAATCATTCTGAAGTTCACTGGGATGACTGTAATTGGCCCTGGGAGGATGATAACCAAGCTTGGGATGATCATGTAGGAAGTCAGCACTTAGTTGAAATATATGCAATAATTGGCGTGGATCCGCAAAATAGAAGAGATGGTTTACATTTAGATAGTGCATTTAAAAGTAACTGTGTCGCTTTTTTGACATCTGATAAAAAAGATATTTGGCAAAATCGTGAAGCACTTCAAAATTTACTTGGATATCGTATTTTTCATCCAATTTCTGAATTGAATGAATTAAAGCAATTTATATGTAACTAAGTTTTGAATTTGTGATGTAAAATCAAAATTGTTTTAATTATGTGTGTTGAACTATGAACTTTTAGATCCTCTTATTTTTTCAAAATTTGACCTGTTTTCGTGTTTTAAAAGACAATGGTATTGCTGCAATATTACATATTTTAATAGCTATGAAACTTTTAATAAGCTGTAAAATTTCTTGCTTAGAGCTGCTTTTTAGTGATAAAATAATTTTCTCAGCTAATAATTAGGACGGAAATATGGAGATAAATAACGTTAAAGATCTAGCTAAGCTTTTAGATTATGGCGCAGAATGTTTTAAGCAGCACAAAATTAATGTGGCTAAGCTGCGAGGAGCAAGAAAAATCTTTTTTCCAATGATTGTAGCAGCACAAAATTATACGGAATCGATTTATTGTCTTTGTAAAGAAAATAGAACCCCTGTCTGTCTAGGCATTCTCCGATCTCTTACTGAAAATTTAATAAAAGCAAAATTTTTGTATTGTCATCCTTTAAGACACTGCCATGTCATTTTTTTTAATGGAGTAAAAGAGAAAAGAAAACAGCAAAATCATGCGCTTGAATTTTTAAATACTAATCCAGAATATCTTACGCAAGCCCTTACAATTAAAGATCTTTCGATAGCGCTAAAAAAAGTTAAGATTCAAGAAAAAAGAACCCAATTAAAAATTGACAGCTTTTCTTCTGATAAGGTATCCGATGATATTCTAGAAATGGCAAAATATGTAGATAAACATCATAAAAATAAAAACAAAAAATCTTATTCTTTAGAATGGATTTATATTTCGCTATTCAGGCATTTAAGTAGCGGAACGCATATTAATTTTTTACATTTTGAGCAATTTTTCAAAATTGAAGGAAATGAAATTGTCGTATTGTTAAGCGGGAATCCCGATGACGTTGAGGAAATAGTGTCACTAGCAACTTACCTTTACAAAGAAATGTTAGAAATGTTTTTAAGAGTGTTTAAAATTCCTTTAATAAAAAAGCTAAAAAAAATTTCCTCTTAGTCTTTAAGCTGTGGGATAAAATCTTTTGGAGAACATTCAAGAGCTTTAGCAAAGACAAAAATATTTTCTAATGATAAGTTCCGTTCGCCACGTTCAACGCTTCCAACATAAGTACGGTGTAAGCCACTTCTAAAGGCAAGCTCTTCTTGTGAAATTCCCTGAGCCAATCTTTTTTCACGCAAAAGTTTACCAAAACCTAAGCGTATACGCTCTCTTTCTTTTTCTGTAATAATTATTATTTCCATCTCGTACCCCTAATGATTGGGGTCATGCCTGCAATTGATTGGGGTCATGCCTGCAATTCTGCAATAACAGTGATTGGGGTCATGCCTGCAATTCTGCAATAACAGAGGTCATGCCTGCAATTCTG
>JBEPVN010000110.1:0-5982 GCA_041691015.1 Parachlamydiaceae bacterium | reverse complement strand
GGCTAAAGCCCTTGCAAACAAACGCAGGCTAAAGCCTACGCTACAAATCTTAGCAAATCAAAGCCTTCCTATTTTATTCCAAAATTTCATCCTCTCTTTATTAATTCTTAATACTTATATGTCAATTAGATGTTTTGATAGTTTCGCGTCTAAATACTTTTCAATATTTATAAAATCTTAACAATTTAATGTTATAATTACATTTTTATTAATATTATAGGTATTATATGTCTTTTATCTGCAATAATAACAATCTGCCGCAAGAAATAGATGTTTCAATTATCTCGGGTCTAAATACTTTTCAAGATTTTAAAAATTGTACCCTTGTATCAAAATCTTTAGGTGTTGCAGTTGAGGTGTTTGCTTCTCAAAAGCTTGGCTCTTGGCATTGCAGTGTTAAACCGCTAGAGGGAAATTCCTTTAAAAGGCTTTTAAATCTTGAGCACTTATTGCTGCAATGGGAAATTATTATATTTTCTTCACATCTTCCGATCGATGAGATTAGAAGTTTCGGAATAGAAGAAGCAGGGGCATACCAACATGATTTCTATAGTGAGGAGAGAAAACGACTAGTTTCTACTGCATTATATTCCCATTTTGGAATTGACTCTATTTTTTATTTTATGGATTGCCTTCTACCAATGTACCATAGTATACCTCTTGCAAACCGCTCACAAGATAAAATTTCACAAGAGGACTTCTCCTTATTATTGATAGCATCTTACACCTCTTATTTATTTCCAAAACATTCAGCTCTTAAAGATTTTCGTGATGCAGTAATAGGCGATAATATTTTTGAAGCAATTGAAAAAAGGGATGTAGAAAAACTAGATGCATTATGGCTAAAAAACCCTAGTGAAGAATTATTTGAAATAGCATTACAGCATTCAATCAGTTCTTTTAATTTTGCTGCTTTTAAGAAGTTTTGTGAGATAGTGGATAAAAAAATTGTAAATGTTAACATTCGCAAGGCTTTAGATAATACGACAACCCTTGAAGAAGCCTTTCAAATTCTTTCACTCCAAATCGACAATAATATTCAAAGGTTTGCTTTTAAAGCAGCAAAATTTAATGAAATTCCTCTTTTAACCCACTTAAAAAATCAAAATTATGACTTTAATCAACCTTTCAAACTTTTTACTCCCTTAGAAGCTGTAACTAGTAAAACTGCCGCGAAAATTTTATTAGATAGGGGTGCAAATATTAATAATAGTTTTTCACTTTATAATCATTTAAAAAAGGAAAATTTTGAAATTGCATATTATTTGATTGAAAATGGAGCTAAGCTTCCTCCTGATCATTATCTTCTTATGCCTCTTGATAAGGTATTATTAATGAAAGATCAAAAAGTTCGCGAAGTTTTTTTGGAAGTCATGATTCCTGCAATAGAACTAAAAGAATTACAAGATGCAATTTTTAAGTTAATTAAATCAAGAAAACTACCTCCGACTTCACTTATTAAAGGATTGCTAAGAGCCTATTTAAATGAATTTGACTTAATTTTTTGCGCTCTAATTATTTGTTGTATAGCTTCTATGTTCCTATATACTTATGTATCCAAACTTTTTTTATTGGATTTTCTTAAAGATAGAGAAAAATCTAAACAAGCATTTGAAAAGTTTAATATTGAATTTGAAAAGTTTAATCTTAGAATGGAGAGCCTTATACTGAAAATTGAACTTGAACTTGCTAAATGAAATTCGTGGTTGATGAGACATTCGACTGTGGTAGAATATCTATCCATTTCTAGTCATTGCTAATTGCATTAACAATGACTAGAAATGTAATTTTGAGATTATCGCCCGAGTAAAATAAAGATACCTGCAGCAATAGCTAAAATTCCCATTACAACACTTGGGATGCCGATGGCTGCTAAGAAGATAAGACCTTGTAGAATAAGATAAATTGAAAGTAGAATAAATCCAACATTTCTAATCATTTGATTTTCCTTTTTTAAATCTAATTTGTTTAGCATGAGCTTTTTTTAAAGCCAATATCAAACCAGACATTTTCAAAAAATCTTATTTATGTCAATCAGGATTATTAAAATGGTGGAATACATTCAAATATTTTTTAAATCTTTGAAATATCTTAGTTTTGCCACCGCATCTGTATTTTACTCTCTTTTGTATTCAACGGAAACACGACATTTTTACTTAATACTTGCACATAAATAAAGGTTGATTTTTAAATCAATATGTGTTACAATATATTTGAATTAATGCTTAAAAAAGGATTTTTATGCAGTCAATAAGTTATTCAACTAAACAGCCAATTACATTAATTGCGACAGGCATAGGTCTAATTTTTACCACAGAATTTTTAAGACTCGCTTTTAAAGATATGTGCGATTGGCAAATACCATCCAGAAGATTAGCAATAAATGAAATGGAAAGATCGAACGAAGTAAAAGAAAAAGCAAAAAAAGAAGGTTTTATTCATGTTGCAAAATGCATAACCAGCATCGGCCTCATTGGAGTTTGTCATCATGCTAAATCCCAAAAAATTTCAAGTTTTGCTTTATTTTGTTTCTTCCAATTTTTAGGTTTTTCGACTAAATCTGAATTTAATTTTCATAATCCTTCACTTATAGCAACATTCACAGGCGTTACAGTCAAATTTGTGCCCTCTATCTTAAAAGATATTCTTAAAAATTCGCTCTCCCCTCTTATTAATACGATTAAACATATTATTACGATTAGTAAAAATATTTTAAAAGGCGGATTAAAACTTGTGGGTAAATCTGCTGTACTTGCAGGTAAAACACTTGCAGTAACTGGAAAGATAGCTAAAGTTCTGCTACATCCAAAAATTTTATTAGCGACTCTTGCTCTTGTAATGGCGATAACCGTTAAGAGAAAAATTGTAACCGTGATTTACAGTCCCGAAACGAAAAGAGTTGTAAATGTTGCAAAAACGATCTTTAATGTTGCTGTTTTCCCCTTAAAATCTTTCTTAAAAGTTCTATCCTCCATTAAGCAAGCAACCTCTTTAGTTTTAAACTTCAAGACTGCAGCTTAAAAACTTGGGAGCTTGTGTCAGTATCTGTATAGCTCGGCAGTACCTGTAATGGTCTCTGTATCCTTACCGATAATGAATCCTTCATAGGATGTTGCAAAAATGAAGTTTACATATTCAGTAACACCCGGCGCGATTTGGTTTCTTTGGATGTAACGGTATTCTTTAATGCCGTCTTTTAAAAGAACATAATCATAAGGAGGACCGAATTTTTTTGTCACATGAGAAAACTCGGAATAGGTCGGAATTTTCTCAAATTGTTCATGGTTCATTAGTTTATGTTTACGAGAGCAACTGCTCAAAACTAAAAGTAATAAACAAACGAAGTATTTTATTTTTTTTTCCATATACGACCATCTATTGTTGTGCGATGTTGATCTGTTGAGACATATTCTGCGTGCAGAAGATAATCTCCGTTTTCTTGTAATTCATAAACTTCAAAGCCTTCAAAATCAGAATGTTCTCGAAATTCCCAGGCAATTTTTTTGTCATCGATCACACCTTTTCCTGTCGCCATTCCAAGAATTTCATTTTCGAGAGCCACGGTAAAATCTGAATTTTTAATTTGTGAAAATTTAAAATAATTCACGACATTCTCACCGCCGCCTCGCATTTCCACTTGCTGCTCTGCTTTGATTTCGTGTTTGTCAGTCTTATTGATGTTCCATTTTGTATAAAAATGAATCTGTTCTAAAGATGTGCTAAACTTAACTTTGCCCTCACCTATCCAAACACCTTCTTTAAAAATAAAATCATGTTTATTCATTTTAAAACATGAACCTCCGACTATAAATACTTTGTAAAATTCCAAGCGCCATCATAATAGAGAGTATGGAAGACCCCCCATAAGTCACAAGAATCAATGGCACGCCTGTGATCGGCAAAAATCCTGTCATCATTCCGATATTTACGATAATATGCATCGCTAAATAAACAGTAATCCCCGCAGAAAGCAATCGCCCAAAATGATCTTTTGCAACAGCTGTTACTTGAAAACTAAAATATATCAAAGCATAATAAAGAGAAAGAAGGAAGGTAAGTCCAAAAAAACCAAATTCCTCTCCAAACGCCGGAAAGACAGAATCTGTATAAGCTGCTGGAAGAAAACCTGCCCCGCTAAATTCACTTTTTCTAAAACCGGTCCCAGTGAGTCCTCCAATCCCTATTGCAATTGCTGCATTTTTTTGATGGTGTGTGTTTGGGTTTAAACGGTCAAACTGATAGTCCTTTAAAAATTTTGTGGCATAAGGGCGAATTTCTTCATGGGAAACCACTTCTAAAAAAATGAGCGAAATGATCGCTATTGAAACTATTGCTAAAATAGACATCCAGCGCACAATCACAGGATGTAAATCCCCAAAATAAAACATCACCAAAGTAATCGGAAATAAAACAAGAGCAGTGCCAAGATCGGGCTGTTTTAAAATTAAAATAAACGGAATTCCAACAATCAATCCGCTATAGAGGGCAGTACTCAAAGCAGCTGATTGAGATTTTCTTCTTTCCAAAAACCAGCTTAAAGAGATCACTACAACAAGTTTTGCATACTCAGATGGCTGGAAGTTGATCCCTATCAGCGGTATGCGATACCAGCGCTGCACTCTTTGGATAGCGTCTGTAAAAAAAAGCCCGATGAGAGTCATAATCATAATCGCATACAAAACCCATGCCCATTCCCGAAGCTTGTTGTAGTCAAATCCGACAAAAAAAATAAAGACTCCAATTCCAAGACCAAAAAACTGGATCTGTTTGATCACAAGCGGGGTAAAAAAACTCTCCTCTGAAAAATCGCTTGAAGCATCCACTGTGTATGCGGATATCACAAGCAAACTGATAAACATCAGAGCTAAAATAATAGGAACAATTCTAAAATCTATTCTTCTTAAATAAAGGTAATCCCACATGAGTTTTTTTGTTCCATTGCTTTTTTTTAAATTATAGGGTATAGATGCATTTCATGGAAACGATTCATAAACACTTTGAGACAATTGATTCCACCAATACTTGGGGAAAATTAAATTGCCACCTTTTTGAACCTGATAAAATAACTCTTATTACAGCAGACTCTCAAACAGGCGGCCGCGGTAGATTCAAAAGAGAATGGGTCTCCCCTCCCTATGAAAATATTTATGCGACATTTTGCTTTTTAGTCGATAAGTCTAGAAAAGATATCGGAAATATTCCACAAATATTTAGCCTATCTGCTGCAAAAGTTTTAAAAGAATATGGCTTTAAACCAATGTTAAAGTGGCCAAACGATATTTTACTCTCGAATAAAAAGGTAGCCGGAATTTTATGCGAGACGGTGAGTTTTACAAACCACTTAAATGTAATATTGGGTATTGGTCTTAATGTGAATATGCCAATTGAGGTGCTAGAAAAAATAGATCGTCCAGCTACAAGCCTTAAAATAGAGTCTGGAGAAGCTTTTGATGTAAAAGCTGTTTTAAAATCTCTTGAAAAAGAATTTGTCAAAGATTTGGAATTATTTTTGGTTTCAGGGTTTAAGCCATTTTTAGAAAGTTATAGGCAATATATGTGGACAGGCATGAATGAAAAAATCAGTTTTCACGATAACGTGAATGTGGTGCGTGGTCTTTTTCATTCTATTAACGATGATGGAACCCTTAATTTAACGCTCGATGATGGAACTGTAAAGAAGTTCATCTCCGGCGAATTCTTACCCTAACAAAAAGACCATTCCAAAACGGTATAAGCTTAAAAGTAATTGCAAGCCCCAACAGCTCCAAAATGGCGCAAGCTTTTTTCAACTTAAGACCCTGATCTATTCAAAACAGTGCTAGCTTTTTTCAACGCAAAGAAATAACAAACTCTAATCACTTAAAAAATTAGTTGTGTATTAAGAATCCTTGTAAGATATTCATCGCGAAGCGATTTTACATAGCTAGCCGGTGGTGACAACCCATATGCATTAAGCTAAGAGATTAAGTTGTTTAAAATTAG
>JBEPVN010000109.1:0-5999 GCA_041691015.1 Parachlamydiaceae bacterium | reverse complement strand
GTCCTAGCTTGACAGTATGACAGTTTTTTTTAATCTAGATTAATTGAATTCAGAGTTTAAAAAAAACTGTCATACTGTCAAGCTAGGACCCCTATATATGTCCCTTTTTCGTCTCGTTTAGCTGGAACTTTTAATCCAGGTTTTATATGATTGTTCCTTACATTAACAAATAAAGAAATTATGAAAACAATCCATTCCTTGCTTGAAGAAATATTTGAATTAGCAACCTTTGCAGCTTATCCCTCTTTAAAAGAACAGAAAGGTGCTTTCCAAATAGAAATCACTAAAAGCACTTCCGATAAGTTCGGCGCTTATCAATTTAATTCCTGCATGAAATTGACAAAGCTCCTGCAAAAAAATCCAAGACAAATTGCAGAAGAAATTATAAAGCAGATGCCTCTAAATTCCATCATTTCAAAACTCGATATCGCAGGTCCCGGATTTATCAATATTTATTTGAGTAATGAATTTTTAGAAGAGAGGCTGCAAAACACCCTAACAGATCCCTATCTCGGAATTGATAAGCCTTTACGAAAAGAAAAAATCATTGTAGATTTCTCCTCTCCAAATACAGCAAAAGAAATGCATGTCGGACATTTACGCTCTACGATCATTGGAGATTGCCTTTGCCGTCTTTTTGAATTTATGGGCGATGACGTTTTGCGCTTAAATCACGTTGGAGACTGGGGTACGGCTTTTGGCATGCTGATTGCCTACATGAAAATAAATGCAGTTGCTGTTTTGGAAGGTAAAGAAAAAACAGATCTTCCAAAGCTTATGAACATGTATAAGATCTCCAAGCAACAGTTTGACACTGATCCTGAATTTAAAAAAGAATCTCAAAGAGAAGTCGTCGCTCTGCAAAGCGGAGATCAAACGGCATTTCATGCCTGGGAGCTTATTTGCGATATTTCGAGAAATGGCTATCAGGAAATTTATGATCTTTTGGACATCAACATTCAAGAAAGGGGCGAATCTTTTTATAATCCGTTTTTAAAAGATGTTGTTTTGGATTTGGAACAAAAAGGTCTTGTACAAGATTCAAACGGGGCAAAATGCATTTTTATAGAAGGCTTTTTAAACAGAGATGGAGAGCCTTTACCTCTTATGATTCAAAAATCGGATGGCGGCTATAACTACGATACAACGGACATGGCAGCTATTAGACACCGCGTAGAGGTAGAACATGGAGACCGTCTTATTTATGTCACAGATGCAGGACAAGCAACCCATTTTGAGATGATTGAAAAAGCAGCTATAAAAGCACACTATTTGGATCCAGCAAAAGTCAAAGTCAACCATGTCCCTTTTGGACTGGTTTTGGGCTCTGACGGCAAAAAATTTAAAACGCGCTCTGGAGAAACTGAGAAACTGATCGACTTAATTTTAACTGCCATCAATGAGGCCGAAAAAATTCTTCGTGAAAAAAACCCTGACATGAAGAGAGATGAGTTAAAAGAGCTTGCGAAGGCTTTGGGAATTGGGGCAATTAAGTACGCTGACCTATCCTGTAACCGCGTCTCAGATTATACATTCAGTTATGAACGCATGCTAAAATTTGAGGGTAATACTGCAGCCTTTTTGATGTATTCCTATGTCCGCATTGTCGGCATCAAGAAAAAAGTCAATGTCAATATGGCTGCATTAAAACAAACCGGAAAAATAACTCTAACACACCCCGCAGAGATTGCTTTAGCCCTACATCTTGCACAATTTGGCGAAACGATCCAAATTTTAGCAAAAGATTTACTCCCTAACCGCCTGACAGACTATCTTTATGGTCTTGCCGATAAATTCAATGCGTTTTATAGGGACTGCCAAGTCACAGGGTCTACAGAACAAGACTCGAGGTTATTGCTTGCAGAAGCTTGCGCAATCACTATGAAAAAAGGCCTTGAAATCCTAGGGTTACAAGTCATCGAAAGGATGTAACGTAATTTTTATTAACTATATTTAAATTAATTGTCACACATACCATTTTAACAATTTTAAGGAGATCAAATCATGGCTTGTACTTTACCTCTCTCGCCAGCACCTCTTAATACCCCACAATCTGATAACAAATTGATGGGATCTGAATCGATACGCTCAAATCAAGCTTCATTCTTAAATGGGAGGAACATTGACTTTAATGCAGTTATTACGACTGCAAATTACAAATTGCGTCACCATTCCCTTAAAGATAGTTATATCAAAAATCTTATAAATGATTATCATAACAACCAAAATGCATTAGTTAATGAAGCAGCAAAGCGTTTTTTCTCTCAAGATATTTTCAAAGAAAATCCTGTATATAAATTATTCTTTATTTATTTCATCATAGAAATTAGAAAGCAATATGGCATTTAACTTTATATCTAACTCCTGGGCAATAGTGAAGTCCGAAGAACTTGTAATTTTTATTGACTTCGTTTAAATTAATTGTTACACATACATTTTTAACAATTTTAAGGAGATCAAATCATGGCATGTACTTTACCTCTCTCGCCAGCACCTACTGATAATATCCCGCAATCTGATAACACAATGATGGGAGCTGAATTTAAGCGTTTAAATCAAGTTCCATATAAAAGAGACTGGCAAATTAATTATAGCTTTAACGATGTTATTACGATTGCTAATTACAAATTCCGTAACCATCCCCTTAAAGATTGTGTTATCAAAAACATAACAGCTTGTTTAAAACGTTATCAGAAAGATGGTGGTATCGTTATTAATGATTCTCAAAACAAACAAAATAAACAAGTTACAGAAGCAACACAACTCTTTTTCTCTAAAGATATTTTCAAACAAGTCTCTTTAGGTTATTGGGATTACAAAGATCTGCTTGCAAAACCTTAATAAATCTTAAAAAAATAATTTCAAGGAAATCAATCATGGCGTGCAATTTATCTATCTCGGATCCTCTAACAGTTCATACCACAGGGCTTTTATTAACAACTTCTGATGGTAGTGCAAAAAATAGCGTAAAAGTTTTAAGGGACGTCCCGATCATGATATATTGGAGAATTTCTTTTTCAGACGCTGAAATTGCAGTAATTGCTAAAGTCCAATTTAAGGATAGTCCTTTTATAAAGGGTATTATATTTGAGATAAAAAGCTGTCTTAAACAATATAGGGCATGTGGTTATATACAAATTAGTCAGATACTGAATGAAAGTGAAAAAGAAAAAGCTATTTACGAAGCAGCAAAAAAATTTTTTGCACGAGAGGAAATATTTAAATATGTAAGAGTATTGGATTAATTAATTATAACCCTGTTTTATTAGGCTCACCTTCTATCTCGCGCACATATTTTGGGATTGCATATCCGGATAATTTTTTTGACATTTCCTTAATCAGTGCGCGACCCTTTTCTTCCTCCACCTCAAAATGTTTCGAGCCTTGCACCCTGTCCAATTGATGCAGGTAGTAAGGCAAAATCCCCTGATTTACAAGCATCTCTGAAAGCTTGACAAGAGTATCCGCATCATCATTGACCCCATAAAGAAGAACAGACTGATTTAATACGACCACTCTAACTGTTTGTAAAAGCCTCACCTTAAGGAAAATTTCATTATCCAGTTCGTTTGGATGATTGATATGTAAAACAAAAAAGATTTGCATCGGGCAATTATTTAAAATTGTTAAAAAATCCTCATCTATTCTTTCTGGAATTCCGATCGGAAAACGTGTATGGAAGCGCAAGCGCTTGATATGTTTTATCTGACTTAAATGCCCTATCAAATTTTTTAAAATTTCATTTGATAAAGATAACGGATCTCCCCCGCTTAAAATCACTTCATGGATCGTTTCGTCTTGAGCTATGATTTTTAATTCTTCTGAAAAAAGAAAATCTTTTCCTATGTCGTAATCAAAGTTTTGCCTGAAACAATACCTGCAGTGCATGGCGCAAGCGCTCGTTGTCACAAGAAGAACGCGTCCCTCATATTTATGTAAAAGTTTGGTTGAGGTCTTGCAATTGACATCCCCTACCGGATCTCTTACAAATTCAGGATCGTCATTGAGTTCATTTATAGATGGGAGAAATTGTTTTAAGATGGGATCGCTCAGATCATTTTTTTGGATCTTTTCTGCTAATCTTAAGGGTAAATTTAGAGCAAATTTTGGTTTATTTAAAATTTTTTCTTGGGATGCATCATCTAACAACAAAAAAGAAGTAAGTTTTTCAATTTGCGTAAAATTTGTTCTTAGGATTTTTTTCCACGGTGCGACCGTTTCTTTTAATACATTCATCTGCAACTTTAATTTTTTAATATTAAAAAGATTATCGTTCAAAATTCTTTTAATTGCAAAATAAATGGGAAAAAATTAATCTTCCATTATGAAAAAAATACTATTACTTTTCTTCGTTGTTATTCATCTATCCCTTTTTTCAGAAAACTCATGGAAAAAATGTAAAAGAACAACTCTTAGAGAAATGAGCGCAATCACCGGCTGGTGTTCGGATGAAAAAGCTCTTTTAATTATGGATCTGATCAAAAAAAATAAATTTCATTGTTGCGTAGAACTTGGGGTATTTGCCGGCAAATCTTTATTTCCCATCGCAAATGCATTGCAATACAATAAATTTGGTATTGTTTATGGAATTGATCCATGGAATGCATTAGAGGCAGTAAATGGCTTTACTAAAGACAACTTGAATTATACATGGTGGTCTGCAATAGACTTTGATGCTTTATATCGTCAAACTTTAAATTTGATTAATCAAAAAAATAGACTCCATTACTGCAAAATCATAAGACAATCTTCGCAAAACGCTCTATCATTATTTGAAAATGAATCCATTGACTTTATCCACATAGATGCAAACCACAATGAAGATTATGTTCTTCAAGATGTGACGGGCTATTTTTCAAAGCTTAAAAATAACGGCTATCTATTACTTACCGATCCAAATTGGTACAGTATGAGATCAGCTCTTATTTTTTTAATGGAAAGGGCGGATCTCATTACCCCATTTTCACCAAGCGCTTCCTATTTTCTTTTTCGTAAAAATCATTCATCCTTAAAAAATGCTAACCAATTGCTAAAATGAATTATTATCTTTGTATATTTTCCATACTTATAGCTTTACTTCCCCTTAACATTTATTCAGAAGGAGGCATGTTTTGGTGGCGCGCTTCTGATGGGACAAATTTTGGGGATGATCTCTCGCATGTCATTGTAGAAAAAATTTTAGGCCGTTCTATAAATTATACACCCTTAGAGTCGCATGAAAAAATTTTATTTGCCGCAGGATCTATTCTTCATTTTGCAAGAAACGGTGATCTGATCTGGGGGTCTGGTTTTAGAGAAAATCCTTTATGCGAAAACAGGTTCGATCATTTGGATGTTAGATGCGTAAGGGGTCCAAGAACGCGTGAATTTTTACTTCAAAAAGGAATTGATTGCCCTGCTGTTTATGGAGATCCCGCTATTTTGCTAGCTCATTTATTTCCGGAATTTAAAAGAGAAAAAATTGAATATGAATATATCATCATTCCAAATATCGGAGAAATTAAAGGTTTTGTTCCTTATAAAAATGTCGTACTGCCAACGCTTCCTTGGAATGAAATTGTAGAAGAGATGCTAAAAGCTAAGCTTGTGATTTCAAGTTCTTTGCATGGAATTATCGTAGCTGAATCGTATGGCGTTCCGGCAAGACTTCTCAAAATGACCTGGCTTGAACCGCTTTTAAAATATCAAGATTATTATGAGGCTACAGGAAGACCTGATTTTGCATATGCAAAGTCAGTACAGGAAGCATTACGATTAGGAGGCGAAAGACCTTGCGAGATAGATATTGCTCCGCTATTAAATGCTTTTCCATGGGATCATTTTGAACCCTGACAGTTCTAAAAAGGCGCAAGCTTTTTTTAAGCTGCTCTCTCCAGCTCTCTATCTGCTCTCGAGGCAGAAATAAACACTATTTGTTACTACCTCAAGAGCACACAGACTCGATTTTAGGCTTTTTTCTTATCGCGAAGCGATTTTACATAGCTAGCCGGTGGTGACAA
>JBEPVN010000108.1:0-6418 GCA_041691015.1 Parachlamydiaceae bacterium | reverse complement strand
GGATTTCATCCTAATGCTAAAGCATTAGGTTTTCATCCGTCCAATTGATAAAAATACCTTCTAAATTGGGTTTCTAGATACTTCAGATAAGATTGACTGTACATCTTGTACATCCTCTTCAGAAGTGTTCCAAGATGCAATAAATCTAACTTCATTTTTCTCTTGATCCCAAGGATAACAGAAGATTTTTTCTTGAATTAATGGAATCCAAGAAGCAGGTGCAGTAAAGAAAATCTGGTTTGTTTCAACAGGATAACTCAAGCTAAGATGTGAAGTTAAATTGATTATAGAAGCAATTTCTTTTGCTTTCTGATTTGCCTGCATAGCAAGTGTTCTCCATAATTCATTTTTGAAAAATGGGATATATTGGGCAGAGAGATAACGCATCTTGGATAATAACTGGAGTGTTTGCTTTTGAAGATGATCACTTCCTTCTTCTAAGACAGGGTTGAAAATAACAAGGGCTTCAGCTCCTATTAACCCATTTTTTGTTCCACCAAGTGATAAAATATCTAGCTGGGTTGTTCTGAATATTGTTTCCAGAGAAACATCCAAACTAGCAGCTGCATTATAAAGACGGCTTCCATCTATATGGAAAAAAAGATTTTCTGATTTACACAATTTTGATAGGCTTGCAAGTTCTTCGAGATTATAGACAGTTCCTACTTCAGTGGGTTGGGTAATCGATAAAATTCGAGGAAAAGTGGAATGCTTCCCAAATGCTCTCTCACTTTTTAATTTTTTCAATATTGCTTCGGGAGTGGCTTTGCCCTCTTTATGAGGTATCGTTAAAAGCTTACATCCAATAAGAGCCTCAGCAGCTCCAGATTCCTGATATTGTATATGAGCAATATCAGTACAAATAACAGATTCATGGCTTCGGCAGGCGAGCTTTAAGCCCAAAATATTAGCACCCGTTCCAGTTGGAAGAAAAAAAACCTTACATTTAGCTTTAAAAGCTTCTTGAATCAGTTTTTGAGCTTCTTCAGTCCAAGGATCAGACCCATAAGATGGAGCATAGTTTTCATTGGCTTCATTTATAGAGTGCATAATCGCAGGATGAGCTGGCGTCCAATTATCGCTAGCAAGACAAATTTTTTTTTGAGACATGAGAATTTCCTGCTTAAAATTGCACTTAGTATAAGCGATAAAAACAAAATGTTCAATGCTATTTCATCATGCTTAACACCTACATGCACCGCGAGCACATTATTAGCTTAAATATTGTGACGGCTAGAAACAATTTTGGCCTTGAAGAACCAAGCTGGTTGCCATGCGATGCGCTAGAAAAGCAAGCACCTTTTTAGATGGTAAGGCTGTAAGGTATTCTGCAACATGAATGCCTGAGCGGTCTAACTCTAATAACTCAATCTGCTCTTTCTTTTTTCCCGCACCGATAGGGGACTCTTCGCCCGGGCGTCGTTCATGTTTATCTAACCAACGTAAGTAAAGTTCCATTTGCCCCTTGTGCGCAGCCTTGAAATCGCCAAGTTTCAATTCTTATGTGGCGTAGCCACTTATGTGTTATTGATTAAAGAGGTATATCCCTAAGGGCGTTTTTAGCTTTTAAATAACACATAACTATTGATTTTTTAATGACATTTTATTGATCGTTTTTCGGAATAGACGCTATAACTTCCATTTTAACATTGCGAACTTCAATCGAGCCATCAGAAAACGTTTCGTGCCCTTGAGCTATTAAAAAATCATCAATGAATTCTTCTTGAAGATCAGAAGACAGATGATCTATCATGTTTAGAACAGGTCTAGCATGCGCAATCAGTGCAGATTTATCCTTATATTTGGTTATAACTTCGGATGTTTCAAATGATCGTACTTGGTATTGAATTTTTTCTAATATAGATAGATACTCTTCAGGAGTGAAATATATTCTATCTTGTTTGTAGTCAGGAAAGTAAGACGACCATTTTTCTGAACGTATGATTTTTTCTACAATAGGCCCTAAGTTACTCGGTGATTTTCCTGGTACAATCAGCAACATACTCCCGCCTGGTTTTAAGGCGTCTTTAAAACATCGAAGCGCTTGTTCCTGCTCTATCACCCAATTGAGAGCGTAAAAACATACAATTTTATCAAATTGTTGTTTAAATGGAATGGATTTAGCGTCTCCTTGAAGAAACAATAAATTATTGTCTGCTGAAAAATTTGAAACCGCATGTAATAGCATCTGTTGAGAAATATCTAACCCAATAACCATTCCACTCGGAACTTTTTTTGCAATCAAAGCTGTAATTTTCCCATTTCCACAGCCGACATCCAAAACCTTATCATTTTCATTGAAAGGGAACTTTTTTAAGCCTTCCATAGCCTGTTCCCACTGGAAATTGGAGTTATTTTGATAATCGTAAGCTAGAACAATGCCTTGGCTTGCAGATAAGGAATCAAGACAAAGGTTAAGAGACAGGAAGATTATGAAAAAACATCTAAACATCAATTTGTCCAATAACTTTCGTTTTTATAGAGAATCTAGAAAATCCATTAAATCTCTATCATCCTGCCAATGCTTTTTATTTTTCTTGCGAATCACCTCGCAGCATGCCAGAGCTTTGGCTTTCATTTCAAGATCAACCTCAACGTAAATATTTGTAGTGTTAATCGAAACATGCCCACCGCGAGGACTACTTTAAACTTTAAGTTACTATTCAATCAAGGTTAATGCTGTTCAAGGGTGTGGGAGAAAGATGGGGCAACATGGACTTGAACCATGGACCGACGGGTTATGAGTCCGTGGTTTTTCCATTCATCTCAGCAGTCATTTACTGCTCACAGCAATACAATAACATAATCTTTGACTTATGTTCAACTGGTTATTGCTGATTTTATTTGGGGAAAATAGAGACATACTGTGTCAAAAAAGTGTCATGAAATAAGACTACGATTTAAAATATGTAGCTTTAAGATTGAACTTGTTGAATGGCGTTTGCAGAAGCCTTATCAATAAGGCTTAGAATAACTCTTTCGGAAACAGGCTTATAATCCCATACCTCGACACAAAGATTCAGTTGATTTGATATTACCTTGCTAGGTCTCTTTTCATGGACGTGACCATGCAGTTGAAAATGAATCGGAGGGAGATTTGAAGGAATATGAATAAGCTCAACAGTATGTTGACCTATTTTCAAAAAGGCAGATTTTAAAACAACATTAAATCCAATGCGAGTCATCCAACTCGCATTTTTATCATGATTGCCTAAAATACAAACTTTACTCCCTTTCAATTGCTTGCAGATTGCATGAAGATGATCGATACTTCCAAGGCCAAAGTCCCCAAGAAAAAATACTTGATCATCTACGCCCACACAACTGTTCCAATTGTAAATGAGAGATTGATCCATTTCTTGGATATCTGCAAAAGGTCTGCCTCCATATTTAATGATATTTGTGTGGGAGAAATGAGTATCGGAAATAAACCATTTTTTCATATTTAAGCTCATTGTTTATGTAAAAGATCATTAAAATCGATAATAGATGAAAAGAAATCGCTTTCCCTTACATATTCATCTACCCCATTTACGTGGATCAAGACAGGTCTTATCGAAATATTTCTAGGTAGAGATAAGCTATCAATTTTCTGTTTTACTTCATCGATGACACTTCTCGTGATCTCTCGACTGCTAAATTTAATTTCACATAAATAACACGAACCAAATTTGGTTTGGATCATGTAATCGATTTGACAACCTGATTTATTTTTCGCTTTGCGTTGAAAAAATGGATTGTCATTCAATATATCAGAAGGATCAATACCAAGAATTTTTTGTATAGTTTTTCGATTGCTGAGTACAAGATTTTCAAATTGCAAACCCATTGCAGATTGCCATTGAGGCAATAACTTTAATCCTTGTTTTTCAATCTTCTTTTTATTAGGTTCAATATATTTTAGATAAAATCTTAAATAATTATCTTTAAGACGATAATGACTCAACTTTGAATCCAATCCTGTTTTTAGGTGCCAAGTAAAATCGTGAGAAACAAATCCGGCAGTGACTAGATCATCCATGTAGCCGGAAACAATACCACTTTTTTCAACCCCCAAAGCAGTATAGATGTTTTTGAGTTCACAAGGTCCATCAGCTAGTCTTTCAACGATTGTCTTGTATATAGTGCTTCTAGTTGAGAATAAATCTGAAAAAATTCGTTCAAATTCGCTAAAAAGGAAACCTTCTTTCTGAAAACAAAGCCTTTGAATATTAGTTTCCGCACTTTGATTTTGCAAGATTTCTTCAAGGTATCGTGGAACGCCACCTAAAACGGAAAGAAGCTTTAACTTATCAAAGCCGGAAACTTTAGTCTGTTCCGCATTCCAAAATTCATTACATTCATAAAGGGGGAGTTCCTCTAAAATAATATCGAGAGAAATTCTTCCCATAAAACCTGTACTACTTAAGATATTTTTTTCGATCCAACTCGAAATTGAACCGCACAAAATGAGAATCAACTGAGGATTATTTTTAAAGTAAAGATCCCAAGCTGTTTTAAGTTTACCTAAAAATGTAGGATCTTTCGAACCCATCCAGCTAATTTCATCCAAAACAAGGACAACTTTTTCTTTCAAGGTCTGTTGAGATAAATGCCAAAACAAATCACCCCAATCATCTGCTCTTGGAAGAGGAATTTTCATTTCCCGTTGTAATTGGTGAGCAAACTCTTCTCGCTGATGTTCCGCTGTTATACCGACCGTTGGTGGAAGACCGGAAAATACATAATGAGGTGTTTTTTTAGCAAATTCTTGTGCTAAGCGACTCTTTCCAATTCGACGCCTACCTCGGATAACCACAAGGCTTGATGACTTTTTCTTAAAAAGCTCATTTAGCATGTGAAGTTCACGTTTACGACCAATAAATGAGTGTGGCATGTTCATCTTTCCTTGTTTTGGTGATAAATAAATGTTAGCATTTTTACATCACCAAATCAACAAAATTCGATTTGGTGATTGACAAAAACATTGAATTTAGCTTAAGCTACCATTTATCAAGTCTGTATTTTTAGAACTTTAAGCGGAAAATCTCACATGAAACATTCTTTTTTTAAAACAAATTACAAAAAAAATTGTCGTATGCCTAAGACACTAAATCGATATGTTTGGTGGCTAATTTCAAAATATAGTGACACTAAATTTATTCAAAGACATGAGTTAGAGCTAATTGGGATTCCGCTCATCATATACGGTCTAGAATACCATTATAAAAATTTTTATAAAATTCAGCAAAAAGCACAAAAAAATCTACTTGATTTTGAAAATTCTTATCAAAGTGAGAATCTTCTATATCCGCCTACTCTTGTAAATCTATATCCCAAGGCGTTTCAAGAGGTCGGAGCTTATCTTAACGTCCTTGGCAGGATTGAAAAAATAATTACTAGTCATTGGATAGAAGAATATTTTACTCAACAGGAGGTCTTTAGCATGGTACCCTCGATTCTCTCAATGATGCCTCTTAGGAATAAGTATTTTGCTCATCGAAGTTTCGATGACCCTAGGAGTAATGAAAATTTGATATTAAAGCCAAATAAGGTAGTGCTATCTGAAAAAAGAAGAGGAGAGTTGGCGTATGCTATCCAAACACATCTTTCATTAGGTCTTATGGGTACTTGGATGAGTATTAATCATGAAAAACCACATTTATCTTATGAAATTAAAATTGATGTAAAAGATAGGCATTTTATTTTGAAAAAGTACTTAAAAAATCCCAAAAATGACATTGAATATTTTAAAAATGATGCTGAAACAGGCTTTATACAATTTACACCATCAAAGCACCACCCTCAAATCATGCTGGAAATTAAGAAATTTTTCGAAGAGCTTTTTAAAAAAAATTGTTTAGGATTATGACTAAAATCCTTCTTAAAACACTTCCTTCAGAATGGGGTTCAAAAGCGCTTTGCCTAAATCACATTCTGGCATCATTGAATACATTCGCCAAAGCCGACCTCATTCGGCATCTATCACAGATAGGGAAGATTTTACACCGTGCAACTCACTTATTTGATGGGCAAAAAGAACTTCTTGAAAAATATGCATCCGTTTCCATGAAAGCTGACATGCAAAAGGATTGTGATGAGAATATTTCAACGATCCTTTTTCATCGATGTAGCTTAAAGTTAATTGACGAATTACTTCGTCTAAATCCCGTCAAAACACCTATTTCAATGTTATATCAACCAAACAATAATTTTATATGGCAAAACAAGCTTTTAATTCCATCAAAAATGGTTGAACAGCATCTGTCGATAGATGTACTTTTCCTATTAGCCAACACTCTTATTACACACCTTGAAGGCGAGCCCCCCAAGATAAAATTTGAGGAATATTCCGAACAAGCAAAAATGATTGGGGTCAAAAAATGATTGGGGTCATGCCTGCAATTCTGCAATAACAGAGGTCATGCCTGCAATTCTG
>JBEPVN010000107.1:0-6520 GCA_041691015.1 Parachlamydiaceae bacterium | reverse complement strand
TGCAAACAAACTTAAGGCTAAAGCCTACGCTACAAATCTTAGCTTAATGCATATGTGGTTGTCACCACCGGCTAGCTATGTAAAATCGCTTCGCGATAAGAAAAAAGCCTAAAGTCGAGACAGAGATCTCGAGAGGGGAAGAGAGGCTTGAGCTTTCTTTAAGCTAAAGCGATTTTTGGAGCGGCTGCTTTTTTCTTACTAGGCGTTTCAACAAGCTCTTTAACTTTTTTGTCTGTCTCAACACGGGTGATATCAAGCCCCAAAGCTTGAAGCTTGCCCACGACATCTTCATAGCCTCGATCAAGGAAGTGAACGCCGCTTAAAATGCTCTCTCCAGTAGCAATGGCAGCTGCCATAACATAGGCAAAGCCTGCTCTTAAGTCAGGGATTTTGATCTCTTTACCGACAAGCGGTGTTGAGCCTTTGACGATGATGCTGTGCGAAAAGCTTTGGGAAGCAAAGCGGCATGTTTTGCCGCCAAGGCATTGTCTAAAAGATGTGATGTCAGCTCCCATTTCATTTAAAGTTTCGGTATAGCCAAAACGATTCTCATAAACAGTTTCATGAACAACAGATGAGCCGGTAGCCTGTGTCAGCATGACCACAAAAGGTTGCTGCCAGTCTGTGACAAATCCAGGATGGACATCTGTTTCGATATGGAGACCGCCTTGAAGCGGTCCGTCGTAATAAAATTCTATTCCGTTACTTTTAATCTCAAAGCCGCCCCCGACTTCGCGGATTTTATTAAGCAGTGTAATCATATTAAGGTGTTGCGCTCCCTCAACAAAAACACGGCCTTTCGAGCATATTGCCGCAAGGCCAAAGGATGCGCTTTCGAGTCTGTCTGGTAATACAGTGTGTTCTACTTCATAAAAACGCCTTGTCCCCTGAATACGGATTGTGCGATCGGTATCCAAAGTAATAATTGCGCCAAGTTTTTGTAAAAATAAAATGAGCTCCACAATTTCTGGTTCTGTCGCAGCATTTTTTATGATCGTAATGCCACGTGCTGTAACCCCTGCAAGAATCGTATTTTCAGTTGCTCCAACAGATGGATAAGGAAGCGTAATGACTGTTCCTTTTAGGCCGTTATGCGCGTGTGCAAAATAAGCGCCTTCCCGTTTCATTCCGCGGTATTCGATATTTGCGCCAAGAAGCTGCAATGCCTGTATATGAAAATCAACAGAGCGTTGTCCGATATCGCAGCCGCCGACAGTCGGTACAATAATATCTTCTTCAGTTCTGCCAAGAAGCGCTCCTATCATCAAAATAGGAATGCGGTTTGCTCCTGAAAATCTTTGTGGGACATAGGATGTTTTAAGTTCTTTTGTGATAACTTCCATAATGCCGGCTTGTTTGTCCCATTGCACTTCCATGCCTATCTCTTGGCATAGCGCAACTGTGACATCGACATCGCCGATGTTTGGTACATTATAAAACACACATTTTTTATCCGAGAGAAGTGAGGCTACAAGAAGCTTCGTCATGGCATTTTTTGCGCCAGCTGCCTTGATATGTCCTTTAAGAGGGGCTCCGCCTGTTATTTTCAAAATTTCCATTTCAATCCATTTAATAAATTATTCGATTATAACTTGAAGGTCATTAAAACTCATTCTCTTATCAGAAAGATTATTTAAATTTCAATAGGATTTTTTACTAAATTAAAAAAATAAAAATTTAGAAACTTTTCAAAAATATCTTTTTAGTATAAAACTATGCTTTTACAAAAGACTAACTTGAAGGTAAAAATAGGAGTTTTAGAATTCTATGAAAAAAATAAGAACGGGAATCGGCCAGGATAGTCATCGCTTTCTACCGGCAGACTCCTCAAAACCATGTGTCATCGCGGGATTGATCTTTGATGATGCTCCGGGCTTTAACGCAAACTCCGATGGAGATGTTGTCTTACACGCCATTTGCAATGCCATCACCTCTTTGACAGGCGTTTTGATTTTGGGAGCCTTGGCTGACGACCTTTGTTTAAAGGATGGCATCACAGATAGCGAAGTGTATCTTCTAGAAGCCATGAAAACTTTAAACAACAAAAACATCACGCACATTGCAATTACGTTGGAAGGCAAAAAACCAAAGTTTAAAGAAAAATTGCTTGCGATGCGTGAAAATATCGCACGGATTATGAAATTAGATATTTCAGATGTAGGCATCACAGCCACATCCGGCGAGGGACTCACCGACTTTGGCTGTGGAGATGGCGTTCAATGTTTTGCAATTGTTACGACAGAAGAATCTCTTTTAAGGACTTAACAACATAAGAGACTTCTTCCAACTTAAGATCCGTATAAAGAGGTAAGGATAGGGCTTCTTTATAGTAACCTTCCATTTCAGGGAAATATTCGCTGATCTCATTTGCGGATTTTGCAAAGTACGGATGTCTATAAATAGGGATATAATGGTATTGAGTGCCGATTCCCTTATCTTTTAACTTAAGCATGACTTCTGTCCGAGTGGTTTTTAGAGCTTCAAAATTAATTTGAACAACAGCCAAATGAAAAGAAACCTGGTCGTCAAATTCATTCGTCAACATTTTAACTTCCGGAACATTTTTTAGAAGTTTTCGATATTCTTTAATCAGCTTTCTTCGATTTTCAACAATTTTATCCAAACGTCTAAATTGGCTAAGTCCCAAAGCAGATTGAAAATCGGTCAAATGAAAGTTACCCGTTAAATCTTGCGCTTCATAATACCAAGGCTCTTGTTTTCCAATTAATTGTTCCCCGTCTCTTACAATTCCATTATTTCGGTAAAGCTTTAGCCGGTTATACAAATCTTCATCGTTTGTTAAAACCATCCCCCCCTCGCCTGTCGTCACCTGTTTTGCCGGATGAAAACTAAATATTGTCATATGGCTCCATCTGCAAGAACCAACTTTGGTGCCATCTTTATATTGAGAGCCAAGAGCATGTGCAGCATCTTCAATTACAAGAACATCGGGATCTCGAATCATGCCATCAATTTTTTCCATATCCATCGGAATACCAGCAAAGTGAACCGGTAAAATGATGCTTCGTCCCCGAGTCTTCTTTTTTTCTAAATTAAATTGCAATTTCCCTAAATCAAAGTTACCCGTTGTTCGATCAATATCTAAAAAAACGGGGGTTGCCTTATTAAAAGCGATACATCCGGTTGAGGCAACGAAGCTATTTGGGGTTGTCAAACATTCATCATATTGTGAAACTTTTCCGGCCCAGGCTGCCGCGTATAATGCTGTTGTCCCACTATTAAATGAAACCGCATATTTAGCTCCGCAATAATCGGCAACTTCCCGTTCAAATGTTTGAACAATAGGGCCTCTTGTGATAATCTCTTCGCTTAAACTCGAAACGACTTGTTCTATATCGATAGACTCTATGGTTTGCTTTGTGTACGGAATAAAATTGTTCATAACTCTCCAAATCTGTTGATTTATCAGTCTAATCCAAATGATTAAAAATGAAAAGCAACTAAAATTCGAGGGTCTTTTTTTTTGCAACATGCTTAATTGCATGATGTTAAAACTAAAAAAAACAACAATTAATGACTTTTACCTATAACATTAAGGGACTTAGGTAAAAAATGCGAATTTAGATATATAATTTAAAATTTTTTTTTGACAACATCTGATTTTGAGTTGCAAGGGTTTAAAACAACAAGGCATTTTTTTTGATTTAATTAGCTTGTGGCTTTTGATTTCAAATGGTAGATTACCACAACGAGAAACCCCCAGGATATACTGTGGGAACATTGTTTATAACTTTAAATAGGGCTTAAAACTATGCATGATACTCATAATTGTGACGTGTGGAATCAATTTTTACAGTACGTTAAAAATCGCAGTTCCGCCACCGCATTTGGTAACTGGCTTAGTCCAATAAGAGTTTTAAAATATACATCTGACTCCATATCCTTGGAAATTCCTAATATCTTTGTAAAAGAATATTTACTTTCCAATTATAAGCAAGACATGTGCGCTTTTTTACCAGTCGACCAAAATGGGGAGCCATCAATTGAATTCACAATTGCGCCTACTCAAAAAGTCGTCATAGCAAAAGCTGCAAACGATCCTATTACACTTGAAAATACGACACAAAATATTCCGGAAGTAAAACTCAATAAGAATTACCAATTTGATACATTTATTGAAGGACCTACAAATCAATTTGTAAAGTCAGCAGCGATCGGCGTTGCTACAAGACCTGGTCAATCTTATAATCCTTTATTCATCCATGGGGGCGTAGGTCTTGGAAAAACCCACATACTTCATAGTATCGGTCATTACATCCGCGAGAATAACAAAAAATTACGCGTGCAATGCATCACAACGGAAGCATTTATTAATGAACTAGTCGATAGTTTAAGAAATAAATCTGTTGATTCGATGAAGCGTTTTTATCGATCGGATATTGATGTCTTACTTGTCGATGATATCCAATTCTTACAAAACCGTTTAAATTTTGAAGAAGAATTCTGTAATACATTTGAGACTTTGATCAATCAAAATAAACAGATCGTCATCACAAGCGATAAACCACCATCCCAGCTTAAATTATCTGAAAGGATGATTGCGAGAATGGAATGGGGCTTAGTCGCTCATGTCGGCATTCCTGACTTGGAAACAAGAGTTGCTATTTTGCAGCACAAGGCTCAAAGCAAAGGTTTTGAAATTCCAAGCGCCGTCGCGTTCTATATGGCAGAGCATATCTTTAATAACGTGCGTCAGTTGGAAGGTGCGATCAATCGCTTAAGCGCGCATTGCCGCCTCTTTAATATGCCGGTCACAGAAGAGCTCGTAGAAAAAACTTTGCGCGAAATGTTCCAGCATGCGCCAAAACAAAAAATTTCTGTCGAGCAAATTCTTAAGAGTGTCGCAACCATTTTTGAAGTACGCATCAGCGATTTGAAAGGAACGACAAGAACGAAGGAAATTGCGCTTCCAAGACAAGTTGCCATGTATTTGGCCTATAAGCTGATCAATGAGTCGCTTCAAATGCTTGGAGCCTCATTTGGCAAGACGCATTCGACGATATTGCATGCATGCAAAAACATTGAGAAAAAGCTCCTTGGCGATGAGACCCTAAGACGTCAGATCGGCATGGTAGAGAGAAATATTGCTTAAGCGATAAGTTACGGGGTCCAAGCTTGACAGTATAACAGGTTTTTTTTAAACTCAGAATTCAATTAATCTAGATTTTAAAAAAAAACTGTCATACTGTCAAGCTTGGACCTCTTTATTTATTGTCTGTCACGATATGGATTATAACTCATATAGGTAGACAACTCTCCTAAAACACTATGAAAGTTATTCTCGGTAGCTAATGTTATTAGTTGTGTTAAAAATTCTTTTGTACAGCCAAAAATTCCTTCTCTAAAATCAAACACACTATCTTGATGCTTATACTCTACCCAAATCAGCATTTGAAGTAGGACTTCATTATAAATGCACTTTTGTATAGCTAAAAGGTGTATTCTTATCTCGATTTTGTTTAAATTACTATCCCATTGCTTTAACGCGTAATTCATTAGTTTCTTAGAATGTTGGGAATGGCTCACAGTAAACAATTCAAAAATTTCATCGGGGGAAAAGTCTTTTAGAGCAGTTATAGAACCTTTATAAATAAATTCCAACATTCCCATGACTATTTTTTTACTCGCATCTATTTTTATAGGTGCTTTAGAAATGCATGAGACATTGTCAGCACTTTTAAAATATTTCGAATTTGTTGTAAGGATCAACCTATGGGCTTTCAGAAATTGATTATCTTTCGCTTCAATAATAACGTCGCAACCTTCCTCACGAACCACCCTTTGCCAAAGTTTTTCTAACCTTCTATCTTTAAAAGAAGAAGAAGCAAAAATTGGATTATCGCGGGTCCAGGAAATCAATAGGTCATAATAATGACTTGAATGAGGTGTTCGCTTTTTGTACTCTACAGTAACTTTAAATTCAATATGACATTTTCTAATAATATTTACTAAATTATCGTTAGGAATCTCGAAAACTGTGTGGTAAACAGAAGATGATTGCACAAAATTATCTTTAACCAAATTATAGATTTCTTTAACAATTTGATCCGCTTGCTTGCAGGATTTTTCATTTGTAATGCATTGAGGACAACTGCTCAAATAATTGTTAAATTCGCCAGAAAGGATTGTTTCATTCGTTATAGTCATGTAAGTTGTTCTCCAATTGTATTTAGAAATTTATCTTAAAAGTCCTGAATATATCGATGTTTAAGAAATAGATCTACAAAATTCTTGACAGAGCAGTTATGGGGACCATATGGACTTTGTATGCTGTCACAATCCAGCATACAAAGTCCATGTTGTCCATAAGACTTGAGGCGCGAGCGGTCTCCCATGTCCATGTTGTCGATTACTTGCATACTATGCTTTATTCATCTTTCTACAGTTTGAGTTTATTCTTGCAGGCCTTCAGCCTGCCGATCTAACTATTCACACCCAGGGCGTTGCCCTTAGCATTACCCATTTTTTTTAAGTCGCTATTAACGCATACGCATCAAGC
>JBEPVN010000106.1:0-6529 GCA_041691015.1 Parachlamydiaceae bacterium | reverse complement strand
AAGCCTGACCCCTTAATTGATCCTTAATTTGGATGCGGAATTTGTTATTTAGGAGCGAGACAGTTCCGTTGTCCCCTCTTTAGGGAATTAACTTTTTATTTTATGTCGTCCTTTCACCCAAGGAAAACATTGATATTGGCTATTTCATAAAATACTAAAAATATCTGGTTACTATGCTAACGTTTGAATTGCCGATCCAAATTACACGAGAAGAATTACTTGAATTAACCGCAGTCTTTGCAGACATGGAAGGCACTCTTCTCCTTTATTCAGGAGGCGATTTTGATTCTGCTGCATGTTCCTACCTTTTTCTTTTTCCTTTTGAATCCATTGAAATAAAAAACGAAGATAATCCATGGGAAATTTTAAAATCAAAAATGGTATTTTCAGAAGGTTATCCCATAAATCCCTCCTGGGTTGGTTTTTTAAGTTATGAAATAAGCGACCCTGATTTTAGTCTTCCTAAAATAGTTCCGGATGCCTATTTTCAAAGATCTGCTTTTATTTTGAAACTTGAGCACAAAACATCAAAGGCTACTGTATTTATAGAATCAACTGATCTTAAAGAGCCTGCTAGAACATGGCTTACAAAGTTTTCAAAAGTCGATTTTTGGAAATCATTTATAGAAGAGTTGCGGGAAATAAAATCTGAAACTTATCTACCCCTTAAAGTGGATAAAGACTTTGAAACATTAGGGTCTTATACTTTAAAAATTGAAGAAATAAAGGAAATGATAAAAGATGGCTCTGTCTATCAGGTCAATCTTTCACATGAGTGCATGCTATCTGGACATCGAAATCCTTATCATTATTTTTGTCAGTTAATGACTAAAAATCCTGCCCCTTTTTCAGCTTATTTTAAAAATCAAAAATTTACGATAGTTTCCTCATCTCCTGAAAGATTTTTAAAAAAAAATGATGATATTCTTGAAACAAGACCCATCAAGGGAACAATTGCAAGAGGAAAAACAGCTTCTTTAGATTTGAAAAATCAATTAAAACTGCAAAAATCAAAAAAAGACTTTTCAGAACTTTTGATGATTACCGATTTGATGAGAAACGATCTTGGTAAAATCAGCCTTGCAGGGAGCGTTAAAGTCATCAAGATAGCGCAATTGGAAGCCTATGCCAATGTGTTTCATCTATTATCGATTATTGAGTCAAAACCATTTGCTAAAATGCACTCTGTAGACATAATCAAGAATTGTTTTCCTGGAGGCTCTATTACAGGATGCCCCAAATTGCCTGCGATGAAAGCCATCAAAAAATTCGAAAAAAGAACGCGCGGAATTTATACAGGATCAATAGGCTACTTTAATAGTAACGGAGATTTTGATTTTAATATCGCCATCAGAACCTTGCTCTTTTTTCAAGACAAGATACAAGTCCAGCTTGGGGGGGCGATAACAATTGACTCAAGAGCAGATTCAGAATATTTAGAAACAATGCAAAAAGGGGAGTCGATCTTTCAAAGTTTGACATAAATAAAAAAATGGATTATCACTAAAATTAAATTTAAACAAAAAAAGGTAAAAAATGAACTTAAGTGATTTAAATCTTCAAGGAGTAACAGCTTTGAAGCGCGCAGGAATTCCGTTACCACAGCTTGCACCTGTATCGAAAACTAATATGGGAAGTAACAAAGTAGTACCGATAGAATTTTACGTGTCGCTCGCAACTTCTGCAATCGGTGCTATTGCAACTATTGCCTCCCTAGTATTAGGGGATAGAAATACTGCAATTGTGGGTTTTGTAATAACTTTAGTGACAGCCCTAGACGCGCACTCCATCCGCAAATTGTCCTTAAGTCGGGAACAATTAGATAACATTAATAATTATGCTGGAATTATTGATGCTTTTGAAAAAAATACCATTGATTTGAAAATGCAAAATAAACTGCTTGATGAACATCTTAAGAAATTTTCTGATTTAGAATTCCAGTTTGAAGAAAACAAAAAAGAAACTGAAGCTGCAACTACAAAGCTGAAAGAAATGGAAAATACTTCCAAGACTCAAGTTGAGAGTGTTATGCAGGAAAGACAAAAGCTTGAAACAACTCTAGTAAGCGTCAGGCTCCAAGTCACAGCAATGGAAAACGAGAAAAAGAGCCTTACAGAAACTATTGAAATCCAAAAAAATCAATTGGTTGAAAGCGATGCAGAACTTACAAAATTAGAAGCTAATATTGAAAAATATAAAGAGCAAATAGAAGAGCAGAAAAAAATTGTAAGTGACTTTGCAGCCAATAATAAATCCATAACAAAAGATCTCGAAGCTCATAAACATTCCAACAAAACATTAGAAAGCAAAATTAATGATTTGACAAAGAGAAAAAACGAACTTAAAGCAGAAGTTAAACAACTAAATGACCTTCATAAAAAGATAAAAAAAGAGAATAAACGAAAAGTCATTTTAACTGAAGAACTTCAAGATCAATGTGAAAATCTACAAAAGATCATGGATTCTCATGATTTAAAATCATCTGATGCGGATAAGTCAGCTCACAAAAAGCCTGCAAAACAACGCACACAGTCACATCCCTTTTTACCTTCTTCTATGGCACAAAGCTTAGATGTGATAAGCAAAAAGTATAATGAAGGTAACAGTTCTGAGGGGGACAGCTGAGACAAGTTCAGAAGCTGGTACTACTTCAAGTAGCGTAGAAACAACGAGCGATTAAAGTAGCAACGATTAATTATTTTTAGGAGCGTTAAAATATGGATCCTGCACCGATAGCTGATAGAGCATTTGTCCCATCATGTTTTGATAGGGCTGAAAAATTCGTGATTCTTTCTCCCATTCCGGTTCTTGGTTGTATGGCACTTGGCGGTGCAGGTTTTGGACTTGCGACAGCCTTTGGGCAGCCAGTTGTAACTGTTGCTGCCGGTACAACTGCTGCTGTATTGAAAGGGGTGAATGTGGCAAATATTGCTTTTGACGTGTTTGTTGTTCTTGGTTCTCTTTTTGCCTGCGGTTGCTATTACCACATCATGCCGGAGTGGTCGTTCGAACAGAATGTGGAAAAACAGACAAAAGCTAATGTGGACGCCTCTGAAATTGAAGAAGAAGTAAAAAAAAATGTGATAAGTTATGATAAGGAAAATGATCAGGTCGACAAAACATTAGTTCTTGCTTATGAAAAAATAGAACTTTTAAAAAAAGCGCTTGAAGAAAACAAATCTAGCAATATAAAATTATCAGATGAGTTTAAATCTACAGTTGATGAATTAAATCTATTAAAAGTTGAATTTACAAAAGTAGAACAAGCTTTGGGAGATGCTAAAGCTGTTGTTGTCTCCATGATTGATATGTCAAAAAGAATGAAGAGCAATATTAAATCTTCAAAAGTTGTTTTTAGTCTTTTTCAAGACAACAATCAAAAATTAGACACGGAAATTAAAAATCTTAAAGTGGAAAAGTTAGAATTATCGCAGCTCTTAAATGGATATTCCAAAGTTGTAAATGAAGAGCATGCGCAATTTAATTTTTTATTAAAGGTCTATGAGGATCTTAATAATACATGCATTGAGCTTAAAAAGAGCATTGCAGAGCTGTCAAAAATGGAAGATAAAATGGAAGCTGATGTGAAAAGAGACAGTGAAAATACAACGAAATTTGAAAATTTGGAAAAGAAACTTGAAGATTTAAATTATAAACTGTCTTCTTAAATGCAGTTTGTTTTTTGTAACGATAAATTTATTCCGGAAAATGAGCCTTGTATCACGATTTCTGATAGGGGCTTTTTGTTTGGCGATGCAGTTTTTACCACAATCAAAATTAAAGATGGCTATCTCCTTTTTTTTCAAGAACATCTCACGCGTCTAAAAGAGCAATGCAATGAGCTTCGTATTATTTTCCCTGAAATTCGGCTAAAAAGTATTCAAGAACTTATTTTAAAAAATCATGCGCAAAAAGGCATTTACAGATTAAAAATTATCATTACAGGCGGAAACAGCCCTGAATTGCTTCTTAAGACAAGAGCTCATGGAAAATTGCTCATGACCCTCTCTCTTGTTTCTGATAAACCCTTGGAAGAAGCACGACTGACGCTTTATCCCAATTTGGTATGCAGGCCCTCTTCCAAATTAAAAACCTTATCTTATCTTGACCGGTTAATGATTTCAGATTATGCTGTTCTCCAAGGCTTTGATGATGCAATTGTTTTATCAGCTCAAGGGTATATTACCGAAACTGCATATTCAAATATTTTTTGGCGTTTGGATTTGGATATTTTTATTCCTGACCCCTCTTTGGAATTACTTAATGGAATTACGCTGACCTACTTTGCCGATGTTTTAAGAAATTCAAATTTTAAAGTCCATTACGTAAAAGAAAAATTAGAAAATATATCTGATAAAAGCCAAATATTTATTTGTAATGCAATCAAAGGGGTTGTACCTGTTGTTGCAATCGATGAGAAAAGATTTCATCGGGACGTTAAATTAGAAAGGGAAATTTTTAAACATGTCGAATATTCAAAATAAAAATACACAAGAAAAAACTGCGATTACGCCCACACGAAAAGAAGATTATCCTGAATGGTTTCAGCAGGTCATAAAATCTGCCGATATGGCTGAAAATTCTCCGGTACGAGGCTGCATGGTGATAAAGCCCTGGGGTTACGGTATTTGGGAAAACATGCAAAAACAGCTCGATCAGCGTATCAAAGCAACAGGGCATCAAAATGCCTATTTTCCGCTTTTTATTCCCTTAAGCTACCTTGAGAAAGAAGCGAAGCACGTTGAAGGGTTTGCAAAAGAATGCGCCGTCATCACACATCACAGGCTTGAAGAAAAAAATGGCCGCCTTATTCCGACAGGTGAGCTTGAAGAGCCGTTAATTGTACGTCCGACTTCTGAAACGATTATAGGAGAGTCTTTTTCAAGATGGGTGGAATCTTATCGCGATCTGCCCTTGCTCATTAACCAATGGGCAAATGTTGTCAGATGGGAAATGAGACCGCGTATTTTTTTAAGGACAACAGAGTTTCTTTGGCAGGAGGGGCATACTGTTCATGCTACAGAAAAAGAAGCGATAGAAGAAACAATGACTATCCTTGAAATGTATCGGGAGTTTCTCGAAAATGTATTGGCTATTCCAGTTATTGTCGGTGAAAAATCAGAAGGAGAGCGTTTTCCTGGCGCCGTCAGCACTTTTACGATGGAAGGTATGATGCAGGACGGGAAAGCTTTGCAAATGGGAACATCGCACTACTTGGGTCAAAATTTTGCTAAAGCCTCCGAAATTAAGTTCACAACGCAAGATGGCAAGGTGGAATATGGCTATACAACATCGTGGGGAGTCACGACAAGAATGATTGGAGGGCTTATCATGTGCCACAGCGATGATGACGGTTTAAGGCTGCCTCCTCGTATAGCGACAGCTCAAGTTGTGATCGTCCCTGTTGTGCCAAAGCCTGAGCAGGAAAAAGAAATTTTTGCCTACGCAGAAAGCATTGCAAAAGAACTTAGATCCGTACAATTTTATGGCAGTCCGATTTCTGTCATAGTGGATAAGCGCGATAAAAGAGGCGGAGATAAAACATGGGAATGGATCAAAAAAGGTGTGCCTGTAAGAATTGAAGTTGGTCCTCGCGATATGGAAGCCAATTCCATGATGGTTGCAAGACGCGATAAAGCTCATAAAGAGAAATTAAAAGTTGGAAAAGACGAAATTACAACTCAAATCGGAAATCTTTTAGAAGAAATCCAACAAAATTATTATGCTGAAGCAAAACAATTTTTGGAGAGCAGAACACGAAAAGATGTGACGACCTTCGATGAGCTAAAAAATTATTTTGGCTCAAAAGAGGGAGAAGAAAAACAATCCGGATTTGTAATAGCCAAGTGGTGTGGAGAAACAGGAAGCGAGGCGTGTTTGGATGAACTCAAAGTAACCATTCGCTGTCTGCCTTTGAAGCAAAGCGGAACAAATGGAACGTGTATATTGACAGGGAAAAAAGCCACCTTGGATGCAGTCTTCGCCAAATCCTATTAGCTTTTTATCAATTGGACGGATGAAAACCTAATGCTTTAGCATTAGGATGAAATCCGCCTTGCATTAATTGTTCAATTCTAATATGTTCTTACGTAGTGTTGGCGAATCACTCTGAAACAAGTTCTTCTAAACAAATCACTACTGTGTCTTAGCTCTCGGAATAGATAGCTTGGGTATTCAATCCCTAAAAGCCCCTGACTATGTAATTTTGCATAGTCTCAATGCAGGAACCCAACCACCGGTGAAAACTGAGATTGGGAGAAGCCCCCTGCTTAAGCTGGGGGATTATTCACAGTATAAGGGGTCTTAGCTTGACAGCAATGTCATCAACTTAAGGAATTTGTTTAGTATGTTGCAGAAAATCCGCCGCTACCGCGTCATGGCATCAAGCCAAGTATCTTTGATATAAAATCTTGTCTAAATGGTGCTAAGCCTTCGTGATAATCTTTTTAATTTGCCGCGAAGCGGTAAAAGCAGGTAGCCACACGCGTAAGCGTGTGGTAGATTAAATTATAGGATGAGCCACGAATGT
>JBEPVN010000105.1:0-6569 GCA_041691015.1 Parachlamydiaceae bacterium | reverse complement strand
ATAGATAGCGGTGGTTGTCGCCGCAGGTATCGCGAAGCGATTCAATATAGATAGCCGGTGGTGACAACCACCGGTAACATAAAACAAAAATGCACTACGAAGTAGTGCTACCTTTAATATGATATGTTAGCTAACGTAAATATAAAAAATGATGATATTAATCACGAAGTGATTCTACATTGAATGTCGCACTACTTCGTAGTGCATTTTTGTCTTATGATACCGGTGGTTGTCACCACCGGCTATCTATGTAAAATCGCTTCGCGATACCGGTGGTTGCAACCGGTATCATTTTTAGGTTCGCTTTTAAGAGATTTCGTTTGGAACGATAATTTCAACTTGATTAGCTTTTTCTAACTCGATTGCTTCTTTTTGATTGCGAAGATCAATGAAAAGAAGGGTCGAAACTGACCATGTTAAAGCCTGTAATCCTGCCATTAAGAAGATCACAATTGCTGCAAAAAATAAAGGGTTCATGATTCCAGCTAGCATAAACGGCACCATCAACATAACCGCACTAACAAATATTAAAACCTCCAAAACTAAATATCCAAAAATTCGTAAACGGTTTTTTTTTGTCAATTCCCAGCTTCTATCAAAAGCTGCCATAGGTTTTAAATCCTCAAGCATCATGGCAGGGGTTGCACATGCTACTGCACAAGCGACAATAAAACCCGGGATTATAAAAAATAAAATTCCAAAAAATCCTGCCATGGCTATTGCTAAAGCAAGAAGGATTAGGGAAATCCATTTTTTAAAGCTTTTTTTCAAGCCTTGAAAAAAACTGATTTGTCTTCCAAGAAAACGCTCACCAATCAAAATGGATACCGTACCTCCAAAGAGAGGTGTAAAAATTAGCGAGCTTAAGAAAGAGACGATTGAAAGGGATAGGCTTTTTTGTCCATACAATGCTTCCTCCAATAGCGATAACAACCCAGGAAGATTTATCGCTAAAGATAAAAATACAATCCAGGGAAGATTTTTTAAGATAAAACTAAATGAAATTTTAAAAATTTCACCTATAGTCATGGGTTTTTTATTAATAATTTCTGTCATACATACCTTAGTTTTTTAAAAATAATTAATAATCTTTAATTTGAAAGTTAATTATATAACATTAAATCCGTAATTGTCAAATAATAAGAAATAAAGGAGGAGCGCGGGGGTAAGAAATTGCTGACAGTAGGACTTGAACCCACAACCCCCTGATTACAAATCAGGTGCACTACCAGTTGTGCTATGTCAGCATGAATCAAAGACAAACCATACCAAAAACAGAATTATTTGTTTAGACAAATCTCATTTCATTATATTTTTCTTCATAAGCATTTAAGCCAAAAGATAAAAGAAACAAGTAGGGCTTTTAGTTCCTTATGCGGTCTGAACTTAAGCCCTTTGGAGATAACCTTGTCTGTCAAGCTTAGGCCCCTATATAATTCTTTTGACTGGAAATGAATTGCAAGTCAGCTTACAATTTTTTCTTAATAAATATTTATTCAAGGGGTTTGCTGTGTTTTACAAAATTGCTTTTTTGTGTCTCTGTATAACATCTGTTTTTAGCACTGAACATGTCTACTTACATACTCCAAATATATCCAAGGAAAACATTATTGGGACAAACGTAGGAATTCGCCCCTTCAGAAAAACTGGTATTCGCATAGAGATGGAGCAAATCGAAGACAAATTGGTTATTCATAACTATGGCTATGGGGGTTCTGGGCTTTCGCTTTCCTTTGGCGGAGTCCAGGAAGTGTTAGAAATTCTTCGCTATAACGACAGTTCTTCTAAAACAGTAGCTGTTTTGGGTGCAGGCGTTGTAGGATTAACTACTGCTTACGATCTTCTGGAAAAAGGCTATGAAGTTCACATCTATTCTGATGAATGGTCACCCAATCTTACATCCAACGTTGCCGCAGGAATTTGGAGCCCTCTTTTATTACTCAAAGATCTTTCAGAGGAAAAAAAGCAATTGCATTTGCGCATGGAGAAAAATTCAGAATGTCGTTTTCTAAAGAGTGTGGGTGACTCCCCTGAATTCTTAGGGGTTCGACTTATCCCGGCCTACAGCTTTAAACCCGAAGGATCTCAAGAACCCAACAGAACAAAGCAAAGAGAAGAAATAATAGCACATTTTGATAATGGAGTCATTAAGAATGGGAGACTTGTTTATGAACTTGGAATCGATGGGCAATTGTTCATGAACGACCTGTTCCTAAAAGTCAAACAAAAGGGAGCAATATTGCGACAATGTCATCTTGAATCCCTAAAAGACATTCTAAACCTCAAAGAGTCCGTGATCATAAATTGCACCAGTATGGGATCTATTAAACTCTTTAATGATCAAGAATTTTTTCCGGTTCGTGGTCAACTTCTTTATTTTAATCACCAAAAGAATATAGACTATTTATATTCTCATCATATTGACAATGACCCAAGTGATTCTAATATATTTTTTGTTTCAGTATATCCTTGGAACGATAGAATGATTTTAGGCGGTGTTTATGAGCAAGATCAAAATGAACCTGTTGTCAGTCAAGAAATTATGGATAGGATTATCAAAAATGCAGAGCAATGCCTTTCTGGTAGTCTATAAAGCCATAAGTTTAGATTATAGAAGAATAAAGTGTTCAAAAAAATGAATGAGCGCATTCAGAACTTTTGATTGAAAAACATACTCAATACGATCAATACCAAAAATAAAAAAATAGCATGCGACAACTCTAAATTATTAAGCCACTCCCCAAGTTCATTAATTTTTTGAGATGTTAAATTACCTAGTTCGTAAACCTTCATTTTCAAAACCTTTTTTTACCAAAGTTCTGTCTCCAGCCTGAAAAATTTCATATCGTCCCCCCTTCTGTAGCTTGTAGCTGATCAGACAATGTAAACGCCGACACTAAAAATAAACTAATTTATGTGTTGTGGACAAGTGGGGTAAAAGTGGGATAAACCCGCTTTTTAACGAATTCGATTAGGATACTTGAACTATCCGAAATGACCATTGGAAGGGAATATGGGGGCAGTTGGACTCGAACCAACGCAGACCGAAGTCGAGAGATTTACAGTCTCTTGCCATTGCCGCTAGGCGATACCCCCAGATTGGAGAACAAATGCTGACAGTAGGACTTGAACCCACAACCCCCTGATTACAAATCAGGTGCACTACCAGTTGTGCTATGTCAGCTAACACTTATGAAGGCACGTTTATAGCAAATTCTTATTTTTCCAATCAACCTTTTTTTATTAAAAGATAAAATATATAATAATTTAAGAGACTGATAGCCTCTTAAATTGGTTAGAAATGGGTTTTAGCTAACAGGTGGTTTTTCATCCATTTGCTCGATTGCTTTTCCAAAAGTGCGTTCCATCAAATTAGGAGCTTCCGTTTTTGGCTGATTGATCCATTTTGCAGTCAACTTTTTCTTAACGCCGCTACCGCCTTTCGTTAAAAAGCAGCATTGCTTATATTTTTTACCAGAACCGCAAGGGCATGGGTCATTACGCCCGGGTTTTGCATTCATGATTTACCTCTTTAATTAAATAAATAATTTCTTTATCATGGTTGGAAGTATAATCTTTTGGATATTTTAATTAAATAATTATGACAACAGCCGATATAAAGAAAAACTGGACAGGACTTGGTAAAAGACTGGAAAGTACAACACGTAAAGCCCTCTTTGATTTTGAAATGCTAAAAGGTGTCTCCAAAATCGCCGTTGCATTAAGCGGCGGAAAAGATAGTTTAACCCTGTTATATATGCTAAAAAGCATTTCAGGTCGCGGCTTTCCTGATTTGGAAATACATGCCATCCATGTCAAGGGTGAGTTTTCCTGCGGCGCCGGAGTCAACACAAATTATCTCCAAAATATTTGCGATGAACTAAAAGTTCCTTTCCATGTCCGCGAATCAACTCAAAAACTTGAAACATTGGAATGTTATAGCTGCTCGAGGGAGCGTCGTAGATTGCTTTTTGATGCGGCAAAACTTGTGCAAGCCACAACTATAGCTTTTGGACACCATAGGGACGACCACACCCAAACTATTCTCATGAATCTTTTGCATAAAGCTGAATTTGCCGGCAATATGCCAAAAATCCACATGCATGATTATGGTGTGACTATCATCCGTCCATTGATTTATGTCGCAGAAAACGATATCCGGACCTTTGCAAAAGCTCAAGGCTTTATGCGGATCATGTGCAGATGCCCTGTCGGACAAAATTCGATGAGGAAACAAACGGAAGATCTTTTGAAAGCAATAGAAGAGATTTATCCAAATGCCCGTGAAAATATCGCAAAAGCCGGATTTGTTTATGGCTCAGACAAGGCCACTCGGAAATAAAAACCGCTGAGGGATTGGTCAGCCTTAATCCAGTTTTTTGAAGACGTGCTCTAAAAGAAGCTTTAAATCCTGCAAGCGCTCAATAATGCTAGAGGGCGTTCTTATATCATGATACAATTCATCGACCTCTTCTTGAAGGGCTAGCAATTGCTGTAAACTGACTTCAATTTCAAACGAATCTTTGGATAGTTCAATTTTTTCAGCAAGTAGAGGTATTTCCACCTCAAGATATGAAACTTGCTCAAAACTTCCGAGCAACACATCATGATCTTCTTTATTTTTTTTTGAAGGATTAAACTCCCCTGTCTTATTATCGATTACTTGTAAGACTGTATTAAAATAGCGATCGCGTCTTTTATCGGCCTGATCTTTCCAGGTAGTCAAATCCTCAAGCTTTAAGTTTTTCGGAAAATTTTTTAAGGCTTTCATACTTTTTAAATAGATTGTCAATCCCTTTTCAATTTCAATCCTTAGCGAAGTTTTTTCTTCGTCTGTGATATCAAGCTCATCTAAAAGATGTTCTTCATAATCGCAGATCAGCTTTAAATCCCTGTCGATGATCACAATAAAATCCTCAAAAGTATGTTGGATAATGGCCTTTTCGATGACATCCCTATTTTTGGAGGTAGAGCAAATTTGCACCCATAATTTCGCCCGGTTAATCCATTCATTATATTGATTGAACGCATCAATCTGCTGATGCATAAGACCTTCTTTTTTTACTACTTTTTGAATGCGGCAAATATCTCGTATCATAGGATTCATGACAGCTTCTACAAAAGGATAAAGTTCGTCGTCGACTTCCTTTTTCAAATCTTCTCTTACTGTATTTAAAACATTCAAAACATCGCTCGCGTTTTTATTGAGCTCATGAATACGTCCAAGAAGTTTATGCTCTTCTTTGTCTTGGCTGCTAGCTTTTGTAAAAGGAAAAATGCCTTTGATCTTTAGGATGAATTGGTCGATCAAAGTTTTTTCATGCTTTTTTTTGGTCAAATTTGTGCGTTCCACAACAAATCCACTGATAAAAGTATGAATTGCCTGGAAAAAATCTCTTTGTTTAGCCGATGGGTGATCTTTTTTAATTTTTCTTTTGTTATTTGGGTCTGAAAAAGACATTAAAAAACCCCTTTACCTCTATTATCTGTTAATCTAATTTTACATCATTTAGTAATATTTGTTAATTAAAATTAACAATTAAAATACTAATTCACTATTTTTAATCGGAGATTGACTGAAAATTTGGATTCGGCGTAAGATAAAAATTAAAACTAAAAGAGGATGGTAAATAAAGATGGAAAAACGCCCTAAAATACTCATTACTAACGACGACGGAATTCATGCTCCTGGAATCAGACATCTTTGGAATGCTCTAAAAGATTTTGCGGATTTGGTCGTATGCGCTCCTTTGACAGAACAATCGGCAGTCGGACTTTCAATCACGATAAGACATCCTCTACATATCCAAAAAATCAATTGGCATGCTCCTGTTTCTGTTTACCATAATTCTAATGAACAAGTAGATGCCGTAACCTGGGCTGTTAACGGAACGCCCGCTGACTGCGTTAAATTGGGTTTAAGTGTTATTTTTGATGAGGCTCCTGATTTAGTCGTTTCCGGGATTAATCGCGGAACCAATGCAGGAAGAAACGTTCTTTATAGCGGCACAGTTGCCGGCGCAATTGAAAGCGTGATGCAAGGAATACCTGCTATCGCCTTTTCCTGCCGCGATTTTTTAGAGCCCAATTATGAGCTTTATGAGAACCAGATCCCACTCATTGTTAAACACGCCTTAGAAAATCCCCTGCCAAAAGGCACACTTTTAAACGTCAACTTCCCGGATAAAAGCTTCACTGAGTTCAAAGGGTTTCGTATGACACGCCAAGGAAAAGAGCTATGGATGGAAAATCCGGACAAAAGAACACATCCGGCAGAAGGAAGCGAGTATTATTGGCTCGGCGCTAAAATCGCGCAATTTGATGAGCATGAAGAAAGCGATATTGCCTGGTTAAGAAAGGGCTATATTACGGCAGTTCCCGTGCATGTTTCAGAACTTACAGATCATGGACACTTAGAAATGCATCGCTTAAGTTTTGCTAATTTGAATGCAAGTTTAGTCCCCTCTTAAAGGGGCTATAGCGAAGCGATTTTACATAGATAGCGGTGGTGACAACCACATATGCATTAAGCTAAGATTTGTAGCGTAGGCTTTAGCCTGCGTTTGTTT
>JBEPVN010000104.1:0-6713 GCA_041691015.1 Parachlamydiaceae bacterium | reverse complement strand
CCCTCAATACTTATACCGTAAGGGTTAAAAAAAACTGTCATACTGTCAAGCTAGGACCCCTTAATTGATCCTTAATTTGGATGCGGAATTTGTTATCAGAATGGAAGCTTTGCGCCTTTCTCGATTTTTTGCTTCCTTTGCGTTAAAAAAAAGCTTGCACTGTTTCGGTACGGTCACAATCTTGTACGGATGGAGACTGTCCTCACATCGGTTAAGCTTGTTTCTTTCACGCTGATTTCAAAAGGATCCATATAAATAAATTCTCCCGCAGTAAGATGAGACCCAAGACGCTCCTGTATAAGCTCTGAGAGTGTCATCTCAAGGTGTGGATCAAGCTCAATTCCATAAAGCTCTTTAAATTCTGCCACGGTAAAGCTTCCTGGAAACGTGCGCTCTGCGATCAAACGATTTTTAAGCTTTTTATCGTTGACAATAGGGTCTTTGCCCTCACCAAAAATTTCTTCTATCACATCATCCAAATTAATGATACCGCAGCATAACCCCCTTGAATCTATGACAATGGCCATATTTTTTTGATTGGAACGAAACTGATTAAGTAAATCTAAAACTTTTGTGGATTGCGTCACAAACCAAGGCTCTTCTATAAATTCCCTTATTTTTCTATTGTCAGAGGCACGGATCAAATCCCGTGGATAAACGATTCCGATAATATCTTTTACGTTCTGATGATACATCACCAAATAATTCGCACTCGTTTTTTTTAGCTGGTTTTTTGCTTGTAGAACATTGAGATTGGAAGCTATCATATTGTTTTTTTCAAAACTATTCATCACATCTTTTGCTTGTCTTTTGTGAAGATTAAAAATATGGGTCGCCACCGTATCGTATTCTTGTTTTTCGTTTAAAGGTTTTTCATCTTCTTCTGATTCTAAAATTTTAAGCAATTCTTCCTGGTTTAAGAAAAAATTATTATCGGATTCAAATCCTCCGACTAAGTAATTGCAGGCTTTTGAGATGACACTTAAGATATAAAGAAAGGGGGTCATGAGTTTTGCAGAAAAATAAACAAGACCAATACCTAGCATCACCACATGTTCAGGATAGCGCCTTGCAGCAAACATTGGAGCTAGTTCCCCAAAGATTACGACCAAAATAACCTGAACGATAGCGCTTAAATCAGGATTTAAGCCCATGGACTGATAAAATTCCCTCATGAACTCAGAGCCGCTAACTGTTGCAATATTTACAAGTATCAAAGTCGTACCAAAAAGCCTTGAGGGATTATGCAAAAGATATTTAAGCCATACTGCCTGTTTGATGCCTTTACTTGCGTAATATTGAAGGCGCACCTTGCTAAAAGAGACAGCCGCCATTTCCATCATTGAGTAAAAGGCAAGCACGATGATCGTTGCCATATTGAGTAAAAGGTAGATGAGCGCCGGATGATAGGTCATTTTTTAAGGAGAGCCTTTATTGTTTAAGTTTACGGACATATAGACGTTTGATACGATTTGGGTCTCTGCTAAGAACTTGAAAAAGAAATCCATCCGTCTTATATTTGGTGCCGGCTTTTGGAATTTCCCCTAATTTTTCGATGAGAAATCCGGCAATTGTCAACATGTTTGTACTGCTTTTTAAGTCAGAACTGAAGATCTCATTAAAAACAGCAAGTTCTAATTTTCCGCTTGCGATGATTTCATTTTCACTTGTTTTGCTATAGAGTTTTTTCTGGTCGCGCAAATCATGGATATCTCCCACAACAACCTCGTTTAAGTCCTCATAAGTGGTAAGCCCCGATATGGATCCATATTCATCAACAATGATGGCAATTTCCAGCATTTTTTCATTAAATCGTTTTAAGAGGTGAGCTGCTGCTGTAGTTTCCGGCACATAAAAAGGCTTTGTTAAAAATTTTTTCAAATCAAGAGGGTTTAATATTTCATCGCGCTCTAAAAAAAAATCTTTTGCGGATATGATCCCTAAGATGTTATCGATTTTTTCATCACATACCGGAATTCTTGAACATTGCTGGTCTGCAATCAGATAAATGAGTTTGGAAAGAGGCTCTTCAATATTATAAAATAGAATTTCGTCTCTTGGACGCATCACTTCCTTTACAGATAAATTTTGCAAGTTAAGATACCCCTTTGCAAGAAACGCCTCTTCCTTGTTTAACAGGCCAAATTCTTCTGATTGTTTAAGAAGATGCGTAAGCTCATCTTGAGAGATGCTTTTTTCTTTCTTCAAAAAGAAAAATATTAATCTCGAGATTGGCTCTGTAATGTTGACGATAAGTCTTCTTAGAGGAGTTAGGATGTTTTGCATCATGGAGATTGCTGGAGCTGAGAGTTCTGCTATAAATGCGTTATTTTGAATCCCGATATATTTCGGAATAATTTCTCCAAAAAGCAACGTCAGTATAAAGGGAACGCCAATTTTTAAATCAAGCCCTGCATTTTTTCCAAACATGGAGGAAGTTACGTTTTGCAGAAGGATATTGACAAGCGTGTTTAACATAAAGACTGTGACAAGAAGATCTCTTGGATGCTTAAGCAGGTTCGCGATCAGCTGTTTTTTTTTATCTTCCGAGTGGTTGTATGTTTTGACTTTGGAGGATGATAATGAAAAAAAAGCCGTTTCTGTCGAGGAAAAAAAACCGGATGCGAAGGTTAACAGAAAAATCAATAAAATGTAGGTAAAAATTTCCATTGATTTAGTTTTCCACGTTATTAAAGAAAAATTTAATTTGCCCTTCAGGGACAACGCCAAGCTCTTTCATAAGCAAAAGTTCCACAAAATCAGGATCGCTTTGGCTGTTGATTTTTAACATCAGCTCTTCCTTTAATTTAAGTTTATCCTCCCGGATGGTCTGAAGCCTAATCAACTGACGATGCAGCTTTTGATATTCCAGGTCAATTTTTTTTCTTCCTTGCTCATAAAGACAAGCGCATAAAAGACAGAATAAAATAACCCACCAGCATTTGAAGATAAGGTTTTGAATATAAGTTGCAGCAGTAGCGATCATAATTTTTTTTGTAGCGTTAAATAAAACTTAATTTTATACATATTCTTTTTATTGTAAACAGCAACAACCGGAATTTTTATGTTAAATTTTTTAGAGCAAGTTCCTTGGTATTTTTCAAGCTTTGTCATCATATTGGGCTCAAGCTTACTTGCTATCCTCCTGCTTATTGCTACAAGATATTTTTTCGATGGAAAAAAAATGAAAGAGCATCACGATGTTGCGGGATTTACTTTCGGGATTGTCGGAGTCATGTATGCTGTATTATTAAGCTATATGGTAGTCAATGTGCATGAGAGATATAACGACATACACCGCAATATTGACATTGAAGCAAACCTTGCAGCTGAGCTTTACAGAGATGCTGAAGTCTTTCCTGAAAAAATCAAAAGCCAAATTAAATTGGACGTCAGACGCTACATCGATTCGACGACAAGAGACGGTTATGAATTTGATGAGATGGGAAATATGAACATGGCAATTCACGAGGCAATCGGGGATTTATGGAATGTTTATTATAATTTTGAGCCTACTACCGAACGAGATAAAATCTGGTATGCGGAATCGATTCGAAAATTGAATGAATTTAATAGGGTACGGCTTTTGCGACTCTTTAATAATAACGAATCGATTGGAACCATGATGTGGACGATGCTTCTAGTTGGGGCTTTCATCACGATTTCTTTTATGTATTTTTTTAGGATCGAGAATTTATGGTTCCATGCTTTAATGACAGGCTTGCTGTCTGGGTTTATAGGATTGATGCTTTTTTTGATAGCCTCGCTAGATACAGCGTTTGTTGGAGATATCCATGTCTCTCCTATTCATTTTATAGAAGTAAGGGAATTTTTGGACCGCTGGGATAGGGAGAGCGCTGAAAAGATATGAATTATTTAGAGCTTTTATTACATCCTGGATCTTTAGAAAGTAGTAGCTGTGAAAAAACCGCAGATTGTATTCTAGCTTTTCCAAGATGTCTTTGGCTAAGCCGTGAGGTAAGTTTCATTTCTCAAAATGAAATTGTTTATGAGGAGCCTGGCTGCGGCGATCTTTTCAATTGCTTTTGCAAGAATTCGATACCTTTTAATCCAAATCCCGGAACAGCGCTTACTTTTTTGTTGAATTTGGTACTTATAGATTTGCCAGCTGCCATGATAGCTTGTGTAGGAATGCCAATAAAGCACGTGGAACTCTCTACAAATGAAGAAGCGTATGCTTATAGCAAGCTTGTAGAATGTCTTTTGCTAAAAGAAAAGTATGAATTAAAAAAAATAAAGCTTGAAGAGAAACTTAAATGTTGTCAGCCATGTTTTCAGAATGTGTTGGAACCTACTTCGTATCCAAATCAAAAAGAGATACATTGGCAAATTAAAATAAATGACTTAGGAAGAAAAATCCAAGAATGCGAACAATTTTTAGATAAAAGGATGTGATTTATGACTTGTTGTACAAATTTATTGCCTTTGCTTCATCCAGGAGCGCCTAATGCAAGCAGCAAAGAACAAATAGCTGATTGTTTGCTAGCTTATCCAAATAGTCTTTGGCATGGTAGAAAAGTTGTTCCTTTACAAAATGATGGCACATGGGAAATTTCCTATGAAAGAACCGCATGCCTTAATACGGGCGATCTGATATGTCCTGCAACAGCACCTGGCGTTGAATTCGAATCAAAACGAAAATTTGTGTATAGAAATACTGGAAGCTCTGGAGTAGGTATAGCCGTAGTTGTACTTGGTCCTTTTTACCTTGCATTAATTGAACTACCGGCACTATTTTGCAGCGCTATTGGTATGCCTATGAAGCAATCTGCCCTTAATGAAAGTAAAAAAGCAGCAGTTTATAACGACCTTATGCAGCTTTATTTACGCCATGAGGAACTTTTAGCGCAAAAAGAGATCATCGCAGCTGAAATCACAGAAAATACAAAATCTCTTGAAATACAAAAGGGATTAAATGAAGCTTTCGGGCCAGCTGTAAAACAATTGAAAGAGATGCAACTAAAATATAAAGAATCGAATGAAGTTTCAAAATTGCTTGATGATGTAGGCTCAAAACAAAAGGCATATACTTCTTTGGCTAACAAAAAAGCATACCTACAAAACGACATGGATATCATTAATCAAGACATTGAAAATTGTAAAAATAATATAACGATTAAACGGCAGGCTTATTCTACAGCAATCGATTGATTTTGATTTCAGGATTTGTTGTAGAGATTATTAATTTATTAGATGAAAAGGAAAAATTATGTGTTGTTTAACATCCTATTTACCATTGACGCATCCTGGGGCAGAAGATGCTAGCTGCACAGAAAAAACTGCTGATTGTTTGTTAGCTTATCCAAATAGTCTTTGGCATGGTAGAAAAGTTGTTCCTTTACAAAAGGATGACACATGGGAAGTATCTTACGAATCGACGGCATGTTGGGATTGTGGAGATTTTCTTTTTTGTCCTCCAAAAGAACCAGGAAGAAAATATTGGGAAGAACGAAACAATTATTCTGACCCTCACGCGATTTGCAATTCAGGTACTGCTATATTTGGATTCTTGATTGTCTCTCCTGTTTATTTTGCGATAGTTGAGCTCCCAGCGCTATTATTAAGTTCTATCGGTATGCCGATGAAAAGCTCTGTGTTAGAGAGTAGCAAAAAAGCTGCGATATATAATCAACTGATGCAAACCTATTTGAAACTGGAAGAGTTATTAGCACGAAAAGAAATCATAGTAAATGAAATAGATCAAAATACAAAATCAATCGAATATGAAGGGAATTTATTAAAGGTTGGACAGGAATCAAAAGCCTCGCTTGAACAAATTCAGGCAAAATTCAAAGACAGAAAAGACTCAAAAGAAATTACAGGATTGCTAGGAAATATAGATTCCAAACAATTCAATTATAATTCTTTGCAGAATAAATCAAAGCAACTTCAAAGAGAATTAGATTTTTTTAATTTAAGAATTACGGAGTCCGAACAAAAAATAAAAGAGGAACAAGTGGCCTATAATGGTGCAATTGATTAATACGTAAATTTAATCCTTGAAAAAATTTTGAGATTATTGTAAAAAATATCTTCAAAACTGTTTCAAGAGGACTTAATGAAAAAATCTATTTTAAAAGCTGCTTGCTTTGCTTCATTTACATTTTTGTCAGGACCAATAAACCTACAAGCGCATTGCCAGATGCCTTGCGGTATCTATCATGATGACATGGTCTATGATTTTATTGATCAATATGTCGAGACAATGATCAAGGCAGTTACCGTGATGAATCAAAATAAATTTGAAACCGTCCGCGATAAAAATGAATTTGTAAGATGGGTTATTGAAAAAGAAAAAGAATCCACTGAAATTTCAAATTTGATCACTTCCTTTTTTATGCAGCAAAAAATTAAACCGGGCGAAACAGATACTGCAAAGCGAATTGAAGCAGCTCATAAGTTATTATGCCTCATTGTAAGCATTAAGCAAAATGCGGATATAAAAATTATTGAGAGCTTTAATGATGAATGGGAAAAATTTAAGCTGATGTTTCATGTGGAAGGATATGAGTGTAAGATTGAGCAGCTAAAAATAAAGAAGCGAGAACTGCTTTTGAAGGAAAAAGAGCATCATCACGATCATGATGATGAGGATCATAAGAACGACCATAAGCATTAGAATGTCTGTCGCCGCTCTCGCATACGCATCAAGCTAAGCAATATTTTGGAGTGCAGAGGTATTTAATTTTTTT
>JBEPVN010000103.1:0-6778 GCA_041691015.1 Parachlamydiaceae bacterium | reverse complement strand
TTGCGTACTTAAATCTTTTATTTGACGGCATTAGGCTAAATGGTTCAAACGTCCTAACTTCGTTTCGGGCTTAGCAAAAATAACCCTTGAAAAGGGGTCAAAGAAAGCATCCAATCTCAACGTAGCAAAGTAAGAAATTTCATATCCGTGCTAAAAGAAAAATCGGGTGAAAAAGCTTCTGGAATTTTACAGGAGAAAGTTGTGGGTTTTTAGGAACTTCGTGCCATCCCAGGTCAGACTTGACAGTATGACCCCTATATATATTTAAAACGCTTTCTTGAAGTTATTTCCGGGTAGAGGGAAAGCTTACACTCTTTTTTAAAATAGCCTCATATGGTCAATATTTACTTTTTCTTTTAAATTCTTTCATGATAAAAAAAGTCAAAGCTTTAGATAATCATTAAAAAGGATTTAAAAAATTGGAACTCGATAAGATAGCTCTACTCATTCTTATTTGTTTCTTTAGCTTTTTATGGTTTTTTATTAAGTGGGCAAAAAATTACAAACAACCGGCGCTCTTATTTCCGGATTTAAACCTTATCCCCCATCAAAAGTCACCTTCATTTAAAAAAAAATTCTCAAATTTTCCTAAATATTGCCTATTGTTGAGTCTCGTTGGTTTTCTAATCGCCTTTTTGGATCCACATGATTTTGCGTTAAAATCACACACGGACCAAAATAATTTGCCAAAAGAAGGCATCGCTATCTATTTATTAGCAGATGAATCCGGATCGATGCAGGAAATCATCAATGCCCAAATGCAAGATGGCCGTTTTGAAAAAACATCCAAAATAGATTTTTTAAAGCAAGTGACTATCCCCTTTATCGAGCAGCGAAAAAACGATTTGATTGGTTTAATTTCTTTTGCAAGAACAGCAGATATCAAAGCGCCCCTTACATTGGATCATGAAGCAATCGTCAAGGAAATTGCTTTATTAAATCCAACGACACTTGAGAGTAATGCAGGAACTGCAATCGGTTATGCTGTATTTAAAACCGTTAATCTGATCATCGCCACCAAACATTTTGCAAATGATATGATCAAATCTGGAAAACCTGCTTATGAAATAAAAAATTCAATCATCGTTTTGGTAACAGATGGTGTTCAAAATGTGAATTCTGAAGATGTTAATGATAAATACCGCTCCATGGACATTAAGGAAGCTGCAGATTTTGCAAAAGAAAATGAAGTACGCCTCTACATCATCAATGTAGACCCTTCCATTTTGACAAATAAATTCACTGCTGAGCGAAATCTTATGAATAGAGTCACAGAACTTACCGGCGGTCATTTTTATGTGGTAGACAGCTCAAACAGTTTAAGTGACATTTATGAGGAAATTAACAAAATCGAAAAAAATGAAATTAATACCCCTCCAACAAAAGATAATCTTCCAACTCAATATAGGCGCATTTCATTTTATCCCTACTTTATAGCTGCAGCTTTATGCTTTATGCTGCTTTATCTCATTTCAGAAACCACTTTTTTTAAGAGGGTTCCATGAATTTTAATGGAATTCCTCAAGACTTGCATTATGCTTTTCCGGAAGCCTCCTATGCTTTGTTTGTTGTTTTATTTTTGGCTTTTTTATTCTGGATTTATTTTCTTTACCGAAAAAATACGCTTCATCTTTTTTCCTCAAAAGAAAATCTTCCAAAACTTTTAATCAAAAGACCAAAAAGCCTCTATTTTTTTAAAGCGTTATGCTTCTGTCTTGCCTGGATTTTAGCTGTATTTGCTTTGATGCAGCCAAAAGTTAACGGCCATTACCCAGAAATCATCGCAAAAACTAAAAACGATCCTTTGATGCCAAAATTAAAAGCGCATGACATCATTTTTTTAATCGATGCATCTCTTTCCATGAATGTACAAGAAAGTTCAAGTGGAAAGACAAGACTTGATTTGGCAAAAGAAATTGCAGATGAAATCCTCTCTCAGCTAAACGGAGAGGCTGCAGCATTATATGCTTTCACATCTGTTCCAACAAAGATGTCTCCTGCAACACTCGACTTATTCTTTGTCAGAATGATGTTAAGGGACATTTCGATAAATGAAGGAGGGGTTGCGGGAACTGATTTTTTAAAAGCTCTACAAGTCATTAATCAAAACCATTTTAAAGAACAAAAAGATAAGCTAACAACTCTTATTATCTTATCAGATGGAGGCGATACATCTCTTCACATTTTAAGAGGGGATGATCTAAAAATCAGGATAAATGCCATTGCAGGCGAAATCAAAGATCCGAAAGCTTTGAATTTACGCGTTTTTACAATTGGTCTTGGATCGAACGAGGAAGAACTTATTCCGGAAGTCAGCTACCTGCAAAAACCCGTATATACAAAATTAGAAAGCGGACTTTTGAAGCTTTTGAGTGAAAATGGAAGAGGCGCCTATTATGAAGCAAATGCTATAACGCCCCTACAGATTGCTAAAAGCCTGATTAAAGCAATGCAAGAAGACGATCCTTACTTAAAAAATGATGACAGTCAAGATCCAAAAGAACTTTTAGTTTATGAACTTGCCTTTCAAATTCCGCTCGGTATTGCAATTCTACTCCTAGCTTTTTATCTTTTTTTTCCAAATATCTCTATTTTCTCTACCACACTTAGTTTATTACTGTGTCTCCAAACGCCCGGATTTTGCGCTTTAAAAGATGAAATGCAACTTGCTAAAAATTATTATGAAGCCGGAAATCTAAAAAAAGCGGACGAGCTCTATGAAAAAATGCTGAACGAAAAATTGGATCCTTTTGAAAAAGCTGTCATTCTTTATAACCAAGGCACCCTATTTTTAAACGATGACAATCTAAAATCTGCGATAGATACTTATGAATCGATCAACTTAAAAGGAAACCCTCCTCTATTTTTGATTTACCGCATCAAAAAAAATTTAAGTATTTCCAAATATAGACAGGCATTAAAAATTTTATCATCTGAAGATATCGATGAAAATCTTATTGAAAAAGCAATTTATCTTTTAGAGGCCAGTCAAAAGCAATTGGAAATTGCTGAAAAAGCAGAATGCGATCTCCAAATGAAAATGGGGAGAAGTTCGTGTGAGACCCTGTCTGATCTATCAAAACTTAAGAGTTCTATCCAACATAAGCTAACAGATGCCATGAAGCGGTTAAACCGTCCGCTTTTAAAGGAAACAACAGATGAGCAATTTATGAAAAAAATTGCTCTCATCGATGATAAAGCGATGAAATTAAAGCCTCAAAACATCCATGAATTAAACGAGCTTCTTAAATTAGCAATTGAAGCGTCTCACGAGACTCTTGCTCGGACACGAACAACCATTCAGGAAGGCTCTGAAAAAGATGTTAAAATACTTGAGAATGCGCAAAAAGTGGTTTTAAAAATTGCTGAGAGCTATTTTAAAACTTCCTATTCCATTCAAGCAGACGAATATCAAAAAAATGGCAAATTAAAAAAACCGTGGAACGAAATACTGCCCTTATATCATAAAGGGTATGAAGCTGCGGTTGATGCACTAAATATTTTTCCAAAAGATTTGGAAGAAAGCAGTTCAAAACAAGAAGAGGCCATTAAATACTGGAAGCTTGAAAAGAAAAATCAAGAAAAAAAGCCTGAACAAAATAAAAAGCCAAAACCAGAAGAAGAGCCAAAACCAGAAGAAAAACAAAAAGACCTTAGTGAAAAAGCATTGCAGCTTTTACAAGACATGCAGCTTGGAGACAAGAAACAAAAAGCTTATCCTAAATCATCCAAACAAGAAGTGGAAAGACCATGGTAAAAACAATATTTTTTTTTATGTTAATTTCCTTAAATCTTATGTCTCAAGATATTGTCGTAACTTCCGAGATGAATTATACAGAATTATTTGCAGATAAGCCACTAACTGGAACTATCACTATCACACATGATAGAAATATCAAAGTGGACATAAATTCATTTAAATTGGGTGATAAGCCACTTAAGGTAAATTTCTTAAATGACACCGCGATGTCTGCACAGTCCCCGCTAGTTGTATCTATTTATAACTTCGAAATTCCTCCCCTGCCAAAAGGCTTGCATGTTCTCCCACAAGTTTCTGTCAAAGTGGGTCATAAAATTTATAAATCTTTCTCAAGAAGCTTTGAAGTCTTTGGCGCTGACAAAGCAGCCGTTCAGACAACACCGCTTCAAGCACCTGTACAGGCACCTCCGTCATCAATTCCCGTTTCTCAATCCAATAATAAATCACAAAATATAGAAGGCAGCCCTGTACTTCTTTTAGAAACTAAAGTAGATGGATCTACAAAACTTTATCCGGGAGAGCAAACCAAATTCATTTACAAATTTCTTTATAGAGGCCATATCGATCTTCGAAAAGAAGAATTACCTTTACTTGATGCTGTTGGTTTAAAAAAAGTCGGGGATAAGCAAATCCGCGACTATGAAGAAAATAATTTGAATGTTTCAGAATTCTCTCAAAGTTATGAAGCGGATAAACCAGGAACTTTTCAATATGGTCCTTCCATAATCGAGGGTGTTGCACTTGACTCTGGAAATAAACCCCTTCACTCAGAAACCGCCCCAATTGCAATTGAAGTTATGCCCTTTCCAATTGCTCGTAAACCAGCCTCTTTTAATGGCTCAATTGGCACCTATACTTTTAAAGCCACCCTGAATGGACAGCCAAATGTAAATTCTGGTGAGAAGCTGACGCTTTTACTCGAGATGACAGGCGATCCTAAATTTTTATCCACTGTCCAAGCGCCAGATCTTTGCTGTCAGCCTGGATTTACGGGTAATTTCAAACCAAGCGATCTACCCGCAATTAGTAATATTACAGGCAATACAAAGCGTTTTTTAGTAGATCTGAAACCCCTCTCCCCAGTCATTAAAGAAATACCGCCCATAGAATTTTCATCTTTTGATATCAATCAAAACAAATACATCACAGTAAAAACAGCCCCCATTGCAGTATCAGTCTCTTTGCGTCAAGGAGAAATACCAAAGCCCCAAGTTACAGCTGAAATTCAATCGGATAACAAGGTCGCAGATGTTCAGCCTATTGAAATCGCGGGTATTTATGACTTAACAAAATCCGATTTGCAAAATCAATTTGCAGGTAATTGGTGGAGTATTTTATGGTTTCCAGCTTTTGCCGTTTTGTGGTTTACTGAAAAAAACTTTAAAATGGAATTCGACGCAAAAAAATTAGAAGCTAAGGAGATTTCAAGTGAAGAACTCCTAAAAGAAGCTCTCGCGCAAGTTCCGGGATCTTCAGAATTTTATCGTCTCATCCAAAATGCCCTCATGATGGCGCTAAAAGAGCAAGGACAGATTACGAATGTAGAAATAGAGCCAGAATCCCTTGAGCCAACAGGATTATCCGGCGATGTGAGGATTTTTCTTACAAAATTAAATGAATTTAGGTTTACTGGCAAAAGTCAATTTAACCAAGCGATCCTTTCGTCAGCACAAGACCTTTATACTAAAATCAAGGGGAAAAATGTATGAAAATTTCAAGCTCTCATCCTTTTTTTTGGTTTGGCGCAGGAATTATATTTATAGTAGCAGTTCATCTGCTAGTCTCTCAATTTAGCACAATCAATGAAAAACTCTATCAAGCTAACTCAAGTTATAAACAGGGCGAGCTTGCAAAAACACTTAGTGAAAGAACTGATTTGTTTAATGAAGCTTTAAGCGTCTATAAAGACGTTGAGAAAGAATATTCCCCGGACTTTGGAAACGGTAAACTTGATTATAACTTAGGCAATAGCTACTTTCAGCTCGGTCAATATCCAAAAGCCTTAATTCATTATCTGCGTTCCCAAAAACTGATGCCAAGAAATGATGACGTAGAAACAAATTTAAATATCACTTTCAATAAATTAGGTATCGCTAATGATAAGCAATTAAATTTGGGAGACCGGATTTTCTTTTTCCATCGCAGCTTATCATTGCCGGAAAAATTGCAACTTTTTACTTTACTTACCTGGATCCTCTTTATGTTAGGCTCTTTTCTGATATGGCATCCATTTAGAGGGCTAAAATCTCTTTGTTTTTTGACAGCAGCGCTTCTTTTCTTGATCTCATGCTCTCTTCTTTATTCACAGTTTATTACCTCATCTTACGGAATCGTTACAAAAGCTAACTTGCTATATAAAGATGCAGGAACTGAATACGCCAAAGTTTTAGAGGAACCTTTGCCGCAAGGAACAGAAGTTGAAGTATTAAATATCGTTCCAACAGGTAAATGGATCAAAATCTCTACCAAAAACGGGGTTGTTGGCTTCATTCCTTATGATTCGATGGAAATTATATAATAACTTGATTTTAATGTATTAATAGTGTAAAATTAACTTATAATTTCTATTTAAAGGAGTGATAAATGCCATTTTTTAATAAGGATACTATCGACCAAAAGATCGAAAAAAATGAGATCGCTTTAAAGAAATTAATCACTGATATTGAACGTCTGGAACTAGAAACTGCTAAAACCTTCGAGGATTTAGGAATTACACAAGATCAGTTCGTAAATTACCTTGAAAATCCTGAGCACTTTACGGAATCTGAGTGGAATGATTTGGAAGAACATAAGAAAAAGCTAAATCAAAAGCTCGATTTATCTATCAATCATATTAATGATCCGTGCAAAGCTGCCAAAACAAGAGCAGATATGCGCCTTAGCCAAAACTGGCTCTTCGTCAGATAACCTTACCTTGATACCCTTTTAATTTGCCGCGAAGCGGTAAAAGCAGGTAGCCACACGCGTAAGCGTGTGGTAGATTAAATTATAGGATGAGCCACGAATGTGGCGACAGAA
>JBEPVN010000102.1:0-6841 GCA_041691015.1 Parachlamydiaceae bacterium | reverse complement strand
TCACTAAGAGAAGGCTTATTATACAGGAAAATTTTAATAACGCAAGAAGTTCAATCTTAATTATACTTCTTATCGAAAAAGCTTGCGCTGCATATCAAAAAAAATTATATCAATGTTTGCATTACTTATCACTTCGGACTTTACGCTTCTAATTTAATCTTACCTTTATCCTTGATAAATTTCACTGAATCAAGATAGACTATCAACTTAAAAATCCTATTTCATAAACAAAAAAAATAAATCTATGATATTACAAGGTTTGCCACCTGAAATACTTCACCAAATATTTCATTTGCTTCAACCGAAGTCATGGGATGCTCTTTCATTAATTAATCAACAACTCAACTCTCTTTTTGATGGGATAAGACCAGAACTCAATATCACTGTTCCATTGAGTGAAATGAAAATTTTTAAAAGCAGTTACATCGAGCAAAATCCTCAAATATTTGTAACCCTTTTAAAAAGATTTCCCAATATCAAAAAATTATCCTTCAATAAAGACGGGGTTTTCAATGAGCACTATCAAGTTATTTATAATTTTTTCATCGAACATCTAAAAGAAAATTATCCTAAACATCTAACTGTCTTGAGTTTAAGTGACATCAGGGAATCGCATTTATCAGAGCACACAAGAGGCGGTGAAGAATTAAATACTTTATTTTTCATGGGTTTAAGCCGTCCACAAATTTCAAAAGTTACTTATTTGCCATGTAATGGCTGTACCTTGACAAAAAAAAATCTTAACGCAATATTGAACAATATGCCTAATTTAAAATCATTTTCTTTCGATGGCTTCGGATTCAAGATGACTGATGAAATTTTATTTTCAAATCCTTTGAGTTTGCAAAAGGTAAAAATATGCAGAACTCAAGCAATTGGTAAAGCGACCATTGAGAGCATAAGGCAATGCATCAATTTAAAGAAATTATCTTTGGAGGGTACTTTTTCCCTTGGATCTAGAAAAAAATTGGAATTTTTCTTATCAAAAACAGAAAATCTTCAAATTACTCATTTAAATTTAGCTCAAACTCCTTGCCTAAAAGATGATGAAACTTTAATCCATGCACTAACAAATTTACCGCAACTTACATTTTTTGCAAGTCACATGCTTGATGATTATAAAGTAAATGATAAAGGATTGATAAAGCTTTCAGTGAATTGCAGAAATCTCACAACAGTTTTTTTTAATTTCGTAAATATCACAGATGATGGCTTGAAAGAATTTGCAAGAAATGCAACAAATCTACAAAAACTATCCGCGTATCAATGTTCTCACATCACCTCAGCTGGAATGGAAGCACTTACAACATACTGTACAAATCTAAAAGGTCTGGAACTTATTCAATTTCACGACATCAATAGATCTTTTATCTCTTCTGTTCAAAAAAACTGTACACAACTGCAATTGTTAAGACTCGAAAATTGCAGCGGAACAATGTCCTTAAAAGAGCTTGAAACATTTATTCAAACAACACAAACTTTAAAATACTTGGATGTCGCAAGCTTTTCTCTTTTCAAAAGAAATCAATTTGATATGCTTCATAACAAATTTTCTAAACTTGAAAAGCTAAAACTTCCATTTGAAAAATTTCCAACATCTTAAAATACATGGGTAATAAATGACGATTAAACTTAATGAATTTCCCAAAGATATTTTTTCAGTTATTTTAAACCATATTCCCGTATGTTGGAATGAACTCTCATTAACAGATAAAAAAATAAAAGAAATTGTAGACAGTCTAAATCTAAATAGATGCTTTACACTAAATGAAACAGTAACAGAAGCTATAAAAAGTGATCAGGAGATAATAAGACGAATCTTTCTTAGATTTCCAAATATTAAGAAAATGACTTATTCTTCTTTCACTACTCATTTATTTTTTGAAGTTCCAGTTTATAATATAAAAAAAATAACTGAACTCATTATTACTTATCATCCCAAAATTACAGTTAATGTAGATATAATGAATCTTATAACAAAAAATCTAATGTTAAAAAAACTTCATACTTCAAGATATATAGAGCAGGAGGCCTTTAAAATTTTAGAAACTCATCTCTTAACAGCTTCTGATCTGGAGATGACACATTTAAGTATACCAAATGTCTCATATCCCTCTAAAATTCCTACAATAAATTTGCCCAAGCTCGAACTTTTACAAGTTAACACTGATTCCTTATCATATGAAGATTTAGTAAAAATTAAAATAAATTGCCCAAATATTAAAGCATTGACCATAAGTATAAAAAACATTTCAGTAGAAAATTTAATAAAATTCATTTGGGCTAATCAGCAGCTTGAAAAATTAACTATCCAATGTTTTAATAATGATTTAGATTTGAAATGTCTTACACACAATTCAAAAAACCTGAAGTTTTTTTGTTTAGTAGGCCATCCAAAATTTGGAAAAAATCATTTGGATGCTATAAAAAATAATTGTAAAAACTTACAAGTTTTTATTTTAGAATTATGCCAAGGAACTTTAAAAACAGCTAATTTAGAATATTATTTTAGATTTTCACCAAATCTAAAATATTTTAATCTACTTGGAACTTTCAAAAATAGCGGTAATGGTAATGGATTTGGAGGAATCACTAATGAGTCTCTTGTGAAATTATTTCAAAAATTTCCTCATATTAAACAAGTTAGCTCAAGCTTAGACAGTTTCTACGATTTTTAAATTTTAATGTTACAATCTTTTGATTACTAAATTCGTCATTCCCATTTTTTTGGTAAAATGATATACTAAGTTTCTCTTTTAAAAGGTAAAAAATCATGTCATTAAAATATTCTGTTGTTATTCCTCTAAATAATGAGGAAGAAAATATCATCGATCTAGTCAATGAATTAGAACCTGTCATGATGGCTTTAAATGAACCTTGGGAGCTTATTTGCATTGAAGATGGGTCTTCAGACGGCACATTGGAAGTACTGAACAAGCTTACAAAAGAAAAAAAATACATTGAGACACTTGTCTTTACCAAAAACTTCGGCCAATCGAGCGCTTTTGATGCAGGCTTTAAAGCAGCAAAAGGGGAATTTGTGATCACATTAGATGGCGATCGTCAAAATGATCCGGCAGACATTCCAAAACTCCTGACATGCATGGATCAGGCTGATTTAGTTTGCGGCCATCGGGTAAATAGAAAAGATCCCCTTTCCAAAAAAATCACATCGCGCCTTGCAAATGCAGTCAGAGGACTTCTTTGTGAAGACGGCGTCAATGATACGGGCTGCTCTTTAAAAGTATATCGGTCAAGCTGTCTTAAAAAAATTAAAATGTTTAATGGCATGCACAGATTTTTACCGGCCCTTTTTAAGATCGAAGGCTTTCGCATTAAAGAAGTGCCGGTCAATCATCGCGAAAGAACTAAAGGCGTCACAAAATATAACTTTTTCAATAGATCATTCAATACAATCTCCGATATGCTTGCAGTTCGTTGGATGAGAAAACGGCATCTTCACTATACCATTGATCAAGATCGTTAATTATGGATGCATGGCGGGAATTTTTATATCCTTTGGGCTTTATCTCATCGCTTATCTTTGGAACAAGAATTTTGGTCCAATGGATTTCTAGCGAAGTGAATAAGGCAAGTATTGTTTCCAAATTATTTTGGCAACTTTCACTTTTTGGAAATCTATTCTTAGCCCTGCATTCGCTCATTCAAGTGCAATACCATGTCTTTATCATACAAGCCAGTAATGCTGTCATTTCATGGCGCAACCTTAATTTGATGGGGCCTGTTTATTCAAAGGCTAAATTTCAAAATGTGCTATTCATATTAGCTACAACATTGATCACATCGACAGCTCTTTTTTTGATGCTTAACAATTTAAGCTTTGTCGACTTTTCTAGCTGGTTTAGAACCCCCTCATCATTTTTAACATCTAGTCAAAGGGTCATTCCTTTTGCCTGGCATATTGTTGGCATGATCGGACTTATTTGTTTTTCATCCAGATTTTGGATACAGTGGATAAATTCTGAAAGACAAATGAAAAGCGTATTGAGCGCTAGCTTTTGGTGGATCAGTTTGATCGGAGATCTTTTAATCCTTGTTTATTTTGCTAAAATAAAAGATCCTGTTAACCTAATAGGGCCAGCTTTTGGATTGATTCCCTATATTCGTAATTTGATGCTTATTAAAAAAAGTTCTGTTGTGAGCATCAATCAGCATGGATAAAACAGCAGAAAAAATCTTTATTTTTGCAGGAGAGCCAAGCGGAGATCTACATGGAAGCCATCTTGTACAAACCTTAAAAAATTTAACTAAAGATTTTTCCTTTGAGGGAGTTGCAGGCCCTTTAATGCGCAAGCAAGATGTTCGCTTTGATCTAAAAATGGAAGATTTTGCCGTGATGGGCTTTTCCGATGTCTTTTTTTCGCTGCCAAGTCTTATCGTCAAATTTTATAAAGTCAGAAATCACATTTTAAAGACAAATCCAAAAGCTGTTATTTTGATCGATTATCCGGGATTTAATTTACGCCTTGCAAAGCACTTAAGAAAAAAAGGTTATGCAGGTAAAATTATCCAATATATCTCCCCGACTGTTTGGGCGTGGGGTAAAAAGCGCATTCATCATATGGTTGAAACTCTTGATTTGCTGCTTACCATTTATCCTTTTGAAAAGGATTATTTTGCAGAAACTCCCCTAAAAGTTGAATATGTCGGTCACCCCTGCTTTAAAAAAATAGAGGATCATGTTTATACGCCATTTGAAGTTCAAAACGATCATCTGATTGCATTATTTCCAGGAAGTCGCATAGGTGAAATCAAGCGCAACTTACAAAAAATACTAAAAAGCTTAAAAGTTATAAAACAAAATGAACCCAAAACAAAGTTTGCCTTATCTATTGCAAATGATAGCTTCAAGCCTACCATCCATCAAATGATTGCGGCAGCAAACTTGGAAGCTAGCGATTTTATTTTTGTTCCTAAAAATAAGACTTATGAGCTGATGCAAAGCTGCAGGTCTGCTATCGCAAAATCTGGCACAGTAACTTTAGAGCTTGCACTTCACAAAAAACCGACTGTTGTTGTGTATGAGTTATCTATCTTAAACCGCTTCATCGCAAAATACATCATGGGCTTAAATTTGCCTTTCTATTGCATTGTTAATATTTTAAATAAAGCTGAAGTCTTTCCAGAGCTTATTGAACATGAATTTACAGCTGAAAATTTAAGCAGTCATTTAAGCGAACTTCATAGCGATGGCATAAAACGTCAAGCTTGCATGGATGAATGCGAAAAAGTCATACAACTTCTAGAAATAGATGACCCAAGCAAAAAAGCTGCTCTTAGCATTATACAGGAACTATCATGTTAAAAGAGCTAAAACGAAAAATATTTTCTCATTTTATCGCCTATTTCGGCAAATACACTTTGCGCTTGATACTTAGCACATGCAAAATCGAAGTCATTGGCTTTAATACTTTTAAACAAACAGTCTCCACTAATAAAAGCATCCTCATGCTTTGGCACAATCGACTAAGCATTGTTTCTGAGATTTTGTTTAGATTGGATTCCCGCACTACTTTTACTGCGTTCATTAGCAAAAGTCGGGATGGCGATCCTCTTGCTGTCCTTGCAAATAGCTATAAGACAGGAAAAGCGATCAGGGTGCCCCATGACAAAAAACATCAAGCTTTAAAAACAGTTATTGATACTCTCTCAAAGAGTAACGAAGTCGTCATCATTACACCAGATGGGCCAAGAGGGCCACGCTATGAAGTAAAACCTGGCATCGCAGTTGCAGCTAACGAAACAAATGCAGCAATTATTCCGTTTACCTGGATTTCTTCAAAATTTTGGCAGCTAAATAGCTGGGATAGACTCATGTTCCCAAAACCTTTCTCGAAAATTCTTGTCACCTTTGGGGAGCCGTTATCTGTTGCAGGAAAGGCTCTTGAAGATGATTTGAACGATCTTAAAGCAAATTTATTAAACATTGAAGAAACAAATAACCAGACTTTTTTTAAAGAAAAAAGCCTCTGGCCTAAATAAAAAAAAATAAAAGGAAAATAAAAATGATTTATCTTATAAATTCTTGTTCAAATTTAATTTCAAAATTTAACATAAGCGAAATTGTTGCTCCAGGCGCTGTCGGAGCTATAGGCGGATGGGCGACTGGAATCGGACCGCAACGCGGATTCCTTCAAGGTGTCGTTACAGGAGGCTATAATATAGTTGTCCTTTCCAAATTAAAATATTTTATTGATAGCAAGACAGATTTTACAAGCAAGGATTCTGCAAAATTATCTTATACATCTAATACTTATTTAAGGATTGCAGGTTTGATTTCTTCTTTGGTGGTACCACTTATATTTATGCAAAAATATGGAGATTTTACGCTACTAAAGATTGCAAACGTATTACCTTCCGCTGTAGCTCCTTTTGTACTTCCTCAAGGAACATCTTATTCATACAAATTAGGAGTTTATACAAATATAGCTCCAGGCATACTTTCTACACTGTTATCATTGACTGGAGTATCAAAATAAATTAGACCATACCCGTACACTTCTTTTAAGAGTACGGGTATCGGATTGCACTAAAAAGGGTGTAAGCTTTTTTTTCAACTTAAAGAAAGCGTTTTAAATAGGGGTCAGGCTTGGGGTGGCACGAAGTGCCTAAAAACCCACAGCTTTCTCCTGTAAAATTCCAGAAGCTTTTTCACCCGATTTTTCTTTTAGCACGGATATGAAATTTCTTACTTTGCTACATTGAGATTGGATGCTTTCTTTGACCCCTTTTCAAGGGTTATTTTTGCTAAGCCCAAAACGAAGTGAGGACGTTTGAACCATTTAGCCTAATGCCGTCAAAAAAAAAATTTAAGTATGCT
>JBEPVN010000101.1:0-6905 GCA_041691015.1 Parachlamydiaceae bacterium | reverse complement strand
GATAAAAAAGATGCAAAAAAGAAAAAATCACATAAGTCGAGACAGAGACCACAGAGAGGGACTTAATTATTTGATGTGATTTTTCGAAGCGGAAAACAACTCAAAAACAACACCCTAGCTTGAGGTGGCACTTAGTGCCACTATAGTTCGGACATTTTTTATGGATTTATTGCCTTAGAAGCGGTAAAAGCATGTAGCCACATGCGTATGCGAGAGCTGCGACATAAAATAAATTTGCTAACTACTTCAGATCTCTTGGATATCTTCAAAGGAGGCAAAGTGCCGGACGCCTTGTTCCTTAAAATAAGGAATTTCCGGGTAATCTGCCGTACAGATCAATACCGGTACTGCACGTGTTCCAAGTAAAGCTTTAAGACCCCTTGGAGTATCTTCAAAACCTATGATAGCATCCCCATCTTGACCATAAAGTGAAATTGCTTTTAAATAGCATTCTGAATTTGGTTTTGGATGTTGATAATCATGTCTTGTAATCCAGTGAGGAATCGTGTTTAAAATGGGATGATTCTGACGGACGGCCTCTATTAATTCAATTGGTGAATGGGTAACAACCACTCTGTTGATTTTTGATTCGTTCAGAGCAAAAAGTAATTTTTCAGCTCCCGGCATAAGCTCTGCTAGCCCCTCTTGAAGCAGTCTTACAATGATTTCTTTTTTTTCAGCATAAAGAACATCCCAGGAAGGCTCGAGTTCATACAATCCGGGAAACTTTTCATAAAGCTCTCTTCCCAAAATATCTGCGCTATAATGAGCAGACTTGCAGTATCTCTTAAAATCCCAATCGAGGTTAAATCCTCGATTATCACACATCATTTTATAAGCCAAAAAATGAAGTTCTTCTGTATTGACTAAAAGACCGTCAAAATCAAATAAGAAAAGTTTAAATTGATGTATCCAACGCATATTGCTTTTTAATCTCTTTTTTAACAAACTGTAAATCTTATGAAAACAGAATCCAAATTATTATTTTTCATACTTCTTTTATGTTTTAGCTGCTCATCTCAAGATGAGGAAAGTAAAGACCGGCATGTCAACCAAAAAGCCGAATTCATTTACCGGACTCATCAGGAAAGCTATTTTGTGCAAGAGCCGCTAAAAAGACAAAAGCCAAAACCCTACCCTTGGGAAATCGGTGTTAATGGCAGCTACCCTCTTGTCACAAAGGAATATTTCCGATGCAAAGGAAGCAGCTTAAATCCTCCCCGTCAATCCCTCATCAAAAATCAGGCAGAGCGTTTTTATGATTGCAATGGCTCTGAAAAACATTCCTTGCCTTTACGGGACGGAAAAGAATTTATCTACCCTATTTTAATCGATTTGCTAAATTACCTCCAGATGAAAACAGAAAAACGTGTTGTCATCACCTGCGGTCATAGATGTCCAGAGCACAACACCTACTCTGACCAGACTCCTGCTAATCAATATTCCAAACATATGATAGGCGCAGAAGTTTCTTTCTATATCCAAGGTATGGAAGAAGAACCAGAAACCATAATAGAGCTCATTCAAGAGTTCTATAAACTCGATAAAGCCTACGGCACTAAAAAAGAATGGGCAGAATTTAGCACTTACGAAAAAGAAGATACCAATGTTTCAACCCCGCCGATCTATAACAAGGAAATTTACGTAAAACTCTTCAAAAAAAAAGAAGGCCGCGACTTTGATAATCGCCATCCATACCCCTACATCAGCATACAGGTTCGCTACGATAGGCATAAAGATGAGAGAGTTGTTTATTCATGGAAGGAAGCCAATCAAAATTTTTTAAGAAAATAACTCATCTTAAACACTTTGCATAAAAAAATGTTTACTTAAAAGTTAAAACTTTGACTTATATCCAATTATTTGCTTAATATGTCGTGCAAATTACCCTAAAGGGTCATTTATATTAAGATTAACAAATTAAAATAATTCTTAATATCTCTATCAAAATAAGTTACTTAAGGAGTAAATACTATGGCAATTCAATCCATGTCATATTCTCAAATCCACTATCCGAAAATTGAAGTGCGCCAAGTTAATATTATAGGAAATGCAGTGAATGCAACTTATAATCAAGCAATGCCAAGAGATGTGGCGGCTACAGTTGAAAAAATGCTCGATTTTGGTGGAACTGTCAACATTGCTTTTCAATTAAAAAATGCGGGAGTCGATCAAAAGGACATTGCAGTCATGGTTTTAGCTAATCGAGGATCACCTTGTGGAGCAGTTGGCAGACCAGAGCCTCGTCAGCAAAGACTTGTAAAATGGGTCCAGGAAACGCATCCTGAATTTGAAGCCAAAATGTGCTTTGTCAGCCTCGCTACTTTAGCATTCAAGGGTCAGGAAGAAGCATTGATAGCTAATATGGTCGGAACAAAATGCGGATTTATCAATGAAAACTTGATGAATGATGATTATGTACCGGTCGCTCGCGAAAAAGAAAAAACAGTTGCTATTATCCTTGATCAGCAAACGTTTTATGAATCCATACAGTATCCTTGGGGTATGAAAGACATGACTGACAATGCTGTTGGCAGTATCACTGTTCCAGATAATATCAATTTTAGAAATGGTACCGATTCAGATATTTATAGAAGCATGTATGTACAACATGAAGCTGAACTTAGTCTTGTAGTAAAAAGACCTGAAAATGAACACACGTTAATAATAAGAGATAATTTAGTGGCAGACAAAATGCTCGATACTTCTCAAAAAATACGTGTCACTTTAATTTTTGCCGGCGCAGTAAATACCCAGGATTCTTTTGAAAAAACCCTTGATAGAAAAAGCGATTTAAAAGATGCCAATGGAAATAAAATTCCAAAACTTAACGGCACCATGACAAGAACAAAAAACGAAAAGGCATCAGCGGATTATGACTTTTTCACAAAATGCATAGGTGCCACTCTTGCAGGGACTTTGGATACAGCACATGCTTTGAACAAAAACGTGGTGATTCTTGGAAGAGCCGCAACAGGCCTTAATGCCAAATTTGATGGCATGGATAAATTGGATCATGCTAAAAAAATCAATCATGATAAGTCCCCTTCTAAGTTAATCCCTGAGGGTGAAAAGTATCTTCATTTTACCGACGTCTTGGAAAATGTCTTAAATGAACAAGTGGCGAGTCAAACAAGAGCTAATTATTTTGACAGAATCATCGTTGGCGATGTCTCAAGATAAGCACATGTCTAAAATTTTGCGCTTAAATAATTTTAAGCGCAAATTTTTTGAAAACATCTTGCATCAAAAGCCTTTTTTAGCTATTCTGTCACTTCACATCATACATGCCGATGTGGCGGAATGGTAGACGCGGTAGACTCAAAATCTACTTTGGGCAACTAAGTGCTGGTTCGAGTCCGGTCATCGGCAATTATTAACCGAATGGGTAACCATTCGGTTTTTTTTTACATTTTACAAAAAAAAATATCATGACAACACACAATTTCCACACAAAAGAACCTTGGTTTTCATTAATTCGCCAAGGAATCAAAACCGTTGAAGGCAGAAAAGCCACTCATCTTTTTAAGAAAATTAAAGTAGGCGATAAAATTCATTTTACGAATGGCACTGATAATTTTATGGCAGTAGTCGAAGATGTTCGTCAATACCCATCTGTTGAAAAATATCTCGAAGAAACAACTCTAGAAAAATCTTTGCCCGGTATTAAAACAATGGAAGAAGCGCTAGAAATTCATTATCTTTGGAGCGCTAAAGATAACATCAATGAATACGGGTTCATAGGCATTTTTGTAAAGCCTATCGCTTAAATTCATGACCCCTTGAAATTATGCTTCAAAATTCATACTGAGGATTATAATAATGATTAATCGAATTACTAAACTTTTCACATTTTTTTATATATTTACAATTTTAACATGTTTTTCAGAATCACCTTCAGCAATTACAAAAAGTCCAACTCAATTAAGGTGTTACTGTTTTAAACCAAACAGAATTAGGAATATATTTACCGGATTTTTTATTAATGCAGAAGATCCTAAAGGTTATTTATATGCAAATCATCTAATAAACTTAGAAATAAGAAAAAAAATTATCAGAAAACCCACATATTATTTTGAACATTACAATAACTTAAAAGCGTACAATGAATCCTGTTTAAATGGATTAAGTTGCAAAATCAAAGACTGTTTAAGATATTCTGACTCATGTAGTTCGGACATTGAAATAGCAAGAGAATTTTTTTCTGAATTAATTGATAAAAATTATCATTTTAACGAAATAATTAAAAAAGACTATAGAAGATTGTATTTATGTTGTTATAGTTCTGGCCATCATAATCCTTTAACTTTATATGATCATGGATTTTTAGCATATACTTCTGGTAATGTCGAAGAAGCAATGCAATGTACTGAAAAATACATCAATATTCGTAAAAATCAAAATAATTATAATCAAATTCAACCTCAGGAACTGCTTTTACTTGGACAATCTTATCTCGAATTATTTGATTATGATAATGCAATTGAAACCTTATCGGAATTAATCCAAAAGGATCCACAAAATAAAGAAGCATATCTTAATCGTTCCTTTGCTTATTTTGAAAAAGGTAATTTTGATGAGGCTATTACTGATTTCAAATTATCTGATTATGAAATAAATCTTTCTTTATCACAAAAACAAGCCCCTGAAGATTTTGTATTAGCACTAATGGGTAGCCTATGCAAGGGATCCAGTGAAGCAATTGTTGACTTTATTCCATCTCTTTGTAGCAGTACTTACGGATTAGGGTCAGCTTTGTGGGTTGGTATTCAAACACCTTTAGAATCAAGTGAAAATTTTGCAAATGCTTGCTACGAAATGTGTGAATATACAATTAACTATTGTAAAACAATCGATGAAGAAAAAATCGATGATTACGTTGAACAAATGAAAATTATCTTTGATAATTATGCTAATCTAAACGATAAAGAGTTAGGCGAAACTATTGGTTATGCGTTCGGTAAGTATGGTGTGGAAATATTTGGGGGTAGCACGGCTTTAAAAGCTTTGAATTCATATCGAAATTTAAAAAATGCAAATAGGATATGCAATTTAGAGGCAATGTCTCTTTCAGCTGCACACAAGGAAGCAATAATATCATCTTCGCTAACTCATGCAGATAAGCGCAAATTATATTTAAAAACTGTAAAGTACAATTTTGATGCACATCATAAACATATTTTTGGTCATAATGACTTTATTAAAACCGGAAGTATTTGGCAGCATCAAGATCCAGAAAGTTTGTTAAAGCAATTTGCAGGTACGGGACATCCAGAAAGAGGATTTTTTGGAAAACCAGGATATAAAGAAACTCTCGATTTTAAAGAACACATTGGAATTTGGACAAATAAAGAAGGCACAATTTCATTACCAACAACTAGAGGAACTATACATTATGGGGCAAAAGGCGCACATATTGTTCCTTCAAATCCCAATCCAAAAGGTAGCTTGTAAATGATTTTACCAGAAAAATTAATAGACATTTTTTGTACAATACAACGAGGAATGTTAGGAAATGTTACACCAAATCTTAGAGCAGTATTTGTTCAATTGGAAAACATGAATTCATTCAAGCTAGTTTTTTATTACGACAAGCTTTTTTCTGAAACAGAAGAGGAACTTGCCAGTCTAGTAGATACAGATATTTTAGCAGATTTTCCTTCACCTTTTTACAGTACCGATTTTTCAATAACTGCACTTCCTCATCCCAATAAAATTTCAGAAAATGGATATTGTGTTTACAGACGCTTCGAAAAAGACTATAATCCCTTTGAGTAATTATTTAAATACAAACAGCTAAAAAATTATGATACCTCCCAAAGGATTTTTAAAATTATTTTCATGTGTTCAACAAAGCCTTGTTGGTAAAGTTACTCCAAATTTGAGATCGCTACGCCTGTCATTTAAAAATAATACATCTTACATGCTTATTTTTTATTATGATCAACTTTTGTCGGAGGATGAAAAACGACTTGTTGAACTTATATATGGGTACGTTTTATCAGATTTTTCACCCCCGACATTTAATTCCAGTTATGTGGTAAAAATTCTTCCGTACCCAGAACCTCTGGAACAGGAAGGACATTGCCTTTATAGAAGATACGAATAATTTACCACCGGAATTCCTGTATCTTCATCCGCCGTGAGGAAATGTAACATAACTGGAGTTATTGAAAGCTTTTTGCTTAATGGCATCAACGGGTTTAAAGAATCGTTCTACAATTCAAATAAATTTATTGCCTTAGTATGCCATGCACCAGGTGTCCTCCAACATGTAACCTACAAGGGACAACCTCTTGTAAAAGGTAAACGCGTGACTGGTTTTATAAAATATGAATCAAGGAAGATTCTCAGAAGACATAGTTGAACAAGCGACATGCATGGCTTGAGAGCTTAGATTATGAATTAATTCAAGGAGCTGATATTGCTCCGGACAGTCTCAATCAAGAACGTACAAGCTATTCAGATGTTATTCTTGAAGGAAGGCTACTTTCTTCATTAAAAGCAATCAACCCAAAATTTCATCTGAAATGTTAAAGGATGTATGTCGAAAAGTTATCTCCTCACGAGCTCCTGATCTCGTTGAAAATAACAGTTTATTTCATCGTATGCTTGTTGATGGAGTCGATATTGAATACACTCGAGATGACGGCAGCATTGCCGGAGATAAAGCTTATTTAATTGACTTTAAAAATATCGCCAATAATAGTTTTATAGCTGTTAATCAATTCACTATTGTTGAAAATAAACGCAATCGTCGCCCTGATATCATCATATTTGTTAATGGTCTCCCTTTGGCTGTTATTGAGCTTAAAAATGCTGTCAATGAAAACACCACGCTTACCCATGCCTAGGGTGTTGTTTTTGAGTTGTTTTCCGCTTCGAAAAATCACATCAAATGATTA
>JBEPVN010000100.1:0-7457 GCA_041691015.1 Parachlamydiaceae bacterium | reverse complement strand
CGGTGAAAACTGAGATTGGGAGAAGCCCCCTGCTTAAGCTGGGGGATTATTCACATAATCATATGTCATCAAAGTCATCATAAACTATCCTTAAATAGTTTTAATTAATAATAATATAATAATATTTCATTAAACTCAATTATAATTAAATATTAATTAAATGATCAAGAATGCAGGCCAAAATTTTTCCTAAAGATTACCTCTTGACAAAGGTTATGTATAATCCTATGTTTAAAATTTAAATTTAACATTATTTATACTCACGATCATATTTTTTATGAAAAACTTCAAAAGAAGCTTGCCCCTTATCTTAAGCGCCTTATCTGTTTTATCTTTCATTGGCTGTAATTCCTGCTTTAAGACGCCCGAATCAAATAAAGCCTTTCAAGATGATTATGAAAGTGTTGAATGGATTCATGGTAACTGGTGGGAGATTTTTGAAGACGACACACTCACATTTCTTATTGAAGAATCAGTAAAAATGCACCCAAGTCTGCAAATTGCAAGATCGAGGATAGCTCTTGCAAGCTTTGAGGCAAAAGAAGCAAAATCTTTTTTGTTTCCGACTTTGGATTTCAACGGCGATTCCACAAAGTATGTACAAAGTAAAACCGGAATTTTTGCGCCTCCAGAAGACCCGAACCAATCCGTCTTCCCCTTAAGATACACGCAGACTGAAATTAATTTTGACTTTAACTATGAATTTGATTTTTTTGAAAAAAACAAAAATTACTGGAGGGCAGCTCTTGGAGAAGTTCAAGCTGTAAAATTTGAAGAGATGATCTCAAGACTTGTTTTGAGCCTCTCTGTTGCAGATACCTATTTTAGACTTAAAACAGATAAGATGCGGGAAGAAATCTCAAATGAGCTATTTGAAAACCGGAACCAAATTTTTAATTTGACATCTTTAAGTATGAGACAGGGTCTTTCTACAAGTATTTCAAGAAATATTGCAGAAACGGATGTTCTATCTGCCACCGAAAAAAAATATGGAAGAAAGCTGGACGTTGCGTTAGATTATCACCTTCTTCAATCACTAGTTGCCTCAGATGTTGAAGTAGAACGGGCATGCCTTGAAATGCCTTTAGATGTTTTAGAACATAAATCCAAAGAAATTTTTGCAAATCTTTTAACTGAGCTGCCATTGGATTTGATCGGGTATCGAGCAGACATTCAAGCTATTTTAAATCGTATTAGAGCTGCCGGATTTCAAATTAAGGCAGCAGAGGCTTTATTTTATCCAAATATCAATTTGGTGGCACTAACTGGCTTGCAGACCATTAGGTTCCATGAATTACTAAAAGATAAAAGCTTCTATGGTGTGTGGGGGCCTGCAATTCATCTTCCTATCTTCGATGGGGGATTCTTAAAAGCTAATTTGGGAACTCAAAAAACTCAGTACCAAATACTTGTCAGCGAATATGAAGAAAAAATATTAAACGCGACAAAACAGGTACTGGACGCAAAATCAAGTTTTCAAATTATCCATGAACAGCTTTTGAGCATAAGAGCAATCAAGGAAAGAGCTTATGATATTGTCCAGCTGACAGATAAAAAATTAAGAGGAAACTTAAGCTCTAAATTTGATCTGATCAATGCAAAGGCAAGCTACTTGGATGTTGTTGATCGTGAAGTTGAATTGCAGTTTTTAAGTCTTCATGCGTTTTTAAATCTTATTCGGGCTTTAGGCGGGGGTTATCAATAAATGGCAAATGAAATAAATGGCAATCGAAGAAAAACGATGTTGAGCTTTCTCTTTTTTTTAATTTTAGCTCTCCTCATTTTTGTTGTTTATTGGTTTTTCTTTTTGAGAAATAAGGTTGGCACTGACGATGCTTATGTGAATGGATATGCTGTAAGCCTAACATCCGAAGTCTCTGCCATCACAACAGCTTTTTATGCGGATAACTCCGATTTTGTAAAAAAGGGAGACCTACTTGTACAGCTCGATAAAACTGATTTTACACTTGCTCTTGAAAAAGCAAAAGCTAATTTGGCTCTCTCAGTGCGTCAAGTTGTCACGTTGCAGCAGAATGTTTTAGAAGCAAAGGCCTCGTTAAATGCGCAGCGGCAAAGGTATCAAAAAGCAATGATTGATTTTGAGAACAGGCAAGGATTGGTCGATTCTTTGGCAGTGACTCAAGAAGATTTCTCGCATTCAAAAATAGCAATGAACTTGGAAAAAGCGCTCCTTAGTTTATATAAGCACAGACTAAATAATGCACTAGCTTCCCTAGGAAACACGGATTTAAACAACCATCCTCAAGTTGTCGAAGCAAAAACAATGCTGCGACAAGCCTATATCAATCTTACAAGAACAGATATTTATGCTCCGGTGGATGGTTTCATCGCTAAAAGAAGCATAGAGGTCGGAAAATGGGTCAATCCAAAAGATCTGATGTTAGCAATTATCTCATTAGATGATGTCTTTGTAGATGCTAATTTTAAAGAAACACAAATCAGCGATATAAGAGTTGGACAACCAGTGGAGCTTATTTCAGATATCTATGGAAGAAGTATGAATTTTCAAGGTACAGTTTTTGGACTTGTCCCAGGAACTGGAAGCTTTTTTTCACTTTTACCTCCTCAAAATGCGACAGGAAACTGGATCAAAATTGTGCAAAGAATACCTGTACGTATACTTCTTGATAGAGAAGAAATTAAGCAAAATCCGCTTTTGCTTGGATTATCGATGTATGCGACTGTAAATACATCTGATACATCGGGTCATTTTTTAAGGGAAATTTCACAAAAAAAAGCTATTATGTCCACAAATATTTATCATGTTTCTTTAGAAGATGTTGATAGGCTTATTGATGAGATCATAGCAGAGAATGCGGGCGATGGAATCAAATAAAAAAAATTTAGATCCCATCCCTCTTTTTATTTTGACGTTAGCTCTCGGCATGGGAACGTTTATCCAAGTCTTGGATACCTCTATTGCCAATGTTTCCATTCCCTATATCGCAGGAGATCTTGGTGTCAGTCCAAATGAGGGGACTTGGGTCATTACTTCCTTTGCTGTCAGTAACGCAATCATTTTGCCTCTGACTGGTTTTCTTGCAAACCGCTACATGGATGTCAGAGTATTTGTTTGGTCTACGCTTTTATTTTCTCTTGCATCCTGGGCTTGCGGATTAAGTTGGAGCCTTCCTTCGTTGATTTGTTTTCGAATTGTTCAAGGGGCTACTGGAGGCGCTTTAATACCATTATCCCAAAGTCTTTTGTTAAAAAATTACCCGGAAGAAAAAAAAGGACTGGCTCTTGGCTTTTGGTCGACAGTTGTGATTGTTGCGCCTATTTTGGGCCCCATTCTTGGCGGGTGGATTACGGATAATTATGGATGGCGCTGGATTTTTTATATCAATATTCCAATTGGTCTTATGTCTGCTTATCTTACGCATACATTAATTGGGGGCGAAAAACAAAAAACAGAAAAAGTGCCCCTTGACGTCGTTGGCTTAAGTCTTTTGATCATAGCGATAGGCTCGATGCAAGTCATGCTTGATAAGGGCGATCAATGGGATTGGTTTTCATCTCCTTTTATCGTGACGCTTGGTGTGATTTCGCTAATAGGGTTTTATTTTTTTGTTCCCTGGAATTATTTAAGCAAGCATCCTGTTGTCGATTTTACCTGTTTCAAATACCGCAATTTTACAATTGGCACAATACTCTCTGGTATCGGTTATATGATTTTTTTTGGAAGCGTTGTGCTTGTGCCTCTTTGGCTGCAAACAGAAATGGGTTATACTTCCTTTTGGGCAGGGGTCGCTGTAGCTCCAATTGGGATCATCCCTCTTTTTCTTTCCGTTTGGGTCGGAAAATACATTCATAAACTGGATGCAAGAGCTGTATTGACATTCAGCTTTTTAGTTTTTTCTTATACGTTTTTTTGGTTCAGCAATTTTAGAACGGACATCAGCCTCACTCAAATCATGTTGCCGCGGTTTGTGCAGGGCTTTGGTGTTGCCTGCTTTTTTGTTCCTTTGGTTTCCATTTCGCTATCACCGATTCCTCATGAAAAGCTAGCTAGCGCCTCCGGAATTTTTAATTTTACGAGGCTTGTAGCTGGAGGCGGTATCGGTACGTCCATTTTTGTTAGTATGTGGAATAGATGGCATCAGTACTACCATCAAAGGCTCACAGAAGTGACTTCCCTTTTTAACAGAGGAACTGTTGAATATTTGATGGATTTGGAAGCCCTTGGCATCGAAGGTAAGGAAGCCCTAAAAATCATGGACAATACAGTAAATAATGAAGCCTTTATTCTTTCCTTAAATGACATCTTTTATTTTGCCGGATGGACATTTTTAATTTTAATTCCACCTGTTTGGCTCTGCCGCGCTCCCCAAAACGACGCTAACGAAATGGAGCCCATGGTCGCGGAATAATAGCAAACTTAAAGGAGCTTTCCAATGGGCTTCATCTTCCATATAGCTGTCAAGTCTGACCCCCATATTTAAAACGCTTTCTTGAATCAATGCTTCCGTTTATACATCATAAGATCTTGAAGTATTAGCGCTTTTTTAGTATGATCATGCTAAAAAAATACGGGATCTTTAATCATGGATAGAATTTTATCATCAAGCTTAAAAAACCATCAAGGCAAAGAAGTCCTCATTAAAGGTTGGCTCAACAATTTGCGTGCGTTTGGCAAACTCAATTTTCTTATTTTAAGAGACAGAGACGGTCTAATTCAAATCGTCATCAGTGACAAAGAAGAATTTCAAAAAATTAAAGACATGCAACCTGGAACCATTTTAGAAATTACAGGTCTTGTAGCTTCCTCTCAATCAGAATTCGGCGTTGAAATCGTCGATCCAAAAATCAAAGTAGAAGTGCCTATTAAAGAAGTTCCTGCAATTGAATTTTACAAACCGGAACTTCATGCGGACTTGGAATTTATCTTGGACAACCGTCCGATTGCTTTAAGACAGCGAAAAATTCAGGCTGTTTTCAAAATTCAGGCAGAACTTGCCCATGCCTACCGCGTATTTATGCACGACACAGTTAAAGCGGTAGAATATTTTGCACCCAATATGATTGGAGCCTCTTCCGAAGGCGGCGCTGAATTTTTTAACGTGGATTATTTTGGCTATACAGCAACTCTTGCCCAAAGCAGCCAGCTCTATAAGCAGATCATGGTCGGAGTGAATGAGCGTGTTTATGCCCTAATGCCTTTTTTTAGAGCCGAAAATTCCCAAACGACAAGGCATTTGACAGAAGGTAAGCAATTTGAATTTGAAATGGGCTTTTTTAACCATTGGCATGAAGTTTTAGATATTCAAGAAAATTGTATTAAGTACATGGTCAAACATTTGCATGCGACATGCGAAAAAGAAATCGCGGTTTTGGGAGATTGCTTGATTAAGGCGCCTCAAGATGTGCCTTTTCCAAGGCTTACATTTAAGGAAGCGCAGCAAGTCTATTTTGAAAGAACAGGTGTTGATGAAAGGGATGAGCCTGATTTAAGCCCGGCAGCTGAGCGCGAACTATGTAGCTATGCAAATGAAAAATTTGGAACCGACTTAATATTTATCATTGACTGGAAGACAAGCAAGCGTCCTTTTTATGCGTACCCAAATGATGAAAATAAAAGCTTAAGCGATACTTTCGATCTTCTTTGCGCTGGAACTGAGATCACATCCGGTGGCGCTCGTCGTCATACTTACGACTCAATGGTGGAAGGTATTTTAAACAAAAACATGGATCCTGCAAATTTTGAAGATTACTTAAGTATCTTTAAGCAAGGGATGCCTCCACATGGTGGCTTTGGTATGGGTCTTGAAAGACTGACGATGACTTTCTTAAAATTAAAAAATATCCGTGAAGCTTCGCTTTTTCCATCCGATCCAAAACGCATCGCAGGTAACCGTATTAAAGCTAAAATTTTCTTTGGCAGTGAAAACATCCGCAATGAAATCGTGAGATTACTAAAAACTCACGAAATTGACTTTAAACACATGACTCATGAGCCGACGCCGACATCGGAGGATTCTGCACGTGTTAGGGGAACATCTCTTGAAGAGGGCGTTAAAGCAATCATTCTTCGCGGTAAGACAACCAAGAAGAACTATCAGTTTAATATCCCCTCGCATCTAAAATTGGATATGAAGGCAGTAACTGACGCGGTTGGTGAAAAATGTGAATTTGAATCTCCTGAAGTAATTAAAGAGCGTTTTGGACTTGTTGTTGGCAGCATTCCCCCTTTTGGTCAATTGTTGAATCTTGAGACCTATTTTGATGACAAAGTTAAAGATTCAGAAAAATCAGCCTTCAATTGTGGCTTGGTCAGTGAATCGATTGTGATGCGGTCAAGAGATTTGATTGCCGTTGTGGCACCAAAAACCGGTAATTTTAGTAAACTTTAGAGGATTTCATGAATTGTGAAAAAATATTTTATACGATAGATTATATTGCCACTCATATGTTTGTAGATGATGAAATGAATATTTTATTAGATAGGACCGAGGGTCTTTTTTTATATGAACTTGAAGCTTATGAAACTGTCTTTGAGAGTTTTGAAACCGGAGTTGTTCCCCCTAAAATACTTTTTAGTATTAAGAAGACAGATATTACATGCGTAAAGGGTCAGAAGCACCTTAGTCCTATTTTTCTTTCCAATCTTAAACAAGTTGCACTCCAAAGTTTAGAATGTTTAGCAAAGAAAGATTTTACATGAGCTTCTACTTTAATTTAGCAAAGTTTTGAGGACTTCATGTTTTGCGAAAGAATATTTCATGCGATAGATTTTATTGGGATCCATACTTTTGTAGATCATGAAATGGGTGTTTTATTAAATAGGGAGGAAGGTCTTTTTTTATTCAAGCTTCATGCTTATAAAGAAGTTTTTCCCCATTATGAAACCGGATATGTGGCTAATAAAATTATTTTAAGAATAAAGAAAATGGATGTGACTTGCCTCAAAGATCAGATTCAATATAATCCAATCTTCCTATCCAATCTTAAAAAAGCAGCACTTAAAAGTTTAGAATATTTAGCAATGGATTGGGTATTATGCCCAAACTCAAATAATGAATATTATTGTTTACCTGAATGTAATGATATTAAATTAATAAAAAAAACTCAAGTAGATTATGATGTATATTCTTTACTAGATAAGCTTGCAGAAGAAAAAAGTTTAAATAATATACGTATAAATAGGAAGAATAGAATTGTATATGTGTATGGTTATTTGGAACATTTAAAAGAATTTTTAGCTGCTTTGAGATTTGAATCGCTCGGATTGGTCAATTCTCCCTTATCTCTTTTACACTTAACCAGCAGATCCATCTGTTACGCTGATCTAGATTTCCAACATCTTCCTAAAGATTTGATAGAAAAAATCACTGAGGAATCGAAGTTTTGTTTTAAAAATGAATAAAAATAAGCTATAGCACGAGGGCTAGGGTGTTGTTTTTGAGTTGTTTTCCGCTTCGAAAAATCACATCAAATGA
>JBEPVN010000099.1:0-7554 GCA_041691015.1 Parachlamydiaceae bacterium | reverse complement strand
GTCGGCAGCGTCAGATGTGTATAAGATACAGGGCTTGACAGTATGACAGTTTTTTTTTTTAAACCCACAATACTCTGGCGAGGCAAAATAAAAAAAAAACTGTCATACTGTCAAGCCTGACCCCTATAGATATAGCTACAAAACTTTGAGCTTACAGTTTAATTTTGCTCTTATTAAATTCGCGTTCATAATCTAACAACGATTGATACTTAGGATCTGTCACCGCAAATCCGGCCTGCTTTCTGTTCTCTTTTACTAAAGCAAAAGCTTGTACAGCACTCATTTTTTCATATTTGATAAGATAACACATGACGATAAGCGCACTTCTTCCACGCCCTGCTTTGCAATGCACATAGACTGAACGCTCATTTTTCATATTCCAATTGATGTATTCTACTCCAAGATTAATCAGGTCAAACGGAATTGTTTTGAAATCAGGAGTTGGGAGCTGAAGTTGTTTAATTCCTACCTCTATCCATTCTGTTGGAGTGATCGGATTTGAGGTCACCCCAGATGATGTATTATTTTCAAACATTTCCACGGTACTTAATACGGCCCCAATCTTATCCTTTTTTAAATTTTCAAGATCATCCCAATTGCTCATATGAGATTTTACAGGAAGCGCTCCTAAAACTAACTTTGGACCATTTTCAGATGTAAAAATGGTATTCCAAGGCTCCCAGCCAAAAACCCCCATACCTTGATTGAAAAGATTAGCAGCGCAATAATTTAGATAATATTTTGCTCTACTTGGGGCTTCGATCTCTGATTTTGAACTCTTAATGATTGCATCTTCCCATTGTTTGTCTGTCCAATTCTCTTCTTTGCAAGAAGTGGCTGAAAGACTCCTCTTGTAAATGTTAGTGAGTTGATTTAAGGTATCTGCATGTTTCTTAAGCGTTTCAATTGCTAGGGATATTTGCTTACAAGTTTCCGGATCTTTAGTAACAGTTTCACTTAAACTCTGAAAATTTCTATTTGAAAGAGCCTCATTCAACCTTTTACTTGCTGTATTTAAAACTTGATATTGTTTTACTCCGAAACTAGTTTTTTTGTTCTCCGCTATAATACCGGCTATAATTTTTCGGAAATTATTGGTAAGATGCATTAATTCAACTCCAATTGATTTCTCATCGAAATTCTTCCACATTTCCGCACAATCTTTAGTGGCAGGATGTGCTTTTACAATTTCTAGAAATTCGTTTTCTAATAATTTTGAATTAGATGGAAGATAAGAGAACATTGAAAATGAAGACAAACAGAATTCCAAGTTATAATCAAAGCTTTCGCTTTTGAAATCAAAGCGCGATTCTTCTAACGCGTTTGTACCTAATTTGGATTGAAGTTCTAAAGCCGGATCCAAGACAACAGCTACAAGAATTTCAGATTCGAGATTCGCTTGTAATTGAAGATCCGCAACTTTTGCTTGGAGAAGAGCAATATTTTTCTGATTGGATTCTTGTTCTCTTTGATGCTTTAAAGTAATCGATCGGTAACCAAATGCGACTCCTGTCACAATTGCAAGAGCCAAAACTCCAATAATAACAATTAGAGGGGAAGTATTTTCTTTTAAATTATAAACATTTCTGCCGATCCATGCTTTATAATTTATTTGCTGAAGGTGTGTTGTAATATTGTTTGAACTTTGAACCTGATTAAAAAGGTCGCTCATTTACTTCTCCTATTAAATTTTATGCATTATGATAGCAAAAAACTAGGATTAATTCCATAAAGAAAAAGTTAATTTGGGGAATCATTAAGAAAGGAAATAGATTTTTAAATCAGAAATTTTTAAATAAAAACATACTTACCAATTTTTATAATCTCTTACAATTTGCATTGCATGTTGAAGCTTCTTAAATTTCTCCTCAGCATCCGCTGCTTTATTTTTGTCAGGATGCAAAAGCAGGGATTGCGTTTTACAAAATTTATTAAAAATGGCACGATCGTTGACCTTATCTCCAAAAAATTCCAAAGATTGATAAAGTTCCACTTGGGAATATTTTATTTTTGATTGGCTTTCAGTAGAACCTTGACGCGGGGCCTCGCGTTTATTTTTAATGCTTTCTAGATCTTCGATTGCTAGGTCACGTTGTTTGGGATCAAAGTACTCGCTCCTGATAATCTTTTCTGCCACATCGAACAAATTATTTTCAGTATTTTGATAAACAAGCTCATTTGCCAATTTATATTTGTTTTCCAAGGTATCCATCTCTTTTAGTCTATTCGATTGTTTTGCAAATAATATTTCGTTAGTTGAAGTTTCTGGATTGCGTTGTGGAGTAGTTGACTCAGGTTTTGGAGTATTAGTTGTTCGTGGTCCAGGAGGATGTCTGTTAGTTGAATTGGTTTTTGGATTATTCCAATCATAATTTTCTCGTGATGGAGCTCGTGGACGAAATTGTTCTTCAGGAGAAGGATTGTAATAGTGCTTTTGTTTAGGGGTGTCATCTAGCATTAGAATTATTAGGAGCTTAAATATCGCTGCAGCTACAATCACTATGATAGTTAGGACTATCTGAAGGTTTTTATTAGGTGGAATTTTATCAGCCGGCGGAGTCGTCAAATTTGATACATTGTGTTGCTTCCATTTGCCTCTTGTACGAGGAGGATTGCTTGATGGATTAATAGAGGAAGATGAAGAAGAAGGATTAGTTTTAAGAGGCATAATAATCTCCATATATTATATTAATATTAATACAAATATAGTACATATTATAAAACAAAAACTATTTATTAGTAAATTAATTATAAAGAAAAACTAAATTAAAGAAGTCGGCTTCTCGAGTAAATACTCATCGATGCCTTCATTTCGCAACTTGCAGGCTGGACATTTTTGACAGCCGGATTTTGGGATTCCCTCATAGCAGGTAATCGTCTCTTCTAATAGATAGGATAATATACCAAGTTTATCAGCTAAAACCATTGTTTCTTTCTTTGTCATAAAAACAAGCGGTGTCCGAATGGTAAATTGGTCATCATTAAGATCAATTCTCAAAATCTGCTCCATTAGATCCATGTAGCTTCGTGTACAATCTCGATATCCTGAATTGGAGGCTTCAACTTCAATCACCCCCATAAAAATGAGGCTAGCTGCCAAAGTATGCGCATGGATAGCAGCAATTCTTGCCATTAAGCCGTTTCTTCCAACAACTAGGGTATTTGGCGGTTTATTTGTTTCTTTTGAAATGTCCAATTCATGATTGGTCAAAGAATTTTCAGTTATTTGACTTAAGGCGTCTATATTTAAAACAACATGATCGACACCAAAGTAGGTCGCAATTTTGGCAGCTTGCCTTATTTCATTTGCATGTCTTTGATTGTATTGAAAAGAGAGGCTAAGCACATTTTCAGCGCCAAATTCATCTATGCCAAGTTTTAAGCAAATAGAAGAATCCATACCTCCGGAGTGCACGACAATTGCTTTTTTCTTCATTTTTTACACATCTTGGGCCTTAGTATGCATCATTTCCCACATATTTCTAAAGCCCTCGCAAGAAATTAAAAGCTCATCTTTTGTGCCCATTGCAACAATTTCGCCTTTATCGAGGTAAATGATTTTGTCTGCATCTTCAATCGTAGATAATCTATGCGCTATGATCACTTGCGTCACTTGACCGCGAAGTTTCATGATTGCAGTCTTAATTTGATTTTCACTGACATTATCCAAAGAGGATGTCGCCTCATCCATAATTAAGATCGGAGCATTTTTAACAAGCGCGCGCGCAATAGCTAGACGTTGCTGCTGACCACCCGATAAGTTTTTGCCGGTTTCTGAGAGTTCTGTGTGGTATCCTTTTGGAAGCTCTAAAATAAATTCTTCCGCATTTGCCTTTTTTGCAGCCTGTTCAATCTCTTCTGAAGAATAATTTCTTCCAAAAGAAATATTGCCTGCCACGGTATCTAAAAAGAGAAAAGGTTTTTGCGGAATAAAGGCGATATTATCCCTTAAGGATTTTTGAGTAAAAGTTGTAATGCATGTGCCATCAATTAGAATTTCACCTTTTTCCAGAGTATAAAGCCGTGGTAAAAGCTGAACGATAGTGGATTTGCCGGCACCTGTGGGACCTACAATTGCAACCGTTTGACCTTTTTGGATCGAAAAATTAATGCCTTTTAACACCCATTTATCTTCGTAGCGAAACCAGACATCTTTAAATTCAATCTGGCTTTTAAAAGGCTCCAAAGTTTTAGCGTCTATCTTATCTTGTATCTGTGGTTTTAGTTCCAGCACTTCAAACATTCTTTCAGCAGCTACAATCCCGCGCTGAATATGCGCGTTTTCTTCCGCGAATTTTTTGATCGGCATGTAAAAGAAATAAAGCATGCCGCAGTAAAAAAAGACTTCTGTTATCGTCATCTGAAGAATGTAGAGACCATAGAGTAAAGCTGTCGCTAAAAAACACATGCCGATGATATGAACAATCGGGCTTGTCGATAGATCGTACTTCGCGCTTTTTTTCTCAAGGCTTGCCATTTTCTCATTTTGCTCGCGGTATTTTCTCAAAGAAAAATCTTCCATCGCAAAAACTTTAACGGTTTGTACGCCAGCTAGAAAATCTATTAAAACGGAAGTGAATTTTTCCTGATTTTGCTGCAACTGCTTGGAAACTCGTTTAACCCCTTTTGTCAAAAATATAATCGGAAGAAGAATCAAAGGAAATCCGAGGAAAATGATGAGAGAGAGCTTCCATGAAGTTAAAAAGCAAAGCGTCAAGGTCGTTATGACTGTAAAAGGTGTTTGTAAATAATTTACAAGACAGGAATTTACTGATTCTGCAATCTGGGCGGCATCGTTAACAGCTCTTGATGAAAGCGTTCCAATGTTATATTTTTGAAAAAATGCCATCGGGAGCTGTTGGATGTGCTCAAAATATTTTTGCCTTAACGATTGACTGACTCTGATTGCTACAAGTTTTGTTGTGAAGCGTTGCGCAAAAAGGGCAAGAGATTTTAATAAGGCAACAGTCACTAGCATAATAGCTAAACCTACCACATTTCCAGAAAGCGGTAAAATTTTGTTAATGCGCAAAATGAGCTTTTCAACAGTACCGCCGCCCTCACGTCTTGCCAAATAATCTGTAACGTCTGTTTTTGTGATGTAACCTTTGTGATGCAAATCCATTTCAGAAAATCTTAAAATCAGATCGCTTTTATTAATTTGCTCCGGATTTGTTGCTAAAACATCAAAAAGCTCAGGCCCTTTTTGAGTAATGACCCCGATTGCTAAAATCTCAAGCTGCGAGGTTAGCGTAAGCAAGCACATGGCAATAGCTGTTAAAACTAACATGAGCTTGGTTTTACGATTTTCAAGGGCGATTTTGAAGAGTTTTTTCATGGGAGACTTTTTAAGATTTTTTTTCGAATTTTCCGATTTTGCGAAATTTCAGATAGCGTTGTTCTATCAGAAGTTCCGGCGGAATATTTTTTAAGGTATGCCACTGCTCTAAAATAAATTTTTTCACATGAGCGTATGTTTTTTCAGGGTCGTGATGCGCGCCCCCCAAAGGCTCTTGAATCACAACATCAATGATTTCAAGTTCCAAAAGATTTTCAGAGTTAAGCTTTAAACTTTTTGCAGCATCGATATTTTTAGAGGCATCCTTCCACAATATAGAGGCACAGCCCTCTGGCGATATGACAGAATAATAAGCATGTTCAAGCATTCCGATGACATCGCCAATGCCCATACCAAGAGCGCCGCCAGAGCAGCCTTCACCAATTACTAACACAATAATCGGTGTTTTAATCCTGGACATTTCGCGCAAATTGTTCGCGATAATCCAACCCTGTCCGCGCTCTTCTGCGCCAAGACCTGGATATGCTCCCGGCGTATCTAAAAAGGAAACGATCGGTAAATGGAATTTTTCTGCAAGCCGCATCAGTCTTAGGGCCTTTCTAAAGCCTTCCGGATTTAGCATTCCAAAATTGCGATGAACGCGGCTTTCTGTATCATGGCCTTTTTCCTGGCCAATAACAACGCAGTTCATATCTCCAATTTTAGCAAGTCCGCCAACTATCGACTGATCATCTCCATATGTCCTATCCCCTGCAAGCTCATGAAAATTCTGGCAAATATTTTTGATGTAATCAATCGTATGTGGTCTTGCCGGATGCCTGCAAATCATCACGCGCTGCCATGGGGTCAATTCGGAATACGTGATTTTTTTTAGTTCTTCCAGTTTTTTTTCTAATTTCTTAATTTCATTATTAAATAAGGGATTATCCTGATTTTGTTTTTTTAAATGATCAATAGCTTTTACATATTCGTAAATTTGCTTTTCATGCGGTAAATGTTCCAAATAAAACCTCTTAAATCTTAAGTTAGCCGATCTATTTCGGCGTGGCTTCGTAAAAATCTTTAACCAATTCGACATAAGTTGGTTTTGTGATGATAATCGCAAACAACTCTTCAATATCAGAGGTTGCAAGCCTTATGCATCCATCGCTTTCATATTTGCCCAAACTGGAAGTGTCTTCTACAAGCTCACCTTTTTTGTCTAAAACCCAAGGCACTCCATGAAGTCCAAAACCTTTTGCAGGACTGCTGCAACCGGTTACTTCTTTTTCAAACGGAATCCATCTCGATCCAAAAACCCGGACCATTTCAATCTGTTGTCCATTATGAAAACCCATGGCCTTTGGCTTATAAATCGCTATCTTATTGCCAAGCGAATATTTTCCAATGGGAGTCAAAAGACCGGACACTTTTGAGGTGTCGGATCTTCCAAGACCCACACTATAAGTTTTTAGCAAAACTCGTTCCTCTTTATCCAAATCATGGTAATAAAACCACATCTTGCTGCGACCGATGTCAATAACGAGAATAAAATTTAAATTAACATCGGGCTTTAATACATTGAATTGGTCGCCTTCATTAACTTCCTGTTTAAAGTAATCAGCTTTCTGATTTAAGCTTCTTGCAATAAAATGTCTCGATGTCGCGTAATGGCTCGCATAATCAGAAACCCATGCCGGTCTGCCCTTTTGCCAGGAAACGCGCGGCTTGTATGTAATTGTTTCCACTATCGGTAATTTAGGCTCATGCTTGTTAAACAGTTCAGCAATGCGGTCAGCTTCTGGCAGAGGTTCCAAAGAGAGAGACGCGCTTAATTTGACCGGCGCTTTTTCTATTGGAACTTCCACAGGTTTTTCAATTTTGCTTTGAATCCCTTTTTTTTCGTCTCTAATGACTCTAACTTCCTCATCCAGTTCGACTTCTATCAAAGACGGCTGCATGGTTATTGTCGTATTTTGAGATTTTCCTTTTTTAAAAATTGCAGCAATGCCGATTGTACCAAATAAGACTAAACCAATCAATACCAATAATTTAGGAAACGACATTTATATGACCTCAAAATTTAAATAGCTATATTGCAACTCTTAATTATTACTTTATTTATAATAAGTAATTTTGATAATTTTAGAAATGATTTTTAAATGTTTTTGATGCTTTTTATGCAGGGAGGGACAATACGGTTGCTCTAAAGGGTGTAAGCTTTTTTTTAACGCAAAGGAAGACAGTTCGAGTCGAACCTCTAACAAGAGATAACA
>JBEPVN010000098.1:0-7584 GCA_041691015.1 Parachlamydiaceae bacterium | reverse complement strand
AAGATTTGTAGCGTAGGCTTTAGCCTGCGTTTGTTTGCAAGGGCTTTAGCCCTTGCAAACAAACGCAGGCTAAAGCCTACGCTACAAGCACAAATAAAAAGGTTTTTAACGAAATGACAGATGATGTCTTAGTGATCTTAATAAAAGGGCTTGTAGTGATAGCATTGCTTTTTGGCGCAGCTGCCTACATGACTTTTTTAGAGCGCATTGTAATGGCAAGAATGCAACAGCGGCAAGGACCAAACAGGGTAGGACCGCTTGGGCTTTTACAGCCTATTGCAGATGGGATCAAGCTTCTTTGTAAGGAGCGTTTTCAACCGGATAACATTGATGTTTTTACATACTGGCTAGCTCCTGCGATCTCGCTCATGACAGCGCTTTTTGTTTTTGTGCTGATTCCTTTTGGGGGAACCGTTGAAATTTTTGGAAAACAGATTTCCCTTCAAATTGCAGATATCAATGCCGGCATTTTATTTTTATTAGCTTTTACATCTCTTGCAGTTTATGGGGTTGTCTTGGCTGGATACTCCTCAAATAACCGTTATTCGCTTCTTGGGGGCTTACGGGGAACAGCTCAAATGATCAGCTATGAAATTCCCATGGGAATATCTTTATTGACGATAGCAATGTCAGCTGGGACTTTAAGCCTTTCAGAGATCGTAGAACAACAGCGAGTTTCTTGGTTTATCTGGACTAATCCGATTGCTTTTATCATTTATTTTATTACGGCGTTTGCAGAAACAAATAGAGCTCCCTTTGATTTGCCGGAGGCTGAACAAGAGCTTACAGGGGGCTATCATACGGAATATGGAGGCATGAAATTTGCGGTATTTTTTCTTGGAGAATATATCAATATTTTAGCTGTATCCTCAATTGCGGTCACACTCTTTTTTGGCGGATATTTAGGTCCTTTTGACTACCCGGTGATCTGGTTTCTTTTGAAAGTGGCTGTGCTAGTCTTTATTTTCTTATGGGTAAGGGCCACAATGGCACGCTTTCGCTACGGCGATTTATTGAGTTTTGGCTGGAAAGTTTTAACGCCCATTGCCACGGTTAATTTAATAGTAACAGCTTACATCATGTTGGTATTATGAGAGATACGATTTCAAAAGTCATGTCCATGATGAATGGACTTTTTATTGTCCTAAAGCATGCCTTTAAAAAAACAGCCACTTTGGACTATCCCGAGATCAAACGAAAACTTCCAGCTAGATCAAGAGGACGGCATTATTTGACTCTTTGGAATGATGGGAAAGAGCGTTGCGTCGGATGCGAGCTTTGCGCAATTGTCTGCCCATCTCAAGCAATCTATGTAAAAGCAGCTTCCAATACAGCAGAAGACATGCATTCACATGGAGAGCGTTACGCATCCGATTTTCAAATCAACATGCTGCGCTGCATTTTTTGCGGCCTCTGCGAAGAAGCATGTCCAACTGGCGCTATTATTCTTGGTAATGACTATGAGCTTTCAGGCTATACGAGAGAATCACTTATCTATACAAAAGAAATGCTGACAGAAAAAAAACCCGGCGAATCGGGTCGTGACCCTGATAGGGAGATTTAGATGGATCTTTTACTGCATCCTTTCAAAAATTTGCCTGAATTTTTAACGGGTTTTTTGCTTGTACTTTCATCTATTGGAGTTATTTCTCTTACAAATCCTGTACATGCAAGTCTTTCATTTTTGATGACCCTTCTTTTGCTTGCCATGCTCTATATGGAACTTGCGGCAGAATTTATCGGTATTGCCCAAGTTTTAGTGTATGCAGGGGCTATCTTGGTGATTTTTATATTTGTGATCATACTTTTTCAAGACGCGCATCTTGAAATTTCCAAATACAAAGCAAAAGCCAATAAATATTTTATTTTTACAGCAGCCTTTTCTTTCCTATTAGCAGGGAGTTATTTTTTATATAAAGTCGTTCCTGTCACATTGAAAAGTACTGAACTCAATAAAAATTTTGGGACAGCTGAAAGCCTTGGTAAAACACTTTATATCGATTTTTTCTTTCCGTTTGAAGCTGTTGTCTTTTTATTTTTAGTGGCAATTGTAGGGGCTTTCTACATTGGCAAAAAGCCCTTGCGCGAGGAGCCACACAAATGAGCGCATGTTCCGGTATTGCAAAAATAGTACCAGCTTTTTTTATGCCGTCCTTTCAGGACTCCCGTAGGGCCTTTGTATTAAGTACACATTCGGGAGTCCTGAAAGGACGACATAAAATTATTTGTATTGAAGCTTTGCGCCTTTGCGTCTTTTGTAGCTTCTTTGCGTTGAAAAAAGCTTGCACCCTTTTAGAGCAATCAGGGCTTGAATTACAGTTACAGTTTTGGCAGTGCTTGAGATTGAATATCACAAGAGGAATGTATGGTAGCAGTTAGTTTTATGATGTTCACAATTGGGATTTTAGGAGTGCTATTTCGCAGAAACACCTTGATTTTCTTTTTAGCGATAGAACTTATGCTCAATGCATCGAACCTTCTTTTTGTCTCATTTGCAACAAGCCAAGGAGATGAACTTGGGCTTGTATGGGTCTTTTTTGTGCTTGTAGTAGCAGCAGCTGAGGCAGCAGTGGGTCTTGCTATTGTGATCAATCAATTCAGATCCAAGCAGATTGTAGATTTGGATCAATATAATAGTTTAAGAGAGTAGGGATATTTAATGAACAGCCTAATCATTATAGGACTTTTTTTACCATTATTGAGTTTTTTAACACTTATTATATTTAACAAAGTCTTATCAAGAACAATAACCAATATTATTGCCTGTTGTTCCGTTTTGATTTCTTTTGCCTGTTTTCTAACGCTTCTTTATCTGTATACTGAGACTGGCACCGAGTCACATAGCATTAATTTTTTTAATATCTTTAACCTAAAAAACGTCCATGTGGATTTTGAGGTTACTTTAGACCATTTGTCTCTTCTTATGACATTGATCATTACGGGAGTCGGCTTTTTGATCCATGTGTATTCTACAGGCTACATGGAGTATGAAGAGGATTATGTACGCTACTTTGCCTTTTTGAATTTTTTTATTTTCGCCATGCTTTTACTCGTCCTTGCAAGCAATCTGTTTCTTATGTTTTTTGGATGGGAGGGGGTGGGTCTTGCCTCTTATCTACTCATCGGATTTTGGTATGATAAAGAAAATGTACCGCAGGCTGCAACAAAAGCATTTGTTGTCAATCGCATTGGGGATCTAGGCTTTTTGATCGGGCTTGTTTTTACATTTTATTTGTTTGGTTCAACAGATATCGAATACATTTCCAAAACAGCCGTCAGTCAGTTTTCAACAGAAAGTCTGACTATGACTGCTTTGACGCTTCTATTTTTTGTGGGTGCGATAGGAAAATCAGCGCAATTGCCGCTTCATGTGTGGCTTCCAGATGCAATGGCAGGACCAACTCCAGTCTCTGCCTTAATCCATGCAGCAACTATGGTGACAGCTGGAGTTTATTTGATCGTGCGGCTTCATGTGCTTTATATGCTGGCTCCCTATACTCTTGAAGTTGTTGGTGTTGTAGGTGCAACAACTGCGCTTTATGCCGCATTTTCAGCTTTAGCTCAAACAGACCTTAAAAAAGTTCTTGCTTACTCAACAATCAGTCAGCTTGGATTCATGTTTTTAGCCTGCGGCGCAGGAGCTTTTTATTCGGCGATGTTTCATTTGACGATGCATGCTTTCATAAAAGCTTTGCTCTTTTTATCGGCAGGAAATGTGCTTCATATGCTCCATGGAACTACAGAAATGTCAAAGATGGGGGGACTTTCAAAAAAAATGCCCGTCACCAATTGGCTGTTTTTGATCGGAGTGCTATCGCTTGCAGGAGTTCCTCCTTTTGCCGCATTTTTTAGTAAGGATTTGATATTGGAACAAGAATATTTGGCAGGTTATACAACACTTTTTTATATTGGGCTTGTATCGTCGATTTTGACGGCCATTTATTTGACAAGAGCTTATCTACTTACATTTAGAGGCGATTTATTAGAAGAAAATAGCCAAGTAAAAGAAGCCCCGTCTGTGATGTTGGTCCCGGTTTCCATATTAGCTTTTTTTGCGATAGCAGGCGGAATTCTTGGCGCTACATTTGGGAAAATTCCAATACTTGAGAGTTTCTTAAGCGAAGTCGGCATAAGTCCTGCAGAAAATTTAAGCCATGAGGGAGCGGGTTTTGAACTTTATATGGCTATATTTGGGGCGCTACTTGGCGTTTTGATCCCGCTGATCACTTACACGAAATTCAAAAGTAAAATTCCACCGACAATCCAAACATTAAACCAAGCGTTCTATGTCGATCAGCTTTATGACTTTTTATTTGTAAGACCCTCAAAAAACATTTCTTCTTTTATCGGAAAAGTTATAGAGCCAAAATTTTTTACAGGATCCATTGATTATGCAAGTACTTTTGCGCTAAAAGTCGCCTCCATTTTGAGCCAGGCTCAAAATGGTCAAATCCGCACTTATGCGAGTTTCATGATCATGGGATCTGCTTTGTTAATCGTTTATTTTACTATAGGTTTTTAATGTCCGCACTCTTATTACTGATCTTAATACCGCTTATAGGAGCAAGTTTTTTATTTTTGATGTCTGCAGTTAACATGAGCGGCATGAAGGTTATCGCTTTTTTGATAAGCCTTATTCCTATTTGGCTTTTGCTGACACAGGAAATGAATGAAGTGCAGTATCCTTGGTTTAGTGCGCTCTCAATAGATTTTCATTTGAGAGTTGATGCAGTTTCTTATCTGTTTTTATGCGTTACGGCATTGATTGTTCCAATTGCCCTATTATCTGCGCATAAGGATGCGACACTTTTTTTTGGTTTAAGCCTACTTCTGCAAGCATTTTTATTCATCTTTTTTTCAGCAAGGGATTTAGCGCTTTTTACAATTTTTTGGGAATCATCATTGTTGCCTCTTTATTTTATCATCGCCTATTTTGGAAAAAGAAACAGAAAACAGGCTGCGCTTAAATTTATTCTTTATATGATAGCGGGTTCTTCCCTTTTAGTTTTAGCAGTTCTTGCCCTTTATTTTGCAGCAGGCTCCTTTAATATGGGCATTTTAAACAAAATTGCAGATACAGTGCCTCATGCAAGCTTTATTTTTGCTATCTTCATGCTTGCCTTTGCGGTTAAAACACCGCTCTTTCCATTTCATGGATGGTTAAGCGATACTTATTACGAAGCATCAACAGCTGGCACCATACTTCTTGCTGCCGTCCTTTCAAAAGCCGGCATTTATGGTGTTTACAGAATCGGGATCGAGATGTTTCCAGAAGCTATGAAAGAATGGAGACCGTTATTGCTGATTTTAGCAGTTACAGGCGTCCTTTATGGGGGCTTTGCTGCTTGGATGCAAAAAGATTACAAACGTTTGATCGCTTATTCCAGTTTTTCCCATGTGAATTTTATATTGGCAGGTTTTTTCGCATTAAACATAATAAGCTATCAGGGAGCGCTTTTACAAGCGTTTAACCATGCTGTGACCATTACCGGACTTTTTTTGGTGGCAAGTTTTCTTGAAAATAGAATTCAAACAACAAGCCTCTATGAACATCGAGGTCTTTTAAAATACATGCCAAAACTTTGCTGGTTGAGCTTGATATTTGCATTATCTTCTGTTGCGTTACCAGGAACCAATAATTTTACAGGGGAATTACTGATTTTTTTAGGTATTTTTGATTATAGCCCTTGGCTGACAATTATTTTTAGTCTTACGATCATTATATCAGTTCTCTACATGCTTCGCTATATGGAGCTTAACTTTTTTGGTAAAGAAATGCCTTTTCAGACAAGTTTCAAAGATTTAGGAGCTTTTGAAGTTTGCCTTTTGATTCCTTTGATAGTTCTTATTTTCCTAATCGGCATTTACCCAAATCTTATCCTTAAAACGCTGGAAACATTATGATCGATTTTGATGACATTGTATTTTTAAGCCCTCTTATTATCTTGCTTATAGGAGCGTTAGTCCTGCTTTTACAGATAAGTTTTTATCCAAGTAAAATCACTTCGTTTTTACTCACACTTCTAACTTTTTTTTTATCCTTTATCTTGCTAAATTCCTCTATCACAACAGACAATGCCCTATTGACCGCATGGCTTAAAAATGATCGTCTTAGTCTGATTTTTACAAATATCTTTTTGATCATAGGAGCTGTTTCGGCCTGTTTTGCAAACTGTTTTTTTAACAAATTCGACTCTGAATCCTGCGGAGAGTATTATTTTCTTTTGATTGCATCTGTCTTTGGTTTAATCCTGATTGGGGCAGCAGCTGATTTTTTAACATTGTTTTTGGGGCTTGAAACTCTTTCTATTGCGCTCTACGTTTTGTGCGGATATATGAAAAAATGGACAATTTCGCATGAAGCTTCCATCAAATACTTTTTAATGGGCTCTCTTGGAACAGCTTTTTTATTGTACGGAATAGCGCTCATTTATGGTGCTGCTCACACGACAAACTTTGATAAGCTCTTATCAGCCTATCAGAATTCGCGAGAAAGCATTCTTTTTTTTGGAGGCATTGCGCTTGTTACTTTGGGACTATTGTTTAAAGCAACAGTAGTTCCCTTCCACGGCTTTGCACCGGACGTCTATGAGGGCGCTACGACTCCTGTAACTGCTTTTATGGCAGTTGGCACAAAGATTGGGGCGTTTGCTGCTTTGATCCGTATTTTTTTGGAAGCTTTACCACATGTGAATACTATTTGGAATGAGAGCATGGCCCTATTATTTTTTCCCACGGTAATCTACGCAAATATTGTAGCCATTCGTCAAACCAATTTAAGACGTTTTTTTGCCTATTCCGGTATTTCCCATGCAGGTTATCTACTTATTCCTTTTGCTGCAGGCTTAAAAACTGGGATTCCCTCGATTCTTTTTTATCTTGTTGTCTATGGGATTGCCACTTTAGGAGCTTTTGCTGTTTTGACTATCCTCGATAAAGAAAAAAGAGGACTTTATTTGGATGATCTAAACGGCCTTTTTTCAAAGTCTCCCTTTTTAGCAACTCTATTGATCTTGGCTCTTTTAACATTGGCAGGTATTCCTCCAACGGTTGGCTTTTTTGCCAAGTTTTATATATTTAAAATAGGGTTTCAGGCAGGTTATATTGGTCTTGTAGCTGTCGGTCTTATTATGACGATCTTCTCAGCCTATTATTATTTAAGAATTATATCAAGAATGCTTATGAAAGAAGAAGATTCATCAAAAACAGATATTTTTAAGTCCGAAATTGTGTTTTGTTTGGGGGCTGTCTCTTTTGTTTTAATGATTCTCTTTTCAGTAGCCCCTGATCTTTTGCTTAAATTGCTTGAGTTTACCAAATAAATTCTATTTGTAAACTGCGCAATCTCTTAAAGCTTGATTAAAAACTCTATTAAGCTCAGTTAAAGGCTCTTCCAATCCTAAATTTAAGTCTTGATTCATATCGCGAACCACAAATTGGACACTGGTATTAACACCTACCGGTGTAAATTGTCTATCAGCATATCGTGCAGCTAAATAATTATAAATCCCTTTTTCTTTTAGATAAGGATTTTTATCAATTGGACGGATGAAAACCTAATGCTTTAGCATTAGGATGAAATCC
>JBEPVN010000097.1:0-7600 GCA_041691015.1 Parachlamydiaceae bacterium | reverse complement strand
GGTGAAAACTGAGATTGGGAGAAGCCCCCTGCTTAAGCTGGGGGATTATTCACTTAATTTATCATTTAATCTTGCCGTTAAAAAAAAGATGATATAAACGAAAGACAAACACATTTTACAGAAGGTAGGGGTATGTTTGTATTTTTATTAATCTATTCTTTTAGTTTGATCGGGTTTTTTATCCACTTATTTGTAAGTAAAAAAGATCGAAACAAAAAAGAGCTTTTTGAACTTTTAATACTCTATCAAATTGTGGTCAATATCGGAATTTTGAGCTTGCTATCTGCTTTTGCTCTATTATATGCACCAAAAATGGTAGCGGACTCACTCGGTTGGCCAACATGTCCTTTTCAGCATGAACTTGGCAATGTCAATTTAGCTTTTGGTGTGCTTGGCATTTTATGCATCTGGTTTCGCGGTAATTTTTGGACGGCAACGATCATAGGAGCCTCCATTTGGCTGCTTGGTGATGGAATAGGGCATCTTGCTCTAATTTACTCTGCAGGTGATGGAGCGTCAACTGCAACTAGCGCCGGGATCAATAACTGGATCATGCTGATTACAGATTTTCTTATCCCTATAACGCTTTTACTTTTATTATTTGCATACAGAAAGCTATCTCTTAGCGATAAAACTTGATTCTTATTACATTAAAAGGGGAAAATGTTGGTTTTTAAAAAAAAGGAAGCAACACATGCCAATTAGTGTATTTGATTTATTTTCTATAGGTATAGGACCCTCGAGCTCACATACTGTAGGACCTATGCGAGCTGCGTTAAAATTTGTACAAGACTTGACAGAAATGAGTCTGTTTACAAAAACAGCTAGAATAAAAATAGATTTATACGGGTCTCTCGCATTGACAGGAAAGGGTCACGGCACGGTCCCCTATTCATACGAAACATTTCAAGAGTTGTATGAGCATTGCTTAAAACAGGAGATGACTATAGAGCAAATAGTCATGGAAAATGAAAAAACATGGCGAAGTGAATTCCAAATTAAAGCAGGTCTTTTAAATATTTGGCATGTGATGAGAGATTGTATCGAAAGAGGCTGTCATCAAGATGGGATATTACCAGGTGGCTTAAACGTCAAAAGGCGCGCAAGCAGTCTTTACAAATCACTTATGAATCCAAATCGCAAAAAACATGCCGCGGATGTGATGGAATGGGTAAGTCTATGGGCTCTTGCAGTCAATGAAGAAAATGCTGCAGGAAGCAGAGTTGTAACCGCCCCGACAAATGGAGCATCCGGCGTGATTCCCTCGGTAATCCAATACTACCTTAATATGACAGATTCCCCAACAGATGATGGAATTGTGACTTTCCTTTTAGTTGCAGGCGCAATGGGAATCTTGTATAAAAAAGGAGCTTCCATTTCGGCTGCTGAAATGGGCTGTATGGGTGAAGTCGGCGTTGCCTGCTCAATGGCAGCTGGTGGTCTGACGGCAGCTCTTCACGGCTCGACATTGCAAATTGAAAATGCTGCTGAAATCGGAATGGAGCATAACTTGGGTCTGACATGCGATCCGATTATGGGACTTGTACAAATTCCATGTATTGAGCGAAATACCATGGGAGCGATTAAAGCAATTAATGCTATGCTTTTAGCTCTGCAGGGAGATGGGACACACCGTGTGTCGCTAGATCAAGTCATTGCAACGATGCGGCAAACAGGTCGTGATATGCAGAGCATCTACAAAGAAACATCGCTTGGCGGTCTTGCTGTCAACGTTCCGGAGTGTTAAAGTTACATGAGTAAATCAGAGGTTCGAGAAAGCGTTGTTTTAATCAACGAAAACGAAAAAATTTTCGCTATTTTTCATAAACCCATAACAGAGAATAAGTTTCCGGCGATCTTAGTCTGTCATGGTTTTGCAGGGCAAAAAACAGGAAGATATCGTCTTTATGTAACTTTGGCAGAAGAACTTAGTAGGCAAGGTATTGGTGTTCTCCGTATCGATTTTCGCGGATGCGGTGATAGTGAAGGGAATTTTTTTGAAACGACACTTCTTGGTGAAGTTTCAGATGCATTAAAAGGTTTGGAATTTTTAAAAAATCATCCTCAAGTAGATTCTGAAAGGCTTGGAATTTTTGGAAGATCTCTTGGGGGAGCTATTGCCATCTTGGCTGCTAAACAATTTAAAACAATCAAAGCTTTAAGTCTTTTTGTTCCTATGTTTAGCGCAGAATCGTGGCAAAATAAATTGGACGTTTTGAACTTAAAGCAAAAAATTGTGATGAATGGACAGGAGATAGGAAGAATTTTTTTAAAACAGCTTTTTGAAATGCGTCTTGAGGATGAAATTGAAACTTTAAAAAATATTCCTCTTTTGCACATCAACGCAAAAAAAGATCAGGTAATTGGTTTTGAGCACGTTCAAAAGTATAAGCTTGCTCGCGCAAATGCTACAGCCAAAACAGAGTTTGTAGACTTGGAAAATAGCGATCATGATTTTTCAGATGAGGAAGAGAGAAGTGAGGCCATACAAAAAGCTGTAGACTGGTTTAAGAGCTTGCTTTAAAGGGTGTAAGTTTTGAGCAATCTGAATTTGTTCTTGTACTATTTTAGAGATATTTCAATAATCTATATAGATTAATAGAGGATAGTTGATGACCAGTACAAGTTCGTTGCAAGGATTAAGAATGCAGGAAAAACCTGAACTTCCAAAAGTTTTAAACGAAATCGGAAATTTAACACTCGAAACTTTAAGTTCCGCACTTCCACTTGACCCCGAAATCGCAAAAATATTTCCTTTTCTCTCTGATAAAAAGCTTTTAAAGGTTACCCAAAGTAAAGAAGCTGCCCACTTAAGCCATCCTGTCTTAAAAGTGGGCGTTCTATTTTCAGGAGGTCCGGCTTCAGGGGGACATAATGTCGTTATCGGTCTTTTTGATGGCTTAAAAAAATTAAATCTTGCATCGGAGCTTTATGGTTTTGTATCCGGGCCTGAGGGTTTAATAAAAAATGATTCCATCAAATTAACTAAAGATCTGATAAGTCCCTATTTAAACCAAGGCGGCTTTGACCTTTTGGGAACGGGCAGAACGAAATTTGAGTCAGTGGAACAATTTCAAGCAATCGCAAAAACCGTTACTTCCTTGAATTTGGATGGTCTTGTCATTATTGGAGGAGATGATTCTAATACAAATGCTGCGTTCCTCGCCGAATATTTTGCAAAAGAAAAGATAAAAACGAACGTGATAGGTGTTCCAAAAACAATTGACGGGGATTTGAAAAATGAGCAGATCGAAATCCCTTTTGGATTTGACACAGCGTGTAAGACATTTTCTGCAACGATCGGGAGTTTGGCAAAAGATGCCATCTCAGCCAAAAAATATTATTATTTTGTGAAAATGATGGGTAGAACTGCATCACACGTGACTTTGGAATGTGCTTTAGAGACCAAAATCAATATGGCAATAATCAGTGAAGAGGTTGAAAAAGAGCAAAAAAGTCTCGATACGATCATCTCAGAAATTGCCGCTATGATTGTTAAGCGATCTGGTCTTCATAAAGATTATGGAGTGATACTTATACCGGAGGGTATTTTAGAATTTATTCCTGAAGTCAAATTGATGATTCTGGAGTTGAACGAAATTTTAAAAAGCGATGCATTTAAAGCCCTAGAGATCGAAGCTCTGGAAAATTTGGATGACATGAAAGTTTTCATCAAAAGCCTGCTTTCTGCTAACAGCCTTAAATGCTTTTTATTATTTCCAGATGATATTCAGATGCAGTTATTACAGGAGAGAGATCCGCACGGAAATATTCAACTATCAAAAATTGAAACTGAAAGCTTAATTTTAGAGTTAGTAAGAAAGAAGTTAAAAGACAAGAAAATTAAAAATGAATATCATGGGAAATTTAATCCACAACCGATTTTTCTTGGATATGAGGGAAGATCCTGTTTACCATCCCTTTTTGACAGCAGATATACCTATTGCTTGGGGCATTTGGCTTCAGTCCTTATAGATCAAAGACTTTCTGGCTATATGGTTTGCATTCAAAATTTGAAGTCTCCAGTAATTCATTGGCAACTTAAGGCAGTTCCTATTTTAAGTCTCATGCATATGGAAAAAAGACAGGGTAAGTTAAAAGCTGTCATAGCAAAGTCTTTGGTTGATTTAAAAGACCCTCTCTTCTTAATGTTCAAAAAAGAGAGAGAGGTAAATCTTCTTTCAGATGATTATCTAAATCCGGGACCCATACAATTTTATGGGCCATCTGAAATTACTGATAAGTTGACTTTGACACTGTTACATCAAGGAAAAGCATTATGAACAATTTAAAAAAATATGCATTATGCACAATTGTGGCAACATGTTTTTCAATTGATGCGGCAATACCAGAAGCTATGAACAAAATCATGAGCCAGGAAAAATATGCACATGCTTCCTGGGGTATTTATGTTAAAGATTCTAAAACCGGTGCTGAACTTATTGAATTAAATTCAGACAAGATGTTTCTACCAGCTTCCACAACCAAACTTTTTTCCGTGGAAGCGCTGTTAAGCACCTATGGTGATGACTACCGTTTTAAAACTCCTGTATATGCATTTGGAACAATTCAAGATGGCATCTTAAATGGAAATCTTGTCTTAGTCGGGCAAGGTGATTTAACTTTTGGCGGACGTCAACAAAATCCGGATTTGATCTCTTTTACAAAGCTTGACCATATCGTCGCAAATTCAGTTCCGGGCGTTATTTTGACACCGGAAGATCCCTTAAATGCCATCAATAATTTAGCAAAGCAAATTAAAGAAAAAGGAATTCATGAAATCAACGGGGAAATTATAATTGATGATCGCTTGTTTGAAACAATCATAAAGCGAGAGCTTGTATTATCGCCAATCATGCTCAATGAGAATCTGATCGATATCACTCTAAATCCCTCACAAGTAGGCCAAGTTGCGGAAATTTCCGTAAGACCAAAAGTTAAAGATTATACGTTTCAAAATAATGTCAAAACAGTAGCCGTGAATGAAAAATTAAATATCAAAATTTCAGCTGATGATGAGGGAAAAAATATTGTCGTTGAAGGCGTAATTCCAGAGGGTCAAAAAAATATCGTACGCACATTCCCCATTCAAAATCCGGCATCATTTGCAAGGTTAGCTTTTATAGAAGCACTACAAGCTCAAGGGATTAAAGTAAATATTTCCATGGATAAATCCATTAAGATGCCTTTACTTTCAGATTATGATGGGAAGGAACCTATAGCTGCATGGACATCGCCACCACTTTCAGAATACGCAAAACTCATTCTTAAAGTCAGCCATAACTTGGGAGCGGATTTGGTTCCTTTGCTTCTTAGTGCAAAAAATCACAAAACAACCTTTGATGACGGAATGAAGCTGTTTGGCGACTACGTCAGCGAAGTTGTAAAAGTATCAAAAGACAGTTATGTGTTTATTGATGGCGCAGGAGGCGATGAAAACAGATTGACCCCAAAGGCTGAAGTTAAGCTTTTGGAGTATGTGAGAAACAAGCCAAAAGAACAATTTCAAAAATATTATGATTCTCTTCCCGTTTTAGGGAGGGATGGATCTTTGGAAGACTTTGGTAAAAGCACAAATGCTGTTGGCAAGGTTCGCGCAAAGACTGGGACTGGAGTTGCCTTTAATTTGGCAACACAAGAGTTCTTCTTAACAACGCAAACACTGACCGGATATTTAGAGGGTAAAAATGGTAATTTGATCGAGTTCATGATCGCTGTCAACAACGCTAAAATGCCCGCAATCGACGATATTTTTCCGATTTTTGAAGATTTATCGCAAATGACTGGCGTCATTTACGATATGTCAGGGGAAGTTAAATGAGCTATTCTGCTAAAGCTTTTATAAGTTCTAAATACAGTTGATGAATTCGCATTTGTTTTACAACTGCTACATCTTTTTTAGAAATATCGTTTAATTTATTTTTTTTAATATAATAAAGATGATCGTAGTTTTTATTGGTTGTTATTAGATGATCGTTATCTATTTTTAAGTGAATATCCATTGATTTCCTTTTTTAATTTAAGATCTTTGAAATTATAACGGAGTATATTTGTTGTGTTTTTTTTCGTCAAGAAACAGTAAAAAAAATTAATGGTTGTGAGCTTAAAAAAAAATAGATATAAGCAAAATCAAGTACAAATAGAGGATATTTATGAAACGTTCTTTGGTTTATTTTATTTTATTTCTTTTTATTTTAGCAGCGATTTTTTCTGCATATTATTCGAAAGATGCCTACGAAGTTCTTCCTATAAATACAACTCTTAATGAAGAGCCTATGCTCAAAGAATCCTGGTTCAATTATGATGCTCCAGGAGGCCAGTTTAAAGTTTCGCTACCACTTCTTCCCCAGACAGCAACTCAAAATCTGACAGATCCAAAAACAGATGAAGTGAAGCATTATGAAATGTATGTCGCTCAAACAGATTCTGGAAACATTTACATGATTACATTGATCAATCTTCCTCAAGAACTCGATGAAAATGCTAATATACTGATACTCAACCAAATTATGAATGATATGGTGGCTGCAAACCCCGGTAATAAGTTACAGACATCCAAAACAAGCAAATATCAGGACTTAACGGCACTTGATTTTACGATTCAAAATGATCAGACAACAATTGAAGCCATGGAATTTGTAAAAGATAAGACAATTTACTTGTTATCGACAATTTCAAAAAAAAATAATAAAGAAAAAACGCATTTTAAATACTTTGTCAATTCATTTAAAATGAACAATTTAAAGTAAGGTTAATTCTATGAAAATTTTTTTTAAGTTTCTTTTATTAACAGCCGCTTTTTTTGTTAACTGTAATTTGTATGGTCAAGGATCCTCTGCGCCGCCAAAGAGCCAGGCAGGTCCAAGTACGATTACGAGACAGCCCTTAAAACCTGCGCCTCCAAAACCAGGAGACAAAAAAACAGAAACACAATTTCCCCAAGGTCCGCAAAGAGCTCCGCAATATACGTACCGTCCCACATTCATAGAACCTGGTATTTTGACACTAAGGGGTGGGGATTTTGTTGGTGTCGACCATCTTTTTAATGTCTCAAGAAATATCCCTGTGGTGGTTGAGCTTGAAAAATCAGACAGTATACTTCTTCAATTAACAAAAGAAAAGATCCAATTACTGGTTGAAAAAGCTTTTCAGGCTCAAAGCATAAGCACAAGCGTGCTTCCATCTGAGGGTCCGGCATTGCCTTTCTTTCATCTCCTCGTCATGGTCATCCCGGCAGGGGAGGGCGTTTCTGCGTTTTGTGCAGGAAGGCTTTTTGAAAAAGTAGAGCTAGATAGAGTAAATTTACCGGTAGGCGTTTATTTCCAAGGAATCACATGGGAATATCAAAACCTTATCTGGTCATCAAAGGAAGAGAGCGAAAAGCAGCTAGAGGCAGCTATTGTAGAGATTGTGCAACAGTTCATCACGCGCTATCAATACTATAGAAATCTAACACCAGGTCAATAGAGTATAGCAAGCTCCGGTCATATTAGAAGCGATTTTTACATAGATAACCGGTGGTAGTCACCACATACGCATTAAGCCAAGGGTTCAAATAGACCGAAGGTCTTAAATTGCAATAGCCTTAAGGCATCGCCCT
>JBEPVN010000096.1:0-7836 GCA_041691015.1 Parachlamydiaceae bacterium | reverse complement strand
ACAATTTGTTCACCACAACGTGGTGATACTTTAGCCTCTTTAGCCTCTTTAGTTGAAAAAAACTTGCGCCATTTTGGAATGCTCGGGGCCTGCGTTGAAAAGCTTGGACCCTTATTTAAGGGTGTCCAAGCTTAAAACTCTTAATTATTCACAAAAAACGCTTGTTATTTAATCTGTAAAAAACTTAAAGTCAGAATCATTTGAATAATTAAAAAATACAGTTCCATTTTTAGAGGAGTCTTAAATAATGCATAAGCCACTATCTTTTTTTATTTATACCTGCATTGCCTCCTGTCCCATGCTTGTCAACGCAATACCTGCACCATTACTTACGACACCAACAGAATATACAAACAGCAATGAACAGCCTGCATTTAAACCATTTACCGGAAAAATCATAAAAAATAAAGTCCGCATGCGCCTCTCCCCAAGTTTGGATAGCGCAGTTTTGCGAGAACTTAATAAAGATGATCTTTTGGTCGTTGTGTCAGAAGATGAAGATTTTTATGCGGTCCAAGCACCACACGATCTTAAAGCATACGTTTACCGCACCTTTGTTCTAGACAATGTCGTAGAAGGAAACCATGTCAACGTACGGCTAGAACCTGATTTGGAAGCGCCTGTGATTGTACAGCTTAACTCAGGCGACCAAGTTGATGGTATTATTAGCCCGATCAATAGCAAATGGCTTGAAATCGCAACACCTAAGACCACAAGATTTTATGTCGCAAAAGACTTTATCGAAAAAATCGGCGATCCTTCCTTGATTGTGACCATCACCAAAAGACGCGATAGCGTAAACAGACTTCTTGAATCGACTTATCAAATCAGCGAACTTGAACTTGAAAAGCCCTACCAACAAATACAAATGGAAGGCATTTTTAATAACTTAAATCAAATCATCAGCGATAAAAACAACTTAAACGAACAAATCGATAAAGCGCGTTCGATGCTTACAGCTATTCAAGACAAGTACCTTCAGAAAAAAATTGCATTTCTTGAAGAAAAACCAAATCACGTCTATGTCACAAAATTCCACAACGAAAGCGATGATAACATAACAGAGCTAAACACACCTAAAGAAACGCGAGAAAAAAATCAAGTTACAGCTAAGATGAGCGCTTGGATTCCTAATGAAGAAGTTCTCTACCAAGCTTGGAATTTGGAAAATCCGAATCAATCTCTTGAAGAATTCTATTCAAGCCAAAAACAAGAAGCTATTACACTTTCTGGGCTTGTAGAATCCTATGACAGATCCGTAAAAAATAAACCAGGCGATTATATTTTGGTCAATCCGTCAAACCATTTGCCGATTGCTTACCTTTATAGCACAAAAGTCAATCTGCAAGATGTTTTAGGGGAAGAGATTGTTTTAGAAGCAATTCCAAGACAAAACAACAGCTTTGCTTTTCCGGCTTACTATGTAATAGGGATTAATTAATCAAAAATGCCCCTATCCCATATCCAATCGGTTGCTTTAATAGGACTTGATGCTATTCCTGTTTTTGTCGAAGTCGATGTCGCAAGATCCGATAAACAAACACTTATCATTGTAGGCCTAGCTGATGCTGTTGTCCGAGAATCCAAAGACCGCGTATTAACGGCTATCAAAAATTCCGGATACCAGACAGGAAATATTTTTTGTCTTGTGAATTTGGCCCCGGGCGACTTAAAAAAAGAGGGCGCTTTATATGATCTGCCGATTGCAATAGGTCTTTTGCAGTCCCTTGGATTGATCCATGAAAATAAACTTTATGAAGATTATCTGATCGTCGGAGAGCTTTCGTTAAGCGGAGAGACAAGACCTATACATGGAGCGCTCGCCATAGCTCTTTTAGCAAGAAATCTTGGAAAAAAAGGGATAATGCTCCCCTCTTTAAATGCAAAAGAAGCAGCAACAGTCCCAGATATCGATGTTATTCCAATTCATAACCTGAACGAAGCTGTTCAATTCTTAAAAAATCCTCTTTGCATAACGCCGCTAGAATCCAAAATATCCTCCGATTTATTTGAAAATATGATTCCTTCTGTTGATTTTGCAGATGTTAAAGGTCAGCATCATGTGAAACGCGCCCTTGAAATAGCAGCAGCTGGAGCTCATAACGTTATTTTATCTGGGCCTCCAGGCTCTGGCAAAACAATGCTTGCAAAAGCACTCATTGGCATCGTTCCGGAATTTACGATAGAAGAGGCTTTGGAGACGACCAAAATTCACTCCATCGCAGGCCTTTTACCGGCAGGAAAAAGCCTTGTCACAGAAAGACCTTTTAGATCCCCTCACCATACTATCAGTTATGCAGGCTTGATTGGCGGCGGTACTTTTCCAAAACCGGGAGAGGTTTCGCTTGCGCATAACGGTATTTTATTTTTAGATGAACTCCCGGAATTTTCCAGGATGGCGCTTGAAGTTTTAAGGCAGCCTCTTGAAGATCGAAAAGTAACCATAAGCCGTGCAAAAGGAACATTTACTTTTCCAACAAGCTTTATGTGCATCGCAGCCATGAACCCATGCCCTTGCGGCTACCTTGGTCATCCGGATAAGCGCTGCTCTGATTCACAAACACAAATCGACCGCTATCAGGGAAAAATTTCAGGGCCTTTACGAGATCGCATAGATATGCATATCGAAGTGCCGGCGCTTCGCTACCGCGATATGATTTCTGCAAAAAATGGGGAATCATCCCATAGTGTACGAGCAAGGGTTAAACTTGCAAGGCAAACTCAGTATAAGCGTTTTAATCAAGTTAAAACAAATTCTCAAATGTCTTCTGCCGAAATAAAAGAATACATTGTTTTGGATCAGGGTTCTGAAGATGTCTTAAGACAAGTTGTCGATGTCATGGGTATGTCTGCAAGAGGCTGCTCGCGCATTCTTCGCGTAGCAAGAACAATTGCTGATTTAAGCGGAGAGACACACGTCCAAGAAGAGCATCTGATGGAAGCTATCAACTTTAGAGTCAACGCAACCAAAAGTTGAATTATAATTTTTAAGCAAATAAAATTTTTCTTCCAATTTCATAGACTGTCAAGATGACAAGCTGACTAACATAGAGGCCTAAATTGTTAGTAAAAATATTTGAAAAATCGTAATTATCTCGTTTTGGATTTGTTATGTACCCGGCAGAATCTATTGCAAGCCACGCTCCAAAGGAGTTAAGTGCATGCAAATTAGGGAGCATTGCAATAAGTCCATAGCTCATGTGATGCCATCTAACCGGATAGGTTCCTTGTTGCATTGATTGTATGGTAAAAACACTAACGACTGTTGTAAATAGATGCTTCGTTAAATTGAGTGGGTCTTTTGCTACAAGATCTTGTCCTATTCCATAAAGATGCGTCAAGGCAATTGCTGTATAGCCCACATAAATCGCAGTTGGATTTGTATCTTTAAAAATAAGGTATAAAGTGCCGACAAAAAGCGATGTGATAATATTGAATTTGTTGGAATCCAAAAAGGAAATTATATTATCTTTAAAACTTGGCGCAATTTTTGGTTTTATCCTTAAGTCATTAAAAAAATTGAAAGCATTGACGACATAGGGGCCTGCAATACTAATTGCGAGTATTTGAGGTTCATAATTTCTAAAAAACCCATGACCCTGTGGTCCAAGTGATGATGAAGCATTAACAAGAAAATCTACAAAAGTATTGTTGATAGAGAGTGAAATGGGTAAACTCATGGGAATAAAACCTTTTTAAGATTAAAAAATTAATTAATAGATTTTTATTCCAATTTTGTAAACACTTAAATTTAATCTTGATCAACGCGTTATGGAAAGCATGCATATATACATTAAAATAGGAGAAGCCCTATGAGTTTTATTTATAATCTAATGAGTGACTTCCGTACATGGCTGGAGCCTAAATGTGACTTGTTTCCCCTGCCGGAAGATGGATTATATCAAAATATCTTTTCTTCACTTAACTTTAGGGATATTCAGAACTTTGCATGTGTAAGTAAGGATTTAAGCAAAAGCATCATCAAGGCTACGACCTCTAACGAGATCAGAAAAATTCAACAATTTGTTTCAGAACTGTTATCAAAGCTAAAAGATCAGATGTCAGAACAGGTTATCAAAGACTTGGAAGATTTCAAGACAAACTGTCAGCAATATTTTGAATCCGTAACTCTTTTAAGTTTCGCAAAATCTGCTCCAATAGTCATGAGACGATTACTCACAATCTTAAAAAATATCGATGGCTTGGAGAATCATTGGGTTAAATATCCTCCTACGGTTGCATATAAAGAGACTCATATCTCAAATATTAAATATCATGGCATCTCTATTCCTCAATTATTTAGAAAAATTATTGATTATGCAATCATTTATAACATCACCGCAAATCAGATGAATTGTCTAAAAATTGCTGATGTTATGAATGAGCAACAAGATGATAATCTCTTATCCATTTTAATATGCGCCGCAGAAAATGGAGATTTTGATGTAGCTATAGGGTTAAAGAAGGAAATTTTTGACGATGTTATTGAAGTAAAAGCTTGGTCGATAATTGCAAGAGAGGCCACAAAAAAAGGCAATTATCAATTGAGCTTACAGGCTGCAGAGGCTTTAATCATTCGGAAATTTCTTCTTAAGGTTGAGTCTAATCTAGACTTATTGAGATCCAAGATAAAAATATATGAAGAAATGGAACAAGCTATAAGACTTAATGGCGATTTTAAAAAGGCGGAGGAAATAAAATTCACTAAAGAAGGAATAATCAAAGAGCAAGATTATTACGCTGAAAAACTAAAGGCTCATATAGATAAAAAGCAAGAACAGGAACGTTGCCAAATCCAATAGCATTCAAGCATGCCATAAGAGGTTTAGAGAACGACAAAAATTAAGGCTCAGGCCTCACAGCTTTAAGCTAACACATATTGGTCTTGTCGGACCTTAGGACGCAACTCAAGGTCCGACAAGACCACTATAGTTCGGACATTTTAAAAGATTTTCTAAAAAACTTACTCTCAGACAATTAGACATAAAAAAGAAAAGCTTGCACTGTTTTTTAAGCAATCTCTCGTTCTCTAAACCTCTTGCGCTTCGATCTTTCTTGTGGCGCGGTCGACAATATCCAAAGAATTCAGTTCCTTATCTGTTGCAGCGCCAAGTTCCTTAAATTTTCTTGCGGTCACCATAACCCGACCCTCAAACGATCCAACAGATCGATTATAAGCAAGTACTGTTTTATCGAGATGATTTCTAATGTCATCAAAATGTTCTGCCATGATTTTTAAACGATCATAAAGGTCTTTTCCAAGCGCGCTGATTTCCTGTGCATTTTCAGCGATAAGTTCCTGGCGCCAGCCATATGCTACAGAACGCAAAAGCGCAATTAATGTTGTAGGGGTTGCTAAAATAACTTTTTGCTCAACACCCCATTCAATAAGTTCCGGATCATGCTCTAATGCTGCACTAAAGAAGGTTTCGCTTGGCAAAAATAAAACGACAAATTCAGGCATCTGCTCAAACTGGTCCCAATAAGATTTTGCTGAAAGCTGGTTAATGTGCGTTCTTATTTGCTTGGCGTGCTCTTTTAATTTAAGTACTCTAAATATTTCATCCGGCTGCTCTAAAGATTCAAGATAGGCTAATAATGGAGCTTTGGAATCCACTACAATTTGTTTATTGTTCGGCAGCTTTATGACAAGGTCTGGTCTAAGGCGTCTATCATCTACAGTCACAGATTCCTGCTGAACAAAATCGCAATGCTCAAGCATACCTGCCATTTCGACAACGCGCTTTAGTTGGATTTCACCCCATCTTCCTCGCACGTTTGGCATACGAAGCGCTTTTACAAGATTTGCAGTTTCGCCCTGAAGCTGTGTTTGGCCGGTTGCAAGCGCTCTTACCTGCTCGCTCAATGTGGTATAGATTTTGGCGACATCTTTTTCCATTTCCACGTTTTTGTGTCCAAACTTATCAAGTGTTTCTTTGATAGGTTTTACAAGCTCATCGATTGCTTTTTGACGTGAGCTCAAATCATGTTTTGCGCCTTCTTGAAATTTTTCAAGTTTAGCAGTTGCCAAATCAAGAAAAGATTGCGTATTATTTTTTAAGGCATCTGCAGAAAGAGCTTTAAAAGTATCGGTCAGTTTTATTTGTGCCTGATTTAATAAGTCGACTTTTTCCTGAAAAATTTTTCGTTCCTGCTCCAATGTAATTTCAAGACCATTTATCGTGCTTTTAAGGTGTGAGTTTGTTTCGTGGATCTCAAAATTCAAGCGCTCTTTTTCAGCAATCATTATTTCAAGAGGTGGTAGACGCCTATTTTTTTCTTCCGCAATAATGCGTCTTTCAGATTCTTTTTTAAATTCAAAAATAAGGAATTCCTTTTCCTTCGAAACTTTATCTAGCATCTGGTTGACATTTAAAATTTCTGTTTTTTTTTCTGCTGTTAGCCTGATATAAAGCCAAACAAATCCGGCCATTACAATCATAATCAAGATTGTAAGGGCTGCTAAAATCATTTGTGTATTGTCCATTATTTCTCCCCATCTATAAAAAGCATCTTACATGATGCTCTTTAGCTTTTCAACGTAAAGAAAATTTGGCATGCAGAGATCTCAATCATCAAATACTATCCAAGGGAAATAATTTCTTCGCTCTCATTTCAACATCAGTAAATCTTCTTAAGTTGACACATTTCCTATTAGTTACCTCCTGTTGAAAACCCCTTCCCGGGGTTTTATTTAAAGAAGCCCATCTGTTGATTTCACAAGTCATCAGGGTAGCCAAGTTGTTCATTTTTTGTGAAAGTTGCTCCCCTTGTTTTTGACGATTTTTTTCATAATCATCGAGGAATTGCATTCTTACCTCAGTTTGTTTTTGTATCCTTTCGATCTTCTCGAGTTTATTTTCTGTATCTGTTCCTGAACGTATGGCTTCAAGGGTGGATTTATTCTTTTTAATTTGCATTTTTGCAGTAGCATTCTCTGAAAAATAATTTTCTAATAATATTATCTCTTCGTCAATTTCAAATTCTTCAATCGCATCGATCCTTTTCAATAGTTGAGACTGCTCTGCATTAAAATATTTATTTAGATGTGTATAGAGAACCAACTGATTTTTTAAGATACCATCACCGTCAACTTCATCTAGTGCAACTCGCATAAAGACCTGTTGTAAAATGTTAAATGGCCATATCTTCCAATTGTCAATTAATTCTCTAGCTGTTCTATCCCAAGTAGTTTTATCTTTCAAACGGAAGAAAAGCTCCTGTACCTTTTTAAAGTTTTCCGGTAAGCATGAACCTTGAAACTCTTTAATGATCATTCTTTCAATCAAAGGCTCATGTTCTGCATTAAGATCAGTTTCAGAAAAAGCTTTGATTGCTAAATCAACTAAAAAATCTTCATGTGAATTTTTTGTAGAAAAATCCTTTAACTCAGCCATCAATAACTCTTGCCGTTTATATTCTGAGGCAATGCTTTCGTTAAATGGAATTTCGTTAAATATCGATTTTAGTGTATAAGAGAGTGTTTGAAACATAATGACCTTTAAGATTTAGTTTTGTTTAATTGCTTTTAACATATAACACAATTCTCATCATCTTTTTTGACAGGCTTCGCAGGATACAATATGTTTTGAATTTCTTGCATTAAAACATCTCTTTTCCTTGGAACGAGTTCGTGTGTCGTGACTTCAGTTTCCTTAACATCATTTTTAGCTTCGGTTTCCCTAACATCATTTTTTTGCCAATCAAGAGAATCAAAAAATCTCCTAGAGAAAGGGTCATAAATAAAAATGTGATAGGAAGTTTAAAGAGATTCAAAATTGTAAGCGATAGATACAGGAATAGGAGAAAACGATTTGGTTTACGCTTCAATCTGAT
>JBEPVN010000095.1:0-8249 GCA_041691015.1 Parachlamydiaceae bacterium | reverse complement strand
ACAAACGCAGGCTAAAGCTGAAGGCTACAAACGCAGGCTAAAGCTGAAGGCTACAAACGCAGGCTAAAGCTGAAGGCTACAAATTTAAGGTAAAGTCCTTCGGACTATTGATTTTCGAGTTCGCTGATACGTTTATTTAATTCTTTGACTTTGTTGATGAATTCTTCCATTCTTAACACATAAATATGATTACGGTTGTAATCGTTTAATGGCATAGCCGGATAGCCCCCATATTTGCCGGGTTTGGTGATCGATTTGGTCACACCCGTTTTTGCGGATAAAACAGCGCCATCGCAAATTTTGATATGTCCTGTGATCGCAACTTGACCTGCTATGACAACATGTTTTCCAATTTCCGTAGAGCCTGCAATTCCTGTTTGAGCCACAATGATACAATGATTACCAACGACCACTCCGTGCGCAATTTGAACCAAATTATCGATTTTGGTGCCTTGCCCAATTTTTGTAGATTTAAATCTGGACCTGTCAATAGTTGTGTTAGCCCCAATTTCTACATCATCTTCGATGATCACATTGCCAATCTGGTTTAGCTTGGTATGATGTCCTTTTTTATCCGTTGTAAATCCAAAGCCGCATGAACCAATAACTGCCCCCGGTTGAATAACAACTCGATTTCCGATGACGCAGTTTTCTCTGATTGTTACGTGAGAGTAGAGCATGGAATCATTTCCAATGCTTGTTCCAAATCCAATCACACTTCCTGCATGAATACTTGTATTGTCGCCTATGGAGACATTTTCATCGATAACTACAAGTGGACCTATCTGAACATTGTTACCGATAGTTGCTGTTTTGTGGATGACTGCAGTTGCATGGATGCCATCAAACCCTGTTAGCTTCTGTTTTACTCCAAAAAAAAGTTCGATCAGCTGCTGAAAAGCCCTAGATGGGTTTTCATGAATAAGAAAATTTTTGTCCGGACTTAAAATGGTCGTGGAATCAACGAAAATGACGCCCGCCTTTGAAGCTTGCATCGCTTGGTTGTAGCGTGAATTTGATAAAAAGGAGGCATCGTCTGAACTTGCGCTTTCAAGGTCCGCTACATGAAAAATCAATTTTTCAGGGCTTCCAACTAATTTGGAAGAGGTTAATTCCGCTATTTCTTTTAATGAAAATTGTTTTTTGTGCATGGATCCTCTCGAGAGTAATTTTGCTATCGGGATTTTGAAGTACTTTTTTCTTTATTATCCAAAACCCCGATATGATAAATGCTTATTTTTCGCCGTGTTTGATTTCTTTTTTGTTTTGCGCTTCCTGTTCGTAATTTTTATCTAACATCGCAATGACATCCATTGAAATATCATGTTTTGGATTATAAAAAAATGTACTTTCATCATTTACGATAAGATCGATATTTTTTTCTTCCGCAACAGCTTTGGATGCTATCACAACAGCATCTTGCATTTGTTGGATGATCTTCATGTTTGCTTGGCTTAAAGCTTGGTAATATTGGCTCTGAAGCTGATTTAGCTCCTGGCTTGCCACTCTGAATTTGCGCTTTAGCTCAGTTTCTGCTTCTAAAGATAAGCTATCCAAAAAGTCTGCATCGTTGAATTTGTTAGACATCTCAGTCAGATCTTTTTCTTTTGCTTCAAAAGACTTTTCCATTTGGTTTCTTAAAGCTTCGAAATTAGATTGTTCTTCTTTTCCAAGTTTGGACTGATCTACGCACATCTTAAAGTTCACAATGGCAATATTCATTTCGGCGCTTAAAGAGGGTATTACACCACTTAATGCTACGAGAGCCAAAAAACATAACTTTTTCATAAGATACTCCTAAAAAATTTAATTGAAAGATTTAAAATTTTCCACCGACAGTTAAGAAAAATTTCTTAACTTCGCTTCTACCTTTTGGATTAAGCGGAAAACCCATACCCATTTGCAAAGGAGGCCCTGCCTCAAACACTTGGAATCTTATCCCAAAACCAACAGCTGTGCTTAAGCGTCCAAAGCCCCAGTTTGAAAGCGACGCATGACCAGAATCCAGGAATAAAAAGCCGTCCAATCTCTTTAATATGCGTCTTGAATATTCAATAGACAAATATTGAAGCGAGACTGCGCCTTCTGGGTCTCTGCTCTTTTTAAAGCGAGGTCCAACCTTATAGGGACGGTAGCCGCGTATGGTATAATCGCCCCCTAAAAATAGACGTTCGTCGATCGGTAATTTATGGGCGGTGGTACCAAACATCGGCTGCACAAATTTTGTGTCTGCCCGAAACTTCAATACTCCATCTTTGTCTGTTTGAATGTAGTAGCTGTTTAGGTAGGCAAGAGCAAAAAATTGGTATTCTCCTCCAAAGCCTGCAAGCTCTGATTCAAGCCTTGATTTAAACCCTTTTGTGGGTCTTAACGGATGGTCTGTCGAGTCATAAAGCAAGGACATTCCTAACGCTGAAATCAAACCATCGTGATGCAATTCTTTTCTTTCTTTTTCTGAGATACTCTTTGATTTAGAGACGTGGACAACGGTGTTTCGAATACGATAATGGTAGCCAAGTCTTAAGAAAGGGTTAAGCTGGTTTGTTGCGTGCAGTGTAAAGCCGTTTGCGGTGATATCGTAATCTTTTGAGATATAACGAGTGCTTGAGTTTTCAAGGTCAAAACCGATACTCCATTCGGTATCCATAAAGTAGGGTTTTGTCCAGGAGAGAATGTAGCTTCTACTTTTTCTTCCGACAGTAGCTGTGATATGAGCGTATTCGCCGCCGCCCCTTAAAGCCTTGGTGCCGTCTGTAAAGACACGATTTAGGCCTTTGTAGTTGAAGTTATTTTCGGTAATGTTGATACCGCCAAAAATACTTTCTGTTGTACTAAAGCCAAAGGATGCCCCAAAGTGACCGGTCGAGGTTTCTTCAAGTTCGATGTGTACATCGCGGTAGTTATTGCCCAAACACGCAAGGCCTTCTGATTTAACGGCATAGACGTTGACATTTTTAAAGAAGCCGATGTTTTTTAATCTTGATTCTGTAGCTTCCAGTTTTTCTGAATTAAAGACTTGTCCCGGGATCAAAAGCGTTTCGTGTAAAATAACGTTAGTTTCCGTTGTGCAATTTCCTAAAACTTTGATAAGACCGACCCTGAATTGCTCGCCTTCATGAATGGTAAACTGGAGGGAATACACAAAGCACTCCGGCATAAGTTTTGGCTCATAGTCGACATATGCGTCGATATACCCAAATTTTCCGTAAAGTTTTGTGATGGCATCGATTGTGTTACGGATGGCCTCTGGAGAGTAAGGACGGCCCTGTGCTATAACAAATCTTTTTGAAATGTCCTCATCGCAAAAAAGAGAGTTTCCGGTAAATGTCACTTCTCCAACAGAATAGACAGGACCTTTATCTACGTTGACACATAAGATGATGCGGTTTTTTTCGTTTGCCTCAGAGACTGTAATGTTGACTTTAGCGTCAGCGTAGCCCTTGTTTTGTAAATAATTCAAAATCACAAATTGGTCTTGTTGGATGGCATCTTCGTTATAGGTGCCTTCATTTGTGACCCAGCTTGTAAAAAAGTTATAATGTTTTGTGACCATTAATTCGGTAATTTCATCTTGATCACAGCAGTCAAGACCGCAAAATACAACTTTTTTAATTCTTCCCGCACGGCCTTCTGCAATGGAAATTTCAATGTTTACTTCATTGCAAAGCGGGTTTAGAGCAACTTCATAACTAAGCTCTGCTTCAAAAAAACCTTCTTTTACATAAAATGCTTTTAACTTGTGGAATGCTTTATTAAAAACCTGGCGGTCAAAAATGGTTTTGTTAGAAATGCCGAGTTCTTTTTCGAGCGCTTTCGTTTTGATTTTTTCGTTTCCTGTCCAGTAAATGGTGTGGATTCTTGGCTTTAAGGATACGTTAAGCGTAATATAAATTTTTTGATCCGCGAGCGTGATTTCGGGGATAATGCGGTCAAAATCTTTAATTAATGTTTTTAAGTCATTGTCGAATTCCGATTGTGAAAAATGGTCGCCTTCTTTTGTTTTTAGGCGCGTCTTCACAGCAGATTCTTGAAATTCCGTCCCGGGAGTTACGAAATTAATTGTAATTTTTTCTATGATTTTGTTTTCGTATTGAGGGGAATCTGCATAAGTTTTTGTAAACAGAAAACTTGAAAGTATAATAAACAAAAAGAAAATATTCGAACGTATGCTCTTAAACATGTAGACCTCTCTTTTTCAGTCAAAGAGAGGAATAATAGGCAAGAGTGTAAATAAAATGCAACGATTTAAAATATTCCTCTTCCAGAAAATGCGCGAGCTAGCGTTCCTCCGTCCACATAATCAAGCGAACTTCCCATCGGAAGACCAAATGCAAGGCGGGAAATGTGTAAATTTAAAGGTTTAAGTTCTTCTCTTAAATAAAGAGATGTGGCATCGCCCTCTAGTGTAGAATCCAGGGCTATGACGACCTCTTTGATCTGAAATTGTAAAATTCTTTTTTTAAGTTTGTCGATTTGCAATTTTTCAGGTCCGATCCCATCCATTGGGGATAATAGATTACCAAGAACATGATAAAGTCCTCGAAATTCGCCTGTATCATCGATTGCAAACGCATCTTTTGGAGAGGCGATTACGCAAATGACGCCGCGAGATGCGCGCGCCGCATCACAAAATGCGCAAAGTGCCAAATCTCTTAAAGCCCCGCAATCGTCGCAAATTTTTAATTTGTCAGGAACTGCGGCAATCGTGTCTGCCATCTCATTTAAATGATCCGGCTTTGAGCTTAACAAGTGAAAAGCAAAGCGTTCAGCGCTTTTATTGCCAACGCCTGGAAGTCTTTTTAAAACATCGATTAATTTAAGCAGATGGTCCGGGTAACGCATGAAAAGCTCCTCATTTTAAGAGGTTATCATAGCAGTCTTTGCTAAAATCGCATAGAAAAAGATAAGGTAAATTCACTGTATGGACAAAAAAACTTTTATTTTGAATTAAATCAATTTTTTGTTATGCTTAAAGTCTTAATTTAAAATGAGTGATCATGGCTAATAAAGTAAATGCAAGAATTACAGCTTTAAGTTCTTATCTTCCAGAAAAGATTTTAACAAATCTTGATCTTGAAAAAATGGTGGAGACATCAGACGAGTGGATCGTGACAAGAACCGGCATTAAAGAGCGAAGAATTGCAAGCCAAGAGGAATTTTCTTCGACGATGGGTGCATTTGCCGCAAAAAAAGCGTTGCTTAAGGCAAAGATCGACCCAAATGATCTCGGAATGATTCTTGTTGCGACTATGACACCAGATTATATTTCGCCAAGCACGGCAGCTCTTATCCAATCAATGATCAAAGCCAAAAATGCAGCCGCATTAGATGTTCAAGCTGCCTGTACCGGATTTATTTATGCGCTATCCATAGCAAAAGCGTACGTGGAATCGGGAATGTACGCTCATGTTCTTGTGGTCGCATCAGAAAAAATGAGTTCCGTCATGGATTATACAGACCGCAATACCTGCATCTTATTTGGCGATGGGGCAGTAGCTGCAATAGTCAGTAATGCGGGGGCAGGTCTTGCAATAGACACAGTCTGTCTTGGCGCAGATGGCGATCTTGCCAATCTGATTATGGTTCCGGCAGGCGGCTCTAAAATGCCGGCATCTCACGAAAGCGTAAGCCAAAATTTACATTATTTAAAAATGGAAGGCAGGGAAGTTTTCAAAGCAGCCGTACGCCGTATGGCATTTGCTGCAAATGAAGCCTTACAAAAAGCAAATCTTGCAAAGGAAAATATTTCCTGGTTTATTCCTCATCAAGCCAATGTTCGTATCATCAATGCCATTTCTGAAAATTTAACTATTCCTTCAGAGAAAATTTATAAAACCTTGCACAAGTTCGGCAACACATCTGCATCAAGCGTTGGGATTGCTTTGGACTATCTTTTAGAAGAAAAAGAAGTTAACATAGGCGAGAACTTATTACTTGTAGCTTTTGGGGCGGGACTTACGTGGGGTGCTATGGTTTTGACAAAAATAGAGGATGAAAATGGTAAAATATAAAAAAATCGCGTTTGTTTTTCCGGGGCAGGGCGCCCAATATGTTGGAATGGGTAAGGATTTTTTTGAGAAATTCAGTATTGTCAAAGAAACTTTTCAGGAAGCAGACGAAATTTTAGGCCGTAATCTCTCATCCATTATTTTAAATGGTCCAGAAGATTTGTTGACGGAAACAAAAAATAGCCAGACCGGAATTTTTGTCACATCGATTGCACTTTTAAGAGTATTGCAAACACAATTTCCGGAACTAACCCCAAGTGTTGCAGCAGGTTTAAGCTTGGGTGAATATAGCGCGCTTACGGCATCTAAAAGACTTGAATTTAAAGATTGCCTACCGCTTGTCCAATACCGCGGACAATACATGAATGACGCTTGCGAAAAATATCCCGGCACCATGGCTGTTATTTTGGGATTAAGTGCAGATGCAGTTGAGAGCATGGTTAAAGAATTGAACATGCCGCAAGACTTGTTTGTGGCCAATTTAAATTGTCCGAGTCAAATTGTGATTTCCGGAAGTAAACGAGGTGTTGAAGCTGGCATTATAGCTGCAAAGGAAAAAGGCGCAAAAAGAGCGCTTCCCTTGACTGTGCATGGCGCTTTTCATAGCGGGCTTATGGAAGAGGCAAGAAAGCGTTTGAGTCCTCATGTGGAGCATGCTCCCTTAAAAGATTCAAACATCGAATTTGTCATGAATGTTCCTGGAGACTTTGTTAAAGATCTAAAACAAATCCGGACTAATCTAATTGATCAAGTGACGCACTCTGTTCGTTGGGAGCAATCTGTCAATCAAATGAAAAATGCGTCTGTCGATCTTTTTGTCGAGATTGGCTGTGGCAAAGTATTATCTGCCTTGATCAAAAAAATAGGCGTTGAAGTCCCTGTGATTAGCATTGAAAAACTGCCTGATCTTGAATTATTAGCTTAAAATTTAAGGAGTAAAAATAGATGCACGACTTATTGAAAGGAAAAAAAGCTATTGTGACTGGAGCTACTGCCGGAATTGGACGGGCAATTGCTTTGAAGCTTGCAGAACATGGGGCAGATGTTGCTGTCATCGGCACTAATGAAGAACGCGGGAAAGAAGTCGTCGATGAAATCAGAACTAAGCATGCAGGCTCAAATTCTGTTTTTTATAAAGTCGATGTTGGCAACCACGAAGCCTCAAAAGAAGTTGTCAAAGAAATATTAGCATTATTTGGGCAGGTGGATATTTTGGTTAATAATGCAGGAATCACACGCGATCAGCTTCTTATGAAAATGTCTGAAGAAGATTGGGATAAGGTATTGGAAGTAAATTTGAAATCTTGCTATAATTTTTGCTATGCGCTAGTTAGACCCATGATGAAGGCAAGACAGGGGAAAATCATCAATATCAGCTCCGTTGTCGGTCTTATTGGAAATGCAGGACAAGTGAATTACGCGGCCTCAAAGGCTGCAATTATAGGGTTTACGAAAGCTCTTGCAAAAGAGCTTGCTCCGCGTCAAATTTCTGTTAACTGCATAGCGCCAGGATTTATTGAAACGCCTATGACAGATGCTTTGACAGAAGAACAGAAAAAAGCCACTTTAGCTGCCATCCCGTTTGGTAAAATGGGACAGCCGGCAGATATTGCAAACGCGGTATTATTTATTGCAAGTCCGCTTGCAGAGTACATTACAGGTCAAGTTGTCGTTGTCGACGGCGGAATGGTAATGTAAAAAAAAGATTTTTTTTGAAAACAAAAAACAAGAGGAAAACTCATATGACAGTACAGCAAGAAGTAATCGACATTGTGGTCGAGCAGTTAGGCGTAGATAAGGAAGACGTAACGCTTTCGAAATCTTTTGTAGAAGATTTAAATGCAGATTCGTTGGACCTAACAGAATTGATCATGACATTTGAAGAGCGTTTTGGCTGCGAGATCAGCGAAACTGAAGCTGAAAAGCTAAAAACTGTTCAAGATGTTGTCAAGTACATCGAAAACGCAAAATCAGCTTAAGGGTAAATTTGGAGTGCGGTGACTTGTCACATACGCATTAAGCTAAGGGTTTAAATAGACCGAAGGTCTTAAATTGCAATAGCCTTAAGGCATCGCCCTAGGTTTATTATATGGCAACAATAACAAACCAAAATATGTGATATTGCTTTAATATTGCAGACTGATCGCCTGCCGTTTTTTTTCTTTCCTACCTAGGGCGTTGCCCTAGGCTAGGGTGTTGTTTTTGAGTTGTTTTCCGCTTCGAAAAATCACATCAAATGAT
>JBEPVN010000094.1:0-8375 GCA_041691015.1 Parachlamydiaceae bacterium | reverse complement strand
TTCTTAGATGTTTGGCTACATTTAACCACGAAGTGGTTTTTACATAGGTAGCCGGCGGTTACAACCACCGGAAATCAAAACAATTTGTTCACCACAACGTGGTGATACTTTAGCCTCTTTAGTTAAAAAAAGCTTGCACCATTTTGGATTGAACAGAGTTTGTTATTTAGGAGCTAGCACCGATTACAATTCCTCTCGGGATTGCAGACTCCTGCTATCGAGATAGCTTTGTAAAATGAGTACGGCAGCTACTTTGTCAATGACTTTGGAGCGTTTTTTGCGCGACATATTGCCTTCACGTAGAGATTTCTCCGCCTGTACTGTCGTTAAACGCTCATCCCATGTAACTATAGGAATATCAGTCTTTTCCGTTAGAAGCTTTACAAAATGCAGAACATCATCTGCCTGCAATCCAAATTTACCGCTCATCATAAGGGGTAGTCCCATCACGATTAATTCAATATCATAGCCATTCTGATCGCTTATCTTTTTGAGCTCATCCAAAATTTTGACAACATTTTTTTCAGATTTTGATTCTGCATAAATGGTTGTAAGCGGCATCGAAATAATCTTCATCTGATCTGACACTGCAACCCCAAATCTTGCCATGCCGTAATCTATGCCAATGATCCTTGATGGTTTAGCTCTTTTTTGCGGTTCCATGGATGCCTTTTTGTTGAGAGATCATTGCATCAATAAAGGCTCTAAAAAGCGGATGCGGCTTTGTTGGTTTTGACTTGAATTCAGGATGAAATTGAACTCCGACCATCCAAGGATGATCCTTAACTTCGGCAATTTCACAAAGACCGCCTTCATGAAGTGTTCCTGCAACAACAAATCCTGCATTTTCCATGACTTGCTTGTAATGATTATTAAATTCGTAGCGGTGCCTATGGCGCTCTGATATTTGGTTTGTTTGATAGGCATTTTCTGTTTTGCTACCGGGCTTTATATCACAAATAAATGCGCCAAGACGCATCGTTCCGCCTAAATCTTTTATGTCCCTTTGCTCGCTAAGAAGTGATATGATCGGGTTTTTTGTGTCGGCATCAATTTCTGTTGAGTTAGCGTCTTTTAACCCTAGGACATGTCTTGCAAACTCCACTGCAAGCACTTGCATTCCAAGGCAGATGCCAAAATAAGGAACGTTATTTTCACGGCAGTATTTTGCGGCTAGAATTTTTCCATCCCATCCTCTTTCCCCAAATCCACCAGGCACTAAGTAGCCATCGCAGCCTTTAATCGCATTTTCAACAGAGTCTAACTTTAAGTCTGTAATTTTATCTGCTTCAAAACGAACAATTTCAATTTTGTAACCGGCATCTATTGCAGCATGCTCTAAAGATTCATAAACAGACTTGTAAGCATCCTGATGTTGGACATATTTTCCTACAAAGCCGCACTTGATTGTGCCTTTTGGGTTTTTGATCGTTTCAACGATATTTTCCCATTCTGTTAATTGTATCGGTTTATCCTGCAGCTTAAGCATGTCGCAGATCAATTTGTCGATATTTTGCTCATGCAATTTAAGCGGTACTTCATAGATGCTGTGCTCGACATCTACTTCTTCAATGACCGCATTTCTTGGCACATTGCAAAAGAGGCTGATTTTGTCTTTGACATCTTCATCGAGTGTGTTTTCACAACGGCATAAAATCATGTCAGGGAATATACCGATGCTGCGAAGAAGCTGCACAGAATGCTGAGAGGGCTTTGTCTTAACTTCACCGGCAGCTTTGATATAAGGAACGTAAGTCAGATGGATATTGATGCAGTCGCCTAAATGGTCGTAGCGAAATTGTCTGATCGCTTCTAAAAAAGGCTGCGACTCGATATCGCCAACTGTACCGCCAATTTCTACCAAAACAACATCGATATTTTCTTCCTGTTTTGCGCAAAGCAAAATGCGCTGTTTGATCTCGTCTGTAATATGAGGGATGACCTGCACTGTTTTTCCAAGGTAGTCGCCTTGTCTTTCGCGTCTTATGACTGTATTATAAATCTGTCCGGACGTTGCGTTTGAAGCTTTAGAAAGAGGGGAGTTCGTGTAGCGGTAATAATGGCCAAGATCAAGATCTGTCTCTGCTCCATCATCTGTGACATAAACTTCTCCGTGCTGATAGGGACTCATAGTTCCTGGATCTACGTTAAGATAAGGATCTAATTTTAGGAGAGCAATTTTTAAGCCCTTTTTTTCAAGAAGCATCCCAATGGATGCAGAAGAGAGGCCCTTACCTAAAGAGGAACAAACTCCGCCTGTGATGAATATGAATTTTGTTTGCATAGCAAGTCCTCAACTTTTTTTATATCTTCAGGAGTATCAACGCCCAAGGCTTTACTTGTTACAATGGCAAGCCGGATTGGAACTCCATGTTCTAATACTTTTAATTGTTCTAAATCTTCAGCCATTTGAAGGGGTGTTTCGTTTAATTTCGCATAATTAATAAGGAAATCACGTCTATAACCATAAATTCCGAGATGTCTGTAATAGGCAATATCTTTTTTAAATTCCGGTATCTTTGAAGATGGAATTAACGCTCTTGAAAAATAAAGCGCATTTCTTTTGGAGTCAAAGACGCATTTAACAATAGAGGGGTTAAAAGCCTCTTCTTCGCATACGAGCTTCATGACAACACTTGACATCAGGGGTAAATCCGCCTCATCCAATGCCTTTATAACTTGTTCGATGACTAAAGGTTCTATGCAAGGCTCATCGCCTTGAATATTGATGACCAAGTCAAATTCTTTAAATAATTCATTTGACTGAACAGCCTCTGCGATTCTGTCTGTGCCAGTCAAACAATTTTTTGAGGTCATGACTGCTTGTCCATTGAAAGAAAGTACATGATTTAAGATTCTCTCATCATCAGTTGCAACAACAACTGCATCCAGTAATTTGCATAGAAGGGCATTTTCATAGGTGCGTTGGATGAGTGTTTTCCCAAGAATCAGAGCAAGCGGCTTGCCGGGAAATCGGCTGCTTTCAAATCTTGCAGGAATAATCCCTAATACTTTTCTTTTTAAAATCATATCGTTTCTTTTGTAAATCAACTTGGATAATTGTAACTTAAATCCGGATTATCTTCCATCTTTTTCAATTACCTCACTCTTCATTTTTAACAACAAAAAGAATGGGGAGGGAAGCCAATTGAATTCCAAAAGAAAAAATGATTAAGGAAATCAAGGAAACATCATATAAATACCCCATTAAGGCACTGCCAAGAAACCAAAATAGTCCAAACCAAATATTTAAAATCCCATAAGCAGTAGCTCTTTTGTTCATCCGGACAAGATCTGCAACAAAAGCTCGCATAATTGATTCTTGCGCTCCAAGTCCGATTCCCCACAAAATCATTCCCACCAATGCAAAGTAAAACCCATCAATAAATACTAAAGGCGCAAACAAGGAAGCTAAGCCGGTAGCAAAAATTAAGACTGAAAACCCTTTACGATCATAAAGATGCCCAAAGACTAAAGCCGCAACGCCAGCTGCCCCCATAGAAATAGAAAAAAGTATTGGAATCCAAACATCTGAAACAATATCTGCTTTTTTAAAATGGAAAGCAATTAATGGAAAATCAACATATCCTGCAGCCACACATGAAATGCCAGCAATATAAAGCCAAAACTTCTTAGAAAAATGTTCTTTCTTTCCAGGAACTTCAATCTCTAAATCTTTCGGGCGAGGGTACAAAAATCTAGCACAAGTCAATACACTCAAAGCACATAATGCAGGAATTAAAAGTATAGCAAAGCTCATTTGGTAAGTGCCACGATAATAAAGCACACAGCTGACAATTAAAGGACCGATGATGGCTCCTGTTTGATCCATTGCCTCATGTAGCCCAAACCCTAAGCCTCGACCTGTTTCTTTAGTTGCATAAGAAAGCATGGCGTCTTTTGCCGGGCTACGAATAGCTTTACCAAAACGCTCCATGATGATTAAAGCTGCAGCTAAAGGCCAATTATCAGCCAATGCTAAAAGGGGCACAGCTAAAAGATTAAGCGCATATCCAACAAAGGTCACAAGCCAGTATTTTCCGGTTTTATCACTAAGATATCCAGATACAAGTCTAAACCCATAACCAATTAACTCGCCAAATCCCGATACAATACCAACTACAGTTCCACTAGCTCCAAGAATGGCCAAGTATTGACCTGTAATACTGCGAGCTCCTTCATAGGTCATATCAGCAAAAAGGCTAACTATACCCAAAAAGATGACAAACAACATAGCTGTTCTTTTTGGAATTATTGGATTCATCTGAAAAAACCCTCATAAGAAATATTGTTTTGGAAGATAATCGGTATAGCAATAATCTTAATAATAGAATGTGATTTAATTTAACAATAATAACTGTACATTATCTTTGCTAAGTCCGAAACGAAGTGAGGACGCCTGAACCATTTAGTGTTCATTTTGTGTGGTTTTCTTCATAAAAATCACACAAAATGAACACCTCACCTAAGGGATCCTGTCTGGCTCCGATTCTCTCTCTTCTTCCGAAAAATTCTCTTGCATGATTAAAAAAATTTAATTTAGTAGAAAAAATAAACTTAAACCTCAAGAAATCGATTCAATTTGAAAAATGATTTGCTGAAGAAAAATCAAATTATGTATGGTGAATATCCATTCACCAGATCCAAGGAAACATGATGCGCCACTTAAAAAAAACAGTCCTTTCATTTGTAGTTTTAGCTGTCGGTTTAATTTCTGTTTCAGAACTTTCTGCGGTTCCTCAAAAAAAATTTCATACTCAAGAGAAAATGAAAAGTCATCTTGAAATTATCAAGCATATTTTAGATGCAGGGTATGCTCCGGTAGAATGGAAAGAAAGCTATTTTGGTTGGAGTTTGGATGCAGAGATAAACAAAGCTAAAAATCGCGTAGATGCGAAAGATCTCACAATAAAAGAATTCCAAAAAATTGTGCGTGATTTTTTTATGAGTATGCATGACCATCATGTTTCCGTAAAATTTCACTCTACAGAAAGCGCAAGCCTGCCCTTTTTGATAAAAGGCGCGTTTGATAAATATTACATCACTCATATCGATAATCAAAAGCTTTCGCATGCGGTTTATCGTATGGACATTGGCGATGAGCTTGTTTCATTTGGAGGCAAATCAACGCATGAAGCTGTTTTAGAACTTCAGCAAGAGCATATGATGACAACATCTGAGGGCACAGACAGATCCATTACCGAAATATTTTTAACGAATCGCATCGGCTCCTACGCGCATGAAATACCAACTGGTCCTGTCATGATAGGTATAAAAAAGGCCGGTCAGATAAAGGTTCAAAATTATCAGCTGACATGGGATCATGAACCAGAACTCATCACAGATCAGTATAAGCATAGCATGTTCCAAAAAAACAGTGAGTCCATTTTCGGAAGAAATATTTTTAGACCTTTGATGGTTAGCTCCTACGATGATTTTTTTATGAAATTATGCAGCACGAAAAAAAAATGCGGTCACAGGCCAGGATCCAGAAAAAGCTTTTTGCCCCTGCTTGGTAAAAAATGGTGGAACGGTAACGGAAAAAATTCTTTTCATACTTACCTTTATGAAAATGAAGCCGGAAATTTAATTGGCTATGTCAGAATACCGCACTATATGGGCTCAACAAAAGAAGTGCTTGAATTTGCAGATATTATTAAATATCTTGATGAAAGAAGCGACGCTCTTGTGATTGACCAGGTCAATAATCCGGGAGGCTCTTTATTTTATATGTGCGCGCTAGCTGGCTTGCTTACAGATCAACCCCTGCATGTTCCAAAACATCAAGTAGCAATCAATCAAGAATACGTTGCAGAAGCACTCCAACTCATTCCACTTTTTGAAGGCATTACAGATGATGAAGCAGCAATCGCGAGCTTAGGTGAGAGTTTTTACGGACATCCTGTGACCTATCAGATGACACGTTTTTTTTTAAATTACTTTAGATTTATAATCAATGAATGGAATGGAGGAAGAACGCTAACAAGGCCGACCTATCTCTACGGTTTTGATAAGATCAATCCAAGCCCTTATGGATGTTATACCAAGCCTATTTTGATTCTTGTCAATGAACTCTCTATTTCTTGCGGCGACTTTTTTCCGGCCGTATTTCAAGATAATAAACGAGCGACCATCATGGGCTCTAAAACATCTGGAGCTGGCGGATTTGTTCTTTCAGCCTTTTTCCCTAATCTTTTCGGGTTAAATTATTTTAGATACACAGGCTCTATTGCAGAGCGTCTCGACAAAAATCCAATTGAAAATTTGGGTGTAACTCCAGATGTTCCCTACCAAATATCAGAGGTGGATTTACAAAATTCTTATTCTGAATACAAGCAAGCAATTAATGAGACTGTTTTAGAAATACTTTATAAAGAGCGCGGTTGATAGGTGTCAAAATTGAACGATAAATTTCCAAAACCAATAGAACTTCCAGAGACTGTTGTAGAAGCTCGTAAAACAAGAAACCGCGAAATTGTAAGTTCTGCAAGAAGAGGTCTTTTAATCAGACTTTTTATTATCGGCGCTGAGTTTTTGGGATTCTTTTTCTTTGGCAGTGTGGCTTTGCTTGCAGATGCACTCTCAAGCTTTATGGATGTCATTTCTACGTTTTTTTTAATTTTATTTGTAAAGTTGGCTGAAAAACCACCGGATGACAATCATCCGTTCGGACACGGCAGGCTTGAGCCTTTGATCGGCATGCAGCTTGGACTTTTTTTGTTATTGCTTGGGGGATTTTTGCTCTTCCAACAACTTTTTCAAATGTCGCATGAAACAAGTGTAGAAGTGATACATCCCTTTGTGTGGTTAATTCCTGCAATGGCTGTAGTACTTCTCGAAATTTGCTACCATATCATGATACGAACATCTAAAAAACAAAATAGTCCGGCACTTGCAGCAGATGCCATACATTATCGCATGGATGCGCTCACAAGCTTACTTGCTGCAATAGCATTGATCTTGGGAGCTTATTTCCCTCTTCTAAGTTTGACATTTGACCATATCGGAGCTATATTTATTGCTTCTACGATGGTTGTGGTCGGAGGTATTGCAGCCTGGAAGAATTTAAACCAGTTGATTGATAGAAAACCCCCAAAGGAATTCTTTAATCGTGTTAAAAATGCAGCGTTAAAAGCAGAAGGCGTCAAAGAAACCGAAAAAATCAAGATTCAGCTTTATGGTCCTGACGCTCATGTTGTTATAGATGTAGAAGTTGATCCAAAACTCACCGTAGATAGGGCGCATAAAATAAGTCAGAACGTGCGTGCTGAGATTCAAAAAGAGTGGCCTGCTGTGCGCGATGTGATTGTGCATATCGAGCCATTTTATACAAATGATCATTAATTTAAAGGAGATTTTATGAGTCTAAAAATAAACATCAGTCATACGTCAATTGATTTTGGTAAAATGAGCCAGGAAGAATTAGCAACGACATCTTATTTAAAAGATATTTCAAAAGTTGAAATAACGGATCTTTTGAAATGTCCCGGAATGCAGAAATGCAAAATTATCTTGGTAAGTGGTAAAATATTATCTTCTGACTTTTCAAGCGATACAACTAACATCCTTCTGGAAGGCATCGATTCTGAAAAAATTATTAATAACAGTTCTTACGAAGGCTCAACAAGAAAGCCTCTTGAAGAAAAAATCATTACAGTAAAACACGCAAAACTAGCAGATGAGCTTATCTCTCTGTTATTTAGATGTCAAACAAAAGGAAAATAATATGAGTATTCCAAGCATTTCAATACTAAGCGCAAATTATAAGTTTGATGAAGAAGAGCTCGCAAAATTAACATATGTGAACTTGCTCGATACATTGGTATTATCTGATGATCGCGCTTTTGGAGGTATTTCACTTAAATGTGTGGTTGTATTAAATGATAAGAGAAGCGTAACTCAAAATATATTCAAAGAAGCCCTTTCTTCACTTGTAAATGGGATTGAAGCGAATAAGATTATTAATGAAAGTTCTTATCAATTTATTCACAATGTAAATATTACAGAGAAAGACAAAATGAATAGCGAACAACTTCTTAAAATATATTTTATGTTGCAAGAGTTAGCTTCAGTTTACAAAAATTAGCAAAATAAGCAATTTTTTGTGATATTTATTCTAGTTGCTTTAAAAACGTATTTTGATCGTGCAAAAATGATTCCATGTAACCAAAGCGAAACGACGTTAAAATGCAGGTGTGGGTACAGCATTACCTTTTAAGTTAACTGCGCTTGAGAGGGTTCATTAAATGTCTTTTTCTTTACAACCTGTGTTCGTTATCTCGATTTTTAAGGTTTTTCTTTTTTGCATCTTTTTTATCTCTTTTTGTAGCCCATACCAAATTTTAACCAAAGCGAAGCGACGTTAAAATGCAGGT
>JBEPVN010000093.1:0-8480 GCA_041691015.1 Parachlamydiaceae bacterium | reverse complement strand
GGGCTACAAAATGAGATAAAAAAGATGCAAAAAAGAAAAAATCACATAAGTCGAGACAGAGATCACAGAGGGACTTAATCATTTGATGTGATTTTTATGAAGAAAAAACACACAAAATTAACACCCTAACCCGGGGGTAACGCCATACGCGTTAAGCTAAGAGTCAAACACTTTTTTAAATAGACCGAAGGTCTTAAATTGCAATAGCCTTAAGGCATCGCCCTAGGTTTATTATATATAATAAAGGCAGGCGATCAGCCTGCAATATAGCAAACAAAATTCTTTAACTTAATGGCATTGGGGTAACGCTTCTCAATTCTCCTACTCCTTGTTCTTTAAATATCTGTTAATCAAAACAGCATAGAATATTATGGAAAATTTAATCGAATAAATATAGAGTCTGTCATTAACTTTAGACATCATCCAAAAAGGAGAAATTTCGTGAACAAAAATTTTATGAACAAAATGATATATTCGATTATTTTACCTCTTATAGGTCTTGCACAATGTCTTAGCTCCCCTTTGGAAGCTGTTTCCATAGATCAAGCAAAGCATAAATTAGAAACCATCCATTCCAAATTACATTTGGTGCATGGAAGCCTTGCAGAAGAATATCCTGAACAATTAATGGCCGCGATGTATGTTTCTAAAAATGCGAAAGTATTGGAACTTGGTGGAAATGTGGGTCGCAATAGTTGCGTTATTGCCTCTATCTTAAAAAAATCCAAAAACCTTGTAGTTGTGGAGTCATCTTCGGAATCTGCAAAATTATTGCAAGAAAATAGAGACGCAAATAAATTACAATTTCATATCGAAGCATCCGCAATTTCAAAAGTACCTCTTGTTCAAAGCGGTTGGAAGACAGTTCCAAGCAAGGTCGATCTCCCCGGTCATACAAGAATTAAAACTATTAGTTACGCTAAGCTCAAAAAAAAGTATGGGATAAAATTCGATACTCTTGTTGTTGATTGCGAAGGCGCCTTATATAACATCTTGGTTGATGATCCAAAAATGTTAAAGAATATAACCACTGTTATTATTGAAAACGATTTTGATGACCTTCAACATATGTTGTATGTGCAAAATCTTTTTAAACAAAATGGATTGCAGTGCGTATACAATGAAGCTGGTGGATTTGGTCCATGCTATGATTATTTTTATCAAGTCTGGAAAAAATGATTGATTGATTTAATCGTTCATTTTCTATATCATCTGTCACTTTAAAAGGAGTTTTAATCAATGAGAATTTTGTTTTGTATCATAAGTTGCGCTTTATCCCTATCAAGCATTTTTGCTGTAAATCCTGAAGAAGCTCCCTGTTATTTGGCAGATGATTTTTATCTTAAAGCAAAAACTAATCCCTCTTTATTAGAAAGTAATTCCGTTGTTTTGTTTACCAATGCACGAAATGAAAAAAATATGAAAGAATGGGCAGCACACCATCTACTGCTTGGATTTGACATCATCTATATCTTTGACCACAAGTCAGATCAGCCTTTATTAGAAGAATTTGAAAATTTTGATTCGCGCGTCATTGTAGAAAGATGCGAATGGGAAAATCCTGTAAAAATGCCTTTGATGAATAGGGCCGCATCCATTACCAAAAAATTAAATGCAAGCTGGATGCTTTATCTTGACGCAGATGAATTTTTGGTCCTGAATCATTACTCGACAATCAAAGAACTTGGCTGTGCGTTTCCTCATGCCGATTCTGTAGGAATTAATTGGCTTTTATTTGGTTCAAATCATCACATAAATGAACCTCAAGGGTTGATCTTGGAAAATTACACAAGATCCGATCTTTTCCTCAATCAACATGTAAAATCTTTAGTCAGACCTACAGAAATTACTGATGCTGTTAATCCCCATTATTATTGGATAAAAAATCCTATGAAGATGTATTCGATCAGTAATCAAATTATCAATCAGAAACCTTATTTCAATAGATGCGAAATAGAATATTTCAATGCACCTGCATACATTGCGCATTATATTTATCAATCGGAAGAAACTTACATTAAACGAAAAATAAATCTTCCCCGCGATGACATCGGCGAATTTAGAGGCAAAATTCCAAATATTCATCTTGAATATAATGATATTGAAAATTTAGAACCTAAAATAAAATATTCAAATCAAGTAATGCAATTTTTAAAAGATTACGAACAAAACTAAAAAAATTAAGTATATATGTTTAAATGGAATACGTTTGTATGGATCTTGTCAGCTGTTTTTATGTGCTCAATCACTCATGTGGAATCAAATGAGGATTTAGCTAAAGAAAAACTTACAAGCGTTATTTCAGAGCTTTATGATATAGGAGCGATCAAGTTTGGTACATTCAAGCTTAAAAGCGGGATAACTTCCTCGATTTACATCGATTTAAGGCTGAGTATTTCAAGACCACTTCTGTTAGCACAAATGGCAGATTTAGTAGCGCAAAAAGTTTCACATTTAAAATTTGATGCACTTTCAGCAGTCCCCTATGGAGCGCTTCCTTTGGCTACAACTTTATCAATCGGACAAAAATGGCCGCTTGTGATGGCAAGAAAGGAAGCGAAAGCTTATGGCATGGGACTTAATGTTGAAGGCATCTATAATTCCGGCGATTGCATTTTACTAATTGAAGATATCATGACAACTGGCAGTAGTATCAAAGAAACTGCTAAAATCTTAAATGATGCAAACTTGAGAGTAGAAAACGCTGTAGTATTTTTAGATAGGGAGCAAGGCGGCAGAAAAAGCCTTAAAGCCATGGGGATAAATGTTGAAGCTGTCATTACCTTGTCAGAGTTAATGACGATTTTACAGGAATTAAAAAAGTTTTAGAACTCACTAGCCCCGGATGCTTGTAAAATAAACATCACTTATTAATCTAAAATTTCTCCAAATTTTTGCTCAAGTCCTAAACGAGAAAAAAGGCATAATAGTAATCTTCAACGCTGGCATTTGCTTAGCTGATCTTTTTGTAATGCAAAAAATGAGACTAAAATGTAGCTTAAACTAGTCCATACTAAATTAGCAGAGAAAGGAAATTATGAAAGTCGTTGTCATTGGCGGAACGGGCCTTATTGGATCAAAGCTTGTAGAAAAACTTCAAATGATGGGCACAGAAGTAATTCCGGCATCCCCATCTAGAGGAATAAACACCCTGACAGGGTTTGGGCTGGATGAGGCACTTCAAAATACTGATATTGTAGTGGATGTATCAAATTCACCTAACTTTGAGGATAAGGCAGTTTTAGAATTCTTCGAAACTTCCGGAAAAAATCTCCTTGTCGCTGAAAAAAAAGCAGGAGTCAAACATCATATTGCCCTGTCAGTTGTTGGAACCGATCTTCTTATAGATAGCGGCTATTTTAGGGCAAAAATGGCACAGGAAAATCTGATCAAAACATCCGGTATTCCCTACACCATATTAAGAGCAACGCAATTTTTCGATTTTTTAGCTAGTTTTATTCAATCCGGAACAATTAATCAAACAGTACATCTTCCAGATGCCTACATACAACCAATTGCGCCAGACGATGTTGTTTCAGCCTTACTTCGAATCATTTCGGAAACACCGCTTAATAGTATGCTTGATATAGCAGGAAATGAACGTTTTAAATTTTCAGAAATTGCAGAAAAATATCTTGAAAAAACAAACAATCCCTTTAAGATAGTTTCAGATAGCAAAAATCGCTATTTTGGAGTGGCGTTAAAAGGTCTTGAGCTTCTTCCTCAAGGCAATTTTATTCATGGCACTACCAATTTTGAAAAATGGTATGAGAGAAAAAATCCTTAAACCTTCAATGCTTTATCTTGCAGATCCTATACTTTGATCCTCTTTTTCTCCATTAATCAAATACGTCAATTCATCGCACAAAGTGATTTTCCCATTTTTCATTTCAAAATAAGCAATAACTTTTATCAAAATGCTTTCCCCATTTTTTTTTCTGGCATCGACTTTATGAACTGTGCAAAAACTGCTTTTAGAAATTACACAGTGATCGATTGTGACCCTTGCAGACTTTAATATTACTTTTTGAGCCAGCATATGATGGACAAAATCCGTATAATTTAGGATGTGACCATCCACATATTGCATGTAATCAGACGAAAAATAATGGGAAAATATTTTCTCATCAGCTTTCATATCTTCAATGACATCCACAAGAAGTTTTTTTACAAAACTTAAATCCGGAATTTGTACGGTTTCGCAAATTAAATTAGACATGCAATCTCCTTTCATGTTATTTTGTTTGTTTAGCGATCAATCAACCAACATTATATATTTAATTGAACGATCAGTCAATGAAAAGGAATAGATGGAACAAAAAAATAAATCAACACGGACTCAAAATGCAGCTAAAACAAAAAATACAATTCTAAAAGCTGCCTCTAATTTATTCATAAAAAATGGATTTGAAGGAACTTCCATGAGCGAAATTGCAAAAAAAGCCGATCTTAACCAAAGTCTTATCTACCATTACTTCAAATCCAAGGAAGAACTATGGAAAAGTGTCAAAAATGATTTTGTAGAAAAACATATGGAAGGAATAAGTCCAAAAATAGATACCGATCAAAACTTAAAAAATTATTTTGAGCAGATCGTTTATGATCGGTTTGATTTTTTTGAGAAACACCCAAATGTCCTTCGCATGATCGGCTGGCAAAAATTGGAATCTCCAAAAAATAAACTTGCAGGCGGCACTATTTTTTCACCGGACAACTGGAAAGGTAACTTTTTACGATTACAAAAACTTGGAGAGATACAAAAAAAAGCTAATATAGATATGATGATTCTTTTCATCACAAGTGTCATTACCGGCAGCTTTACAGAAGATTTCTCAAATAAACTCCACAATAAAAAATTTAAAGAGGATTATCTTTCCATGATGGTAAATTCTTTTATATTGCTCTTTGGGGCAAAATAACTTGTAAAGTTATAGATTGATATTCTATCTTTTAAAATATAAATATTTTCACAAAACGGATTTCAATGGCTAAATTTTCACATATCATCTTATTTTCTCTTATTATGATTTTCCCCTACCAATCAGCAGAATCTTATCAAAGCATTGAAAACGTTACGTTGGAAGATGCAAAAGCATTTCCGGGAAATTGGTCTTTAGCTCCTGAAGAAGCTTATTTAGCTCTTAAATATTGCGAGTATCAAGACGTAATGACCGTGCTGGAATTTGGCGCTGGCGCTAGCACAGTTGAACTTACAAAATTGTTTGATCTCAAAAATATCACTTATGATTATCATGTTTTTGAACATGATCCCAAATTTTTTAGAGATATCAAAAATGTGTTTTTTTATTTTTATAATTTACCAGCAGTTGACTACAGCCTTTTAAGCCCTGTCATAAGAGCGATTAAGCTGCCGGAACTTCCTGTTTTTGATCTTGTCATTGTAGATGGCCCGCATGGTGTTGCGAGGTCTGAATGGTACGCAAAATTTAAAAAATATACACGCCCCGGCACAATCATTTTAATTGATGACTTCCATCATTTTAAAGAATTTGGTGAAAGCTTAGATGAAAATTTTGCCTACACAACAATTATCGAGTATAATCAATCCTATGTATGGAAAATCATTAACGAAGGCCTCGAAACAATTGATCACCGTATTGTGCCAAAATGTTTTAAGATCGTGATTGTAGATAAAATCTTGTAGAATAATTTAAATTAAAATCCTTTATTGAAAATATCAGATAATTTATTATGTATTATTCAACTATAGGATTTTAAATCATGAATAAAAAATTAATCATATTTGATTGCGACGGTGTTTTAGCAGATTCTGAATTTCTAGCGTGTGAAATTTTTGCAGAAGCTTTAAGTTCTTATGGTTATAACATCACAACCGAAGAAAGCGTTAAAAAATTTACAGGCGTCAACGAACATGACGCAAGAGAGATGATCTTTACTGAATGCGCCATCAAAATCCCGGAAAATTATTGGGAATTGGAAAGCCCAAGATTGCATGAGCTTTACGAAAATGATTTAAAATCCCTGATGCAGCCTGTCTTGGAATTCCTGGATCAAGCAAATATTGAACGGTGTGTGGCTTCAAATAGCTCTAAAAAACACATTAACAATTGTCTACGGATTACGGATCAATCGAAATATTTTTCAGATCACACTATTTTTTCTTCTAACCAAGTGGCAAGACCAAAACCATCTCCCGATCTTTTTTTATTTGCCGCAAAGCAAATGGGCTATGAGCCAAAAGATTGCATCGTCATAGAAGATAGCAAAGCCGGTACTGAAGCTGCGATTAAGGCCGGGATGGATGTCTTCATTTTTCTTGCAGGATCCCACACCAAAAATGATTGGTATCGGGATCAAATGGAAGTTTTCAAGCAACCGATCGTATCCAATTGTGAAGAACTGCTAGAGGCTCTTTATACGGGGAATTTGAATTTTAAGAGTTAAAAGCTCTTGCACGATCTTCAAGATGATATTTAAGGCTTTTTTTGGCTTGGGCAGTAAGCATATGTACTGCAAGGTTTTTCTTAAATTCTTCAAGTTTTAGTAAATAATTCAAAAGATTTTTTTCGTCCCCTACCTTTTCCACATAATTTGGATATTTCAAAACCACTTAATGTAAATAAGAAATTTTATTCTTGATTTAAATTAGAACAGTGTTCTATATTTAGATCAACGTTCGAGGTTTATAATGGGGATTAAGGAGAGAAAGATTCGTGAAAAGGAAAATTTGAGGCAGTTGATTTTGTCAAATGCTGATCAAATTTTAATGAAAAATGGTTTGGATGGACTGACAATGCGAGCAATAGGGAATCATATTGAATACAGCCAATCTAAAATTTATGAGTTTTTTTCGAGTAAGGATGAGCTTTGCGAGGCTCTTTGTAAGATAAGCTGTGAAAAACAATTGGCTTTTTTACAAACGTTAGAAGAAAGTATGGATAGTGAGCAGCATCTCATAGATTTGATATCAAAATCTATGGAATTTCATAGGTTGCACAAGAACTCAGATAGTCTGCTTACTTATGTCTGCTTTGGGCCTCAGCGCTTTAATATTCCTGAAGAATTTTTAAAGATTGAAAAATTATTTATTAACGCATTAATAAATTTAAAAAGCCCATACATTATAACTGAAGATGATATTGTCGCAGCATTGGACATTATCCGTTGCATTTTCATAGGAGTCTCTACTCTTATGAATACAGAAATATCAAAAGATGGAAAAATTAGAGCCCAAGACATGACAAAAAATATTTTGAATGTTTTGTTGAGAGGTTGGAAAAAATAAAAATAACAAAAGGAAATAGTATGATTAAAAATATAGCACTCGCAATTTTTTTAGCGACAGCCTCAATTGCATCAGCTGCAACTGAAACTGTATCTACAGTCAGTGAGGCTGTACAACGCAAAGAGATTAGCGCGGATAAATTAAAAGGCATGTATGACGATAAAATTCCGATGATCGTTGTAGATGCGCGCACTAAAACGTACTTTGACGGTAAAGTTCTCCCGAGTGCGTTGTGGATACCGGCAGATGCCGAAAATGATAAAATCACCTCCACTTTGCCGGATAAACATAGCCTTATTGTAGTTTACTGCTACAGTACAGGATGCCCGGCTGGCGGATGGTTATATGATAAGCTCGTTGCCCTTGGATATACAAATGTTTTTGAATTTCATGGCGGCTTGGTGGAGTGGTCCAAAAAAGGCTATCCGACACTACAGCATAAGTAAAAAAACCAACAAAATGATCCAAAGTGAATAAGCTTTGGATCATTTTTGTTGCACTAAAGAAAATCCTGTAACAGCATCAAGAGGGATATTTCCTTCGTAGAGATGATAGTAAAGTGTTGTCCCTCCAGGATTTCTCTCTTGTACCAAGCGTCCATTAATTTTTTTGATATCCAACTCTAAAATAATGTATTCCTGACTAGTCCAAAATTTGCTGGCAATAGCCTGAAGCTGCTCTTTTGTTGCAAGATGAATAAACTCCTTATCCATTTCAGACTTTACAACATAATTTACGAGCTTACTTTTATTCCAGTCGTCAATAGAAACAATTTTATACAAAAATCCTTCAGCTGAATTTTCCTTTGCCATATGATCCTCATATTTTTTTGTTGTATCTGTACAAGACTCAAGTAAAATAATGAGCAAAAAAATAAAAATGTTTTTCATAAATACCTTTTTCTTTTTTATTACCCTAATAAAAAGCAAAGAGAAGTGCAAGCTAAAATGGTGTAAGCTTTTTTTTTCAACGCAAAGCGAGACAGTTCCTGTTGTCCCCTCTATAGGGAATTAACTTTTTATTTTATGTCGTCCTTTCAGGACTTTAGGACTGTGAACTTAACCCCAGGCCTCACGGCCAGGGCTAACACATGTTGGTCTTGTCGGACCTTGAGTAGCGTCCTAAGGTCCGAAAAGACCAACATGTGTTAGCCCTGGCCTGGGGTGGCACGAAATGCCGATTTCCGTGTTAAAATCTTTTAATTTTTACCCTC
>JBEPVN010000092.1:0-8853 GCA_041691015.1 Parachlamydiaceae bacterium | reverse complement strand
TCAAAACAATTTGTTCACCACAACGTGGTGATACTTTAGCCTCTTTAGCCTCTCTGTTGAAAAAAGCTTGCACTATTTAACATCAAAGATAGCCCCTAAATCACTATTATTGACAGGGCCGAATACATCCTCCCCCACAATCATCATGGGAGCCCTATCGCATGCGCCTAAACACTCAGATGCTATCACCGTATACTTTCCATCTTCTGTAGTATTTCCAGGAGTGACTTTTAATTTAGCACAAATGTCACCCAAAAGCTCATCGCCTCCTCGCAGCATACAAGATAAGTTTTTGCATACATGCACAAGACATTTTCCTACAGGTTTTTCATAAAACATATCGTAAAACGTGACAACCCCATTAACTTCTGGTGCCGTAATCGCAAAAAGAGCTGCGACATCATCTTGAATTTCAGATGGCAAATATCCAAGTTGCTCTTGTGCCATATGAAGCGCCGGGATTAAAGCAGAGCGTTTTTCAGGATATTTTTTTTGTAACTCTAATATCTCTTGTTTTATTTTATCGTTTAGCATTAGCGATCTACATCTCCTAAAATAGGGTCCACACTTGCAATAGCCACAACAACGTCTGATAATAAAAGACCCGGTAAAACTTTATTCAAAACTTGAACATGTGGAAAAGAAGGTGATCTGACGCGCAACCTATAAGGCTTGTTGCTTCCATCGCTTTCCAAATAATGTCCAAGCTCTCCCCTCGCTGATTCCACCGGAAAATAAATATTACCGACCGGAGGATGAATTCCTTCGCTGACAAGCTTAAACTGATGAATGACAGCCTCCATACTGCGGGCAAGCTCATATCTTGGAGGTAAAGCTACTTTTCTGTTATCCGTAAGAACAGGACCCGGGGTAAGCTTTGTAAGCGCTTGTTTGATAATGGAGATGCTTTCAAGCATTTCTTCCATTCTCACCATATATCTTGCGTAGGAGTCCCCTTCATTTCTTACAGGTACCTTAAAGTCATAATTTTCATAACCAAGATAGGGATAAACTTTGCGAATGTCATAGGGAACGCCAGCTCCCCGGATGACAGGGCCTGTACACATATATTCTTCACAAAGCTTTCGATCAATGACTGCAATGCCTTGCAATCTGTCGCACCAGACATAATTATTAGTCAGAAGATTGTTGAGGTCATTCCATGTGTTTGGAAAATTCTTTAAAAAAACATCGATGTTTGTTTCAAAATTAGGATCAAGATCAGTCGATAGACCGCCAATCCTCCAACACGAAGGAAACATTCTTGCGCCGGACATCTCTTCAAATAAATCGAGAATTTTTTCCCTTTCCAAAAAGCAGTACATATAAACAGATGACATATTAAGCTCAAGCGCGCTCGTACCAACCCATAGTAAATGACTTGCAATCCGCGAGAGCTCAAGCAAAATCACACGTATCACTTGCGCCCTTACCGGAACATCAACATCCATTAATTTTTCAACGGCCCCTGCAAATGCTTGCTCTTCTGCTGGCCCAGACAAATAATCCAAACGGTCTACCAACGTAAAAACTTGGGTGTAGGTACGCGTTTCGCATTCCTTTTCAATGCCCGTGTGCAGATATCCAATTACAGGCTCGCCGCTAATCACTTTCTCACCATCCAAGCGCAGTTTAATTCTTAAGACTCCATGTGTGGATGGATGCTGCGGGCCCAAATTAAGTTCCAATATATCCGTTTCTTGCCTAATCATGGTGTATGATCCTTAATTTAACGTCAGGAATAATTTCTGAGGGCACTTTTGGCTTGACACCATGTTTAAATTCGACAGGCACTTCTGTTAAAGCATAATCTTTTAGCATGGGATGACCCGTCCAATCATCCGGCATCAAAATGCGTTTTAAATCTGGATGTTCTAAAAACAATATGCCAAACATATCAAAAAGCTCCCTCTCATACCAATTAGCGCCAGGAAATAAATCGGTCACAGAAGGGATTTTATCCCCTCGCAAGACATATAAAATAATGCTGACTCTTTGGAAGTTAATGGGATTATGAAGTAAATAAATGATTTTTGTTCGCTTTATATCTTTTACATAATCAACAGCCGTCAGATCCATTAATACGCGGTAAGAAGCATCTTTAAAATAAGTCAATAAGGGCTTTAAACGCTCTTTAGAAACTTCCACGGTCCATTCTTTTAAATATTCAGTGACTTGGACAAGAGAATTTTTATCCAATTGATCGATCAATTCTTCAGTTTTCATTTTTATTTATGTCTTTTTGCTTAAAGGTCTTTCAGTCATAATTTTTTTCTGCAACATGATGAGTCCATCTATTAAAGCCTCCGGGCGTGGCGGACAGCCTGAAATATAAACATCGACAGGTACAATCTGGTCCACACCCTGGATGATGGCATAATTATTATAGATACCACCAGTAGAGGCACAATCGCCCATGGCGATCACCCATTTTGGTTCCAACATTTGATCATAGATTGTTTTTAGAACAGGGGCCATTTTTTGGCTGACGCGTCCAGCTACTATCATCACATCGCTCTGTCTTGGAGATGCTCTAAATACTTCCATGCCAAACCGTGCGACATCATATCTTGCAGCTGCTGTCGACATCATTTCAATTGCGCAGCAGGCAAGTCCAAATTGTGCCGGCCAAAGAGAATTTTTCCTTGACCAGTTGATGAGCGTTTCTAAAGTCCCTATTAAAAAGGGTGTTCTTTCCTGCGGTGATTGTCCCATAATTTACTCCGTTTCAAGGCCGCCTTTTTTCCAAACGTATACAAATCCAACGATGATTGCACATAAGAAAAAAAGCATTTCATAAAAAGCAAAAGGGCCGATTTTCTTTGCAATCACAGCCCATGGATAAAGAAAAATCACTTCGATATCAAAAACTAAAAAAAGCAGAGCTACAAGATAGTGACGAAGTGGAAAACGCTCTTGCAGCAAGTTGGTTTCAGTCTGAATCCCCGATTCATAAGGCATGAACTTTGTTTTATTTGGGATGGAAGGAAATAATCCGGACCCACCAAGCACAATCAAGGTAGTGATTAAACATAAGCCAAAATAAATGTAGATCGGGAAAAAATCTGACATAGGAACCAATTTTTATTTTGGTCCCATATTAAACGACGGATAAATCATGTCAACTTTTTTTTGAATTATTCAAAAAAAATACATACTCCTAAGTTTTAATAATCCAGAAGGACTTAATTAACAATTAAAATAAATTTTATTTATGATATAATGAAATTATGAGTCTTTTTTAAGTTTTTTGGAGGTCTTGCATGGATGCCGGTTCTCATTCTTTAACCCCTGGTAATTTACCCAAAATTCCGGAAATTCCAGCTTCTTTTACCCGTACTTCCTCTGCTGATAAAAGCGATAAAAGTAAAAGGGCCGGCGTAATAATTTCCCGTGGTCCAGCAGGAGCTGAAAGATTGGAAACAGCTGGAATTGCAACTGGGCATATAGCCATGAATCAGGTCATGGAAACTCCCGCAAGAACTTCAATTTCGACCCCAAATGAACGTCCGCAAACTCCAGAAAATGCTTTAAAATCCAAGTGCGAGCGTTTCGGAAACGCCAGTGCGCTTTTGGAAGGATCCAGTTTATCCACAAGAAAGCAGTCAATCAACGTTCCCCTATCAGAGGGAACTGCAGCTGCCAACATTCAAAAGCAAAAAATCAATGCTGATATTTTACAAGGACAAGCGAATCAATTAATTCATGACATCGCAAAGGGTATTCCTATCAAACCAGAAGTGTGTGTAAAAATTGCCGATTCTTTACAGAGTTTTCAAACACATGATACAAAAGCTACGACTCTCATGCTTAAGTTATATGAGACTGCTGCCTCAAAATTTGCAGAAGAGGGGCAATTAGATAAGGCTTTTGAAGCACGTGCCAAAGCTGCAAATGCGATCTCATTTTCTCCAAGCCACCCCTTAACGCATCTCACAAAAGCTATTCAAATAGGCGTTAAAAACCAGCCCATTCCAGATAGCGGGCTCCATCTACCATCTGGATCCTCAAAAGCGCCAGATGGCATCACGGTCCGTATAAGACCAAATATCGATGGAACAACTAAGGATGTATTGAATTTTAGCCTCTCCCCATTTGCAAGAACTGAACTAACGCAAAAAATGGACACTTTATGTGCCGTAAAAATGATTGATGGTAAGCCTCAAGCTATCCTGGGAGCACAATTTACCGCTTTTGAACAATCCTTACCGGCTAATCTTCGCCCTGTCACAATAAAGATAGTTAAGGCGGAATATCAGGGTAAGGATGATCAAGGGGCCATCACCGCAAATCCTGACAAAGGGATCAAATTCAATACTAACCAATATGAAATAAGCTTTGGCAATGGAGGAAAAGTTACTGTCGGATTAAATGCCCAATATCAATTGATGTACAAGGCAGTTCACGTTGAAGTTCCGAGCAATTTATCAAAGGGTGAAGGTATTAAACAGATGCAGCAGATGCTAACTGTACTTGGAATAGGTCCAGTCCTCGGAGGTCAACGCTTGGAGGATAATGAACGTCTTTTACTTTCACTCATCACAAGAACCTATTTTCCCCAAACATGGGATATCATCGAAAAAGATCCAAATTTTTACGATCTCTCTCCTGCCGACTTAAAAAACACACTTATAGCCCTGCAGCCTAAAATGGAGAAGGTTTTAAAGAATTATGCTGAAAACCCCGGATTAATTGGCGAGGTTGAAGTCTATCCCGGAAAAAATATGCATGTCCTTCACGATCTTTCAAAAAATATGCAAAAGCAAGGAATGTATGGATTAATGGGGGGGATTGGTTGTAAAAGAACCGATGAAAAAACGGGCGCTAGTTATATGAATTTTGGGGCTGTCATCTCAGTACTTAATTTCGGACATTTGAGCACTGAAGAAAGGCTTTATAGCGCGATCAATTTGAGGGACGGGGCTTCCATTGATCAGGATATTCAAACAGCAGAGGGTGTTTTCTTAAGAGGGGTTAATAAAGCGGTGAGTAAACTTGAAATTACAGATGAATCGATGAAATTTTCAGGTCAGGTTCAAGTTCTTTACGGATTGGAAGCTTTAAATAGAGGAGGAATCTGTTATTTTGGCGATCAATTTGGCTTAAGAAACGAAAATTACGGTAAAGCCAACCAAAATATGGTCTATAAAAGTCGTCTCGATCCAGTGACTTATGCGAAAGGCCTTGGTACCGAAACTGATAAATTTCACTTAAGAGCGACACTCCCAATTGAGGTCAAAGTCAGTGAAAAGAAAACCATCAACCTATCCCTCAATGATAAAGGTGTTGTCATTGATAGTGAAACTAAAAAACCAATTAAAGATTGGAAGGGCGGCGGCTATAATGAAGTTTGCGTCGATGGGGGAAATGTTAACCCCTCTTTCATTCGGGGTCTTTTGGTTCAAAATGAAGACACCAAACAAGGATTGCTCCAAGAGATGGAAGCTAAAAATATGTTACGAAACCCTGTGCGCGATGCTTCCGGTAAAATTATTGGGGGTACTGTGTACTATAGACCAAATGTCGGGAATCAATCGACTTTAATGATTCCTGTGAATCAATTTGTACATGTCGGAAACAAATTTGAACAAAAAATGTGGAATGAAGCATAAGATGAATATTAAAAGGAGTAAAGTATGCAACCTGTGAAAATGGACGGAGTCTACTTTGTAAAAGAGTTTGAAGAACTTCACATAAATCCGGTAGCGATCAGACCAGAATATCTGTTTCGTGAAGATCTTCATCTAGGATCGGTTAAATGGGGTGATACTTCAAAAGGTTTCCAAAATCGAATTGATGAAGTTAAAGTGGATTCAACTACATCTGAAATACACCTTCATACAGAAGATGGGGATGATTTAACTCTAGTTAAACTGACAAATGCTTTATATAACCAACATGTACGAGAATATGTATATGATAAACCTACGTTTTCTTCAGATGAGGAATTACAAAACTATTATCTGAATAATAATTTTAATCCTTAATAGGTTTAAAAAATGCCTGACTTATATCTAGAAGCAATCATGCACGGTGATTTTCCCCATAAAAAAATGGGGGTTGCTCTTACTCCTATAAAAAATAAATTTGAGATTGCAATTGAAAATGCCATTAACAAATATGTTGAAACCCTAAATGTTGAAGATACGGCTTTCGAAGATCATAAGCGGCATCTGGATAGAATAAAAGAAGAAATAAAGAGAGAGAGTTTGTCTCCAAAACTAAAAAACCAGATCTTGGGGGCTTTTGATTTTATCATGGCAAAAGGCTCTGAAAACTTAAACAAAGAACTTTTTGAGCGTACCATGAAAGAATTCCAATCTTTAAATGAATACCTTCAAAATGTCGATTTAAACGAACCTTTCCCTGATTTTAAAATAACTCCTGAGGTTAATGCGGGACTTCTTCAATTAGCGCTTTTGAAATATCAGAAGAGTGAATATCCTTTATCCCTCTCTTTATTTGTTCTGCTTACCGCCCTAAATCCAATTAATGCTGATTATTGGTTTCGTCAAGGGATAGTTTGTCAAAAGTGCCAAGAATATGAGATGGCAATACAATATTATGAAAGGAGTCTTGAACTCGATTCGGAACTTTTGGGAGCAAGGCTTCTTACAATTGAGTGCTTAACTAACACAAAACAGCTCGACCTTGCAAAATCCAGTTTTGAACAAATAAAAAAAATGACTGAGGGTATGGAAATGAGCGAAATTTGGACCGAGTATATGGCTGATATCGATTCCATTATTCAAAATAGGTGAACTTACAAAACATAGATAATAAACAAATTATTAATATTATTATTAATAATTGCCAACTAAGTTATTTAATATTATAATTATATTATAAGTTTGATTAACAAAAGTTGGTTAACGTATGAATCCTATTACAGGTTTAACGAAAACAGAAAGTTTATCAAGTCAAGATCAAATTCCTCAAAAACCCACAACCTTTCAAGCAACATCAAACGCCGGTCAAAATACAAACTTTAAGGCAATAGCTACACGAGTTGTTGCGGGCTACCTGACGATTGGTTTATCTGAAATCGTGGTGAGCGCGAGAACTCTTCTAAAGCTTACCGCAGGCTATCTGATCACACACACAGGTAACCTCGATAAAAATTCAAGAATGGAAGCCTTATCAGATTTTAAAGAAAATTGTCCAAATCAAGCAAAAACCAGTGAAAAAATAGCCATTTCAACAGCAGATAGCGCAAAATTAGACGGAATGATCATCAAACCTGAAAATTCTTCAAATATCGAACAAAAATATGTTATTTTGGTAAATGGTTTTGGCGAAAGTTACGAATCCAAATTAGAAAATGCCGCCGAATACGCAAATCGCTCCGGCGCAAATATTTTATGCTTTAACTATAGGGGCGCCGGCGACTCCAAAGGTGTTCCGACTTCTGCAAATGACTTTGTGACAGACACTCTTTCGATGGTGGAATTTTTAACCAAGGAAAAAGGCATTAAGCCTGAAAATATTATCATTCACGGATTTTCGATGGGCGGCGGTGTTGGAGCTCAGGCTGCTGGTTTAAGTGACGACGTAAAACATATTAACGATAGATCTTTTTCTGCATTTTCTAAAGCTACTAAAGATCTTACAACCTCCCATTTAAAATCCCGCGTTGGAAGAAAAGCTGCAGAAGCTCTTGGCTCTATTGCAGGGGGCTTCATTAAAGGTATTGGATTTGAACTCGATACCAAAAAAGTCTACCGGGACAAAAATGCAGCTTTCAGAAATGATATTGAAAAACGTACATTGGTTGTTTACCACTCATCAGACAATGTGATCAGTCAAAATGCCTCCTTGAATCATGTTGCAACGGATCAAACAAGATTATCGTCGCATGCATTCGTAGATTTATCAAATCCCGAAGTAACGTATAGGCCAAGGGTCGACTCCACTGAAAAGCTTAAACTTTTAGGAAAAGAGGCGAATGATAGATACGATATTCCAACTTTTGAAGATATAATGGCCCTTAGTCGTGCTGGGCAAAAATTTACTAAGGATGATTATATGGATTTCTTAAAAATGAGACTTGAGAAAAATTTTGAGGATCGCAAAGAACAGCTCAAAACTGCATTTGTAAGCGAACCTGTGAGACAGCAATTAAACAAGGAAATCAATGATTTGGAAGGCATGCTTTCTGGTTTAAATAACATCCATGTAAGCTCGCTTTTTGACTCAAAAGAAGGGACCGAACAAATTTTGAATTTCATCAGAGGCGCTCCTGCCAAAGAAACAACTGCTAAACAAATGCCAGCAGCAGACCCATCCAAATTTAATATGGAAAGTGCTATCAATGACGGAGATCATGTCGACGTCTTCTAAAGAGATCTTTTTAAGCTTTGTAAAAACTTTCAATATGAATTGAAGTAATGGGGTCAGGCCTGAAATTCGGACATTTGAAGTTTGATATTAAAATAATGAGAAAAAAGAAGAACCCCGAGGGGTTAAAATGCGTTTACGATATACCCACACCTGCATTTTAACGTCGCTTCGCTTTGGTTAAAATTTGGTATGGGCTACAAAATGAGATAAAAAAGATGCAAAAAAGAAAAAATCACATAAGTCGAGACAGAGATCACAGAGGGACTTAATCATTTAATGTGATTTTTCGAAGCGGAAAACAACTCAAAAACAACACACTAGCCCTTGTCTATAGTTCGGACATTTTTTATGTTTTGTTAATGGATTTATTACCTTAGAAGCGGTAAAAGCATGTAGCCACATGCGTCAGCTCATACGCATCAAGCTAAGGGTTTAAATAGACCGAAGGTCTTAAACTTCAATAGCCTTAAGGCATCGCCCTTAGCATTACCCATTTTTTTCTTTCGCCGCTGC
>JBEPVN010000091.1:0-8917 GCA_041691015.1 Parachlamydiaceae bacterium | reverse complement strand
AAACAAGGGCTAAAGCCCTTGCAAACAAACGCAGGCTAAAGCCTACGCTACAAATATAAGGCTAAAGCCCTTGCAAACAAACGCAGGCTAAAGCCTACGCTACAAATATATAAGCTAAAGCCCTTGCTCGTTTTTGAGGGCTTTAGCCCTCAAACTCATCTAAAGACAAAAAGAGGGTTAAAACCCTCTAAAACAAACAAGGGCTAAAGCCCTTGCAAACAAACGCAGGCTAAAGCCTACGCTACAAATATAAGGCTAAAGCCCTTGCAAACAAACGCAGGCTAAAGCCTACGCTACAAATATATAAGCTAAAGCCCTTGCTCGTTTTTGAGGGCTTTAGCCCTCAAACTCATCTAAAGACAAAAAGAGGGTTAAAACCCTCTAAAACAAACAAGGGCTGAAGCCCTTGCAAACAGATGCAGGCTACAAGCCAAGCATATGCTAAAAAAAATATTGAAATAAAGTAGAAAAATTTGTATGGTTTTGCACAAAATGGGTGAAATCTATGCAAACAAACGAAAAAACTTCTCTTCCAAAAATTCGACAATTTGATGGACACGATTGGTATTTAACCAAAACTTATAAGCGAAATCTTCCTCATTGGGAATTAAAAGGTTCAACATATTTCATTACAATTCGTGTACGAACAGAAATCGGAAAACCTTTTTTAAATCAGAGTTTAGCTTCATTTATGCTTTCACATCTTTTAAAAAGTGATAAAATAAATTATGATCTTCAAGCATTTGTAATTATGCCTGATCATTTACATATAATTATAAAGCCAATCGCAGGAAATCCATTAAGCGAAATAATGAAGAACTTAAAAGGCTCTTCATCTTTTCAACTTAATAAAATGCTAGGGCGTACAGGTCCATTGTGGCAGGTAGAAAACTTCGATCATTTAATCCGTGATGAAATTGGCTTACAGCAAAAATGGCAATATATAAAAGAAAATCCGGTAAAAGCAAAATTGGTAGATCAACCGGAAAGGTATCCTTATAGTAGTTTTTTTATTGTTACTTAAGGCTAAAGACTACTACAAACCCTACTTCCTTGGAAAAAGCACATCATATTTTTCAGAATCGAAATTTTCAACAATGTTAATTCCTAAAATTTCAGGGCAAAATTTTACGAGAGATTGACATAGCCTTTTGACTTTAACGCCATTTATATGATCATGCTTTTTTATTTCTATTTTAATTTTATATCTCATGGAACAAATTCTTATAAGATCGATCAACCCCTCTTCATCAAATGTTATCGGCTGTAAAATCCCATAACGAATCTCTGCGTCAGTAATTAAACGCGCTTTGTTTTGTTCATTAAATTTTATAAACCATTCAGGCGCGATAGCTTTTTCACAAAACTCTAAATAATTTTTTTGCAGAGTTAACCTGATATTCCAAGCTGTCAAATACAAATTACCTGATTCTTTTAAAAAATGCCCGGCTTTTAAAATCATTTCCCACTGATTAAAAATGGGCTCAAAATCCATAGCAAAAATCATTTCGTATTTTTTTGCTAAGTTTGCTTTTGCACACCTTCTAAAACTTGTAAATCGGGATAAGGAAATTGCAACCTTCTTTTTAAGATTTATTTTTCTTACGATATTTTCCAGAATAATAAATTTATCAAACCATCTCCGATCCTTTTCAATAATTGTCATATCAATATATGTAAAACCATAAAAAATCATTTTTTTTAAGAGGACATATTCTTCTAAAAGTGCCCCGCTGCCAATGCTTAAAATAGAAAATTTTATGTTTCTATCTGGGGAGGTTTCCAGACAATAACCCATGATTTTTTCTTCGATTAATTCCCGGGCTGCAATGCTGTGAGTTTCGCACTCGCAAGCTTTAAAATGGTGCTGATTTTGGGCTTTTAAAACCCAAGTTAATCTTTTATCAGTCAGTGATATTAGATCTCTGCCGTTCATATTACATCCTAAACTTATATTAAAATTCATTTCTAAATTGTTATAAAATACACACTTAAAATCAAATAAAATTCTTGAATTCCTTAACAAATAATGTTATTTCTATTTTTAATAGTATCAAAGGAGAATTTTATGAAAAAAATAACATTATCACTATTTACACTAGCTACTTTTATTAATGCAGCAGTATATGGCAATGATTCCGGAGTATGCAAAAGATGTCAGCTTGTGCGGGAATTTAATAAAAAAAATCCAAGCCAATATGAATACTATGATGACTATCTGAAAGATAAGGAAGCAGGTCTTGCAGAAGACATCCAATTTAGCGAGGATGAGCTAAATTAACCTGAATTATTTTGTAAAGGACCAAGCTTAAAAGAGCTCCAAAAAAACACCAAACAGATGTGAAAGTAGTTCTATAAAATATTTCGGCAACTATTGCAGAAGTTAGGGTCAAAAGTCCAAATACCCAAATAAGCCTTAAGCTTGAAACAAATATGGGTATAATAAGAAGAGCAAGATAAATGACTTTCAATATAATTGAGGCAAAATCCGAGAAATAATCGGCATCGTATAAAATGCTATGACCATGATTCATCACAGTCAAGTTTAGGTGAGGGATCATAAAAATGAGAAAAACCGACCAGATAGCTCCCCCAAAAACAAATAGCAGAAGAATTTGTTTTCTCCTTTCAATTTTTTCCAGCATCCATAAAGACAACGCAATAAATATCGGCCATACCAAAAATGCAAAACTCAAAAAAACTTGAGCTGCGGATAATGCGATTCCATTTATAGGCAATGCGTGATTGAAATAATGCCAGATAATGCCTTCTGAAAATTGCTGGACTGCAAAAAGTAATGGAACCAAAGCGAGCAAAAGAAAAGATTTATGATTCTTCACTAAATTTAAAGAAAGCAATCCCTGTCCTGTTAAGACAGCCGCTGCCGTAAAACTTGCTGATTCAGAAAAGCACATCTTTAAAGCTCCTTTTTAAAATAATATATACACTATTTGAAACTTAAATACTTAAATAAATTAATGTTTTAAATAAGTTCCTGGCAATAAACGTTTGCTTTACCCCAAGTAAACTCTGCGGGAAATTTTTTCGTCACTTCAAAAAGATCTTTATCAGAATAGTCATTTAAAGCGTAACTTACCGTGATGATTTTAGTTCCTTTTGGCAATATTTTAAGCTTTTGGACAAGCTTTCTTATGAATTCATCTTCATAGCATGTGCCATAAAGATAAAAAATGGTAGCCCCCTCAAAATTTGATTCCAACATATCTTCAAGTCTAAATTCAAGCTTATCGACACTGAAATAATTCTTAATTTGATTGGCTTTTTCAACAAATTCAGGTACGAATTCAATGCCCACAACATCGCAGCGAATAAACATGCGCAGCCAAAAACAACTTCTGCCTCGCCCACACCCAAGTTCAAATACTCTATCACTCGGCTTCAAGTTTGCAAACTTGGCTATTAGAGCAATTGATGTTAAAGGAGTTTCTCCATAGGCATAAATATCCGATTCGCCTTTTTTCATAAGAAAGCGTTTACTAATTTTGAAAGGATTTTGGAGTAAATAGAGCAGAAGTAAAGAAAAATCCGTTTTTGCAAACTCAAATTTTCGATAGTAGAGAAAAACAACTTTGGCAAATTCCACACTATTTTTTATCTTCACGTAAAAGTTTAAGGCAAAAAGCTTAAAGAAATTTTTAAGACTTTCCATCAAAAACCTACTACAAATGAAACAAAATATTTACAATCCAGGCGACAAAGAAAAACATCAAAGTCGACAATAGATCATTAAAGGCAGTTACAATAGGCCCAGAGGCTACCGCCGGATCGATCCTGAAATGCACAAAGAAAAACGGGGATAATGTTCCAAGTAAGGAAGCTGTCAGACACGCAACAAGCACTCCGCTAAAAACCGTCACCCCAAGCATGAGGGGATCTTCTGCTGCGTGCGTTAGACCAAAGAGACTTAAAAAGTAAATCAAAGTACCGCAAAGCACCCCAAAACATAAACCGATAAGCAGTCCCATTCCAAGCTCTTTTCGGATTGCCTCTCCTTTGGAGCCGGTAGAAAGCTGTCCAGTAGACATCCCGCGCACCAAAATCGTACTGCACTGAATCCCCACATTCCCAGACATCCCTGTGATCAAAGGCACGAAAAAAGGAACAAAGGTAAACCAGAAGCGGTCATAAAAATGGGACATAGCGGTAGCAGTCACAAGTCCTGCGCAAAGTGTCACCAAAAGCCAGGGAGCTCTCAAAACAAAACGATTAAAGACAGGTTCATATTCGCCAACTTCCTCAGATGTTCCCCCGACAGCTGCGATCGTCTCATCTGCAACATCTCCAAGCGCATCTACGACATCTTCGTTTACAATGACACCTATGAGGTGATTATCTTTGTCAACAACCGGAAGACCAGACATCTTATAGCGCTCTACAATATCGATGACTTCATCGCGAGAAGTATCTGCTGTGACAGTGTGCTGCACTGCCTGCATCACTTGTCTTATGGGGATAAAATCGCGATTGACAAGTAAAACCCGGGCAGGAACGTAACCCACAAGCTCTGCTTCCTCATTTAAAACAAAAATTCCGTAAGTAAAATCAATTCCGGGGTTACTTCTGACAGCGTCTTTAACTTCGCCAATTGTCGTATGCATGTCAAAGGCAAAAAACTCGTTTGTCATCATGCGCCCTGCGCTATGACTATCGTGTTTTAAAAGTTCACGGATGCGGGAGGCTTTTTTTGGCTCCAATAAGTCCAAGACTCTTTTTAAACGTCTATTAGAAAGATCATCCAAAACAAAAACGGCCTCGTCAGGAGGCATGTGCTCCACAAGTTTTTTTATTTCATTATCGCTGATTTGGCGAAAAATTGCCGATCTTGTCTTATTGCCCGTATTGATCATGAAAATGATTTTGGCGTTAGAATCGGGGAGATTTTCATAGACGACAATACGCGAATTTGGGGGTAGGCGAGTTACGGCATGCGCTAAGTCGATCGGGTCGTATTCGCTTGCAATTTTTGCTACATCATGCAAAATGATTTGATAAGTCTGCTTATAAAAGGCATCTTCAAGCTTTTCGTTGAGTTCATCATCCAAGTGGCTTGTTTGAAAATCCATGAGATTCCCAGTTATCGAACCTTCGTCTTCGTCTAAATCATGATTTTCATTGTCAACTTTTTTATCCAAAAAACAACTCCGCATTTTAAAACTTGAACTTTAGAATAACTGAAGAAAATCTATTAAAACAAGAAAAATGGAACACTTCCTTAAATTTAATTTTTCAATTGATTCTTTTAACTTTATCTGCTAATCTGTTATCATTAAAAAAAACATTAAAAACACTTATTTAAAAAGACAAATATCATGTATAAGCCCGAAAAAATTCGTAATATTGCCATCATCGCCCACATCGACCATGGTAAGACGACTTTAGTTGACTGTTTACTTAAACAATCGCACGTGTTTCGCGACAACCAGTTTGTTCCTACATGCGTCATGGATTCTGGCGATCAAGAAAAGGAACGAGGTATCACAATTACCGCCAAAATTACATCTGTTCCTTATGGCGACTACAAAATTAATATCGTTGACACCCCGGGGCACGCAGACTTTTCTGGAGAAGTAGAACGCGTACTTGGTACAGTAAATTCCGTATTGCTTTTAGTTGATGCACAAGAAGGCCCTATGCCGCAAACGCGCTTTGTTCTTTCAAAATCTTTAAAAATGGGACTAAACCCGATTGTAGTTTTAAATAAAATCGATAGACCCCATGCAAACCCGGACAAAGTACTCGACCAGACTTTTGACTTATTTGCAGAACTTGGAGCAACAGATGAACAATTAAACTTCCGTTATTGCTACGCATCCGGTCTTTCTGGCTTTGCAAAACAACATTTGGATGATCCTGCAGTGGACATGGCTCCCCTCTTTGAATTGATCAAGACAGCAGTTGCTGCGCCGTCTGGCGATCTCGAAAACCCTTTCTTAATGCACACATCAACTATTTTTTATGATGATTACGTGGGTAGACAAGCATCCGGTAGAATTCTTCAAGGGACTGTAAAGAAAGGCCAGCAAGTCATGCATATCGATCATGAAGGCAAACAAAACAAATGCACTATTGTCCGTATTCAAGGCCACCTCGGTATTGAAAAAATAGATATGGAAGAGGCCGGCGTTGGCGATATCATCATCTTATCTGGCGTTCCGGAAGTCTCTATTGGCGATACGCTTTGCGATCCGGCACACATTGTGCGCCTGCCACAAATCAAGATTGATGAGCCTACAGTTTCTGTCGATTTCACCGTCAATAATAGCCCCTTTGTCGGTAAAAGCGGCAAGCATGTCACTATGAACAAGCTAAAAGAGCGCCTTGCAAAAGAGCAAAGAGCCAATATTTCGCTTCGCATTACGTTGGATGACAAGGAACAGGACAAAATCACGGTCGCAGGACGTGGCGAGCTTCATCTTTCTGTATTGATGGAAACAATGCGTCGCGAAGGTTATGAATTTAGTGTTTCAAAACCTCAAGTTTTGGTTAAAGAAATCGATAATGTTAAGCATGAGCCGTTAGAGCGCGTTTATGTGGAAGTGCCGGAAGAATATGCAGGCGGCGTCATTGAAGAGCTCTCCAAGCGAAAAGGCGAAATGCAGCATTTGGATACGGATGAGCATAAAATTACGCGTATGGAATTTTTAATGCCGACTCGCGGTCTTATGGGTTACCGCAACGAATTCCTGACAGCAACGCGCGGTCTTGGGATTTTAACTTCGATCTTTGATTCCTATCAGCCATGGAAAGGTACGATTCCTGGAAGATCACGTGGCGTACTCATCTCCATTTGCCCAGGCAAAACAACAGGCTACTCTCTATTTAACTTACAAGATCGTGGCATTTTGTTCGTTGGCGCAGGCGAAGATGTCTATGAGGGTATGGTCGTTGGTGAAAATAGCCGCGATAACGATCTGATCATTAACGTGGTTAAAGGCAAGCAGCTTACAAACGTACGCGCTTCTGGAAGTGATGAAAACGTTATCCTAATCCCGCCAAGACGCTTTACTCTAGAGCAAGCAATTGATTACATCCAAGATGATGAATTGATCGAAATCACACCGGATGCAATCAGAATGAGAAAGCGTTATTTAACAGAACAAGAACGCAAAAGCTCAGACCGCAAAAAATAAAACATATCGATCCAATGGATCAAAAAAGGGCGAAATCGAAAGATTTCGCCCTTTTTTTTTAAACAAAACCCTCCTTTTTATTTATAGAAAATTAATTTTAAATTAATCATTTCTTAATATTTATTAACTACAATTATATACATAATTAACAGTTAAAATAAACTACTAGTAATAGTATTAATAAATAATATATAATAGTATTATTAAATGGGGGTGAAAATGGGTGAAGTAAATATACCGCGTGAACCAATTACAACGTCAACCTCAACATCGAGTGTAAAATCTAAAGATTTTATTAAGCCGGTAGTTGAAAATGAAATCTCTAATTTAGCATCTGAAGTTTTTGAAAAAAAACCTCAAACCCCAATCGAGCTAAAAAATACGATCACTTCCCTCATCGATATGGCCCAAAAAACGAGTAAAGTTTGTGTAGTTGCTCAAAAAATCGGCAAATTTCTAATGGAATATGGGGTAAGACTTTTCTTGGCAACCGGCGCTATTACCTTTGGTCTTACTCAATTTGCTTATTTAAATTTTACGGTAGGCGGAATAGCCCTAGCTCTTGGTGGACTTGAACTTCTTAGAATTTTTAATAGTGCATGGTTTAACGATACAAATGTCAACAAAGCTTTTAACCAAATCAAACAAGATCTTGATACAATCGGCGAACTTAATACAAAAAATAAAACACAATTAGAGAGTATGGATATACATCTTAAAAGTGCAGAACAGAAAATTGAAGAGATTAAACGCAATCATATAGATATAGAAAATTTAGTAACACACAATAATAAAGAACTCATCGGTTTAAAAAATGAGATCTTGGATTTGTATAAAACAACAGAAGAGTATAAAAGCAAAGCTTTAAGCTTTTTTGGTCAATGCGATAATAATTTAAAGCAAGCAACTCTTTATTTTGATAAATGCCACCCAAACATCGAAATTTTAACTCATCTTGAGGCTCATTTAGATGATATGCCACAAAAAGCTTTTGTACTTAAAGCAGCAACTGCCGCAATAAATCTTCAAAAAGATTTTAATAACGGACTAGAGCATTTGCATACATTGCAAACCAATTTAAATCATGGTCTTACTGTATTTGCAGAAGCATCGACATTAGATGCAGTTATTCAAGGCAAAATTAACTTGATAGAATCTAAAGGTGCAGACATTATAAAAGCTATTCAAGTTGCGAAAGAAACTCAAGAAACGCTAGGAGAGGAAATCCATCAACTCAGAGGTGTAAATACTGTCTTGGTAGCCAATTCAAAAGAAATGGATCAAAAACTTGAAAAAACCTATGCTGATGTGGATTATGCAAGAAAAGTAACAGAGAACAAAAGTAGTCAAGATAACGCAATATCTTCAACTGCTGGAATTGCAACCTACGTCGTTACCAAAAAATTCATGAACCCGATACTCGCTGCATCAGTAAGTATGGCAGTAGGATCCGTGGCTCCTAAGATTTATGAGATGTTTGTAGGGGGTGAAGAGTTGGTTGAACAAAAAGCAATGGAAGCAAAAGCGATTCCAGTTAGCAGAAATCCATTATTTGAACAATTGGCAGTCCTTGCTTTAAGAAAGCGGTATAATATAAACGACGTGCAAGAACGTTTTGCTTTTACAGCTAAAAAAATCGACGCTGAAATGATTAACAATTCTATGATGATGCATGGTTAAATCGACTTATTAGATTGCTCTAAAACAGTATAAGATTTTATTTTAACGCAAAGGAAGCAAAGAATCGCAAAGGCGCAAAGCTTCTA
>JBEPVN010000090.1:0-9242 GCA_041691015.1 Parachlamydiaceae bacterium | reverse complement strand
TGCATATGGGTTGTAACCACCGGCTACCTATGTAAAAACCACTTCGTGGTTAAATATAGCCAAACATCTAAGAAGCGATTTCACATAGATAGTAGGTGGTTACAACTACCGGAAATCAAAACAATTTGTTCATCACAACGTGGTGTTTAGCCTTTTTAGTCTTTTGTAGCTTCTTTTAAGTTGAAAAAAGCTTGCACCGCTTTTTGAGCAATCAGAGGCCCAATAAAAAGCCCGCAAAAACAGTCCTTGTTAGTGCGGGCATTAGTTTTGAAAGCTTTTACTGCTATCACTATTCCCAGAATTCAGGGTAAAGGAGAGCACCGTCTGCGTTATTGATATCCTCAATATGGACTTCATCAATCCCCAAAGACTGCATGAAACCGATAACTAAGGCAGGGTTTGTGATATAGACGTTTGCATAATCGCCGCCGCCAACTTGTTCATCAGTTTTCCCGACAAGTTTTTGGACTCCATAATCAAGGTCTGCTTGAGTGTAGGATGATTGCTTGCACACAATCGGGTGGATATTGTACGCAAAGATATTTCCGACCCCAACGACTTTAGAGTTAGGATGAAGAATTTTTTCTTTAAAAGCAGCGTCCACCTTATCGGCTATTTCACGGGCTTTTGCCTGAGTTAAGGACATCTGATTTGGAGAAATAGGATTTGGTGTTTTAGTGTCTTGCATATCTTGTCTTTTAATGTGCGTGATGACGTGGTTTCTAAAAGGAACGGAAGCATCTGTTCCACGGTAAACCATGATTTTTCCGTCTTTATCAAGAGTTGTGAATTGGAAGCTTCCACCCCCGATATCCCATACGATCAAATCTTCTGGTGGAATATCCACTTCTGCGGTAGCTGCCTCAAAATTTAAAATTCCTTCTAATTCCTGGTCGATGATGTGTACTTTGATCCCAGTTTCGCGGTAGATACGATCGATAAATTCCTCTGCGTTCTTACCGCTTCGAAATGAAGCTGTAGCTACTGCTACGACTTTTTCAGCTCCAAGATTTTCAGCAATTGATTTACTTTCAAGAAGAGAATTGATACCCTGTTGCATAATTTCTTCTGTAAACATGTGATCGCTCGAATTGAGCAATGTTTCCTGATATTGAACGGGGAAATTTTCAACGGCTAATACTCTATCGATTTTTTTTGTTCCCAAGTTGACTTCTGCCACTTTTAATTTTGTTGCGCCAGAGCCAATATCAATTGCCGCTCTGACAACTTCTTTGTCAGTCAAGAGATTAGGTTGTTCTATTTTAGTGTTTTCCGTTAAACTAAATCCTATTAATGGCGTTGATATTAAAGCGGCTATTACATAAAAATTAATTTTTTTAATATATGGACTCATAAACAAAACCTCCCTTAATTGGTTAACGAATAGAGAGTTGCAAAAAGCATGCCAAAGATGTACGAAATAGAGCCGATCGGCTTTTTTGAAGCTGTTGAAGAAGAAAAATACGCAGTATCCAGGCAATCTGGTGTTATTAAAGGAAATAGGGGCAAAATTGTTTTAAATTCTCAAAATAACTTTGAAGAAGCTCTAAAAGATTTGGATGGATTTGATCGTATTTTTGTGATTTATAGATTTCATCGCAATCATTCATGGAAACCAAAAGTCATGCCGCCAAGAGGGGACAAAAAAAGAGGGGTTTTTGCGACGAGATCCCCTCATCGCCCAAATTTTATAGGACTTTCTTGTCTTGAACTGACAGCGATAGAGGGTTTAACTCTACATGTCATGAATCATGATTTATTAGATGGTACGCCGATTTTTGATATTAAGCCCTATATTGCTTACGCGGATTCTTTTCCGGATGTGAAACAAGGCTGGCTTGATGAATTAGAAGCTGAGTCGATCTATACAATAAAGTGGCAGATAAAAGCTGAATCAAAGCGTCTCTATTTGCAGGACAAATGGAATGTATTAATTGAAGCAAATATTTTGTCAAGACTGACACTTTATCCGTTTCCAAAAAAGCAAAACCGCATAAAGGATAAGGAAAATGGTATTTATGAGATAGCCTATAAGACGTGGAGATTAAGTTTCAGAGTCGATAATGAGGTTGTTATTATCCAGGATGTTTATAGTGGGTATGATCAAGAAACCCTGAAATACCAAAAAATATGTCCTTATCAAGACTTGGAATGTCACCTTGATTTTCTAGCTAATTGGGTATAATTGGGTATAATTGGGTATAAAATTGGGTATAAATATGGACGTTATGGACATTTTGTTATGGACTTTGTCAGTTATACAAGTTGAATGAATACAAAGTCCATATTGTCCATAAAGTCCATAAAGTCCATGATGTCCATATTGTCCATAAAACTTGAGATCCTTACTCTCCAGTTAACGAATGATGTTTAAAAGATTGACCAAGCAAGAAGTACGACCTATGTACTAAAGATCTGAAATGAAATATTCCATGAACTGACTGACAGGCATTTGATCAAATTTGTTTTGATCCTCAAATAATTCTACTATCTTAAGTGCTAAGGTTTCTTTATAATGCGTCATTAAATTATTTTTGAACTTATCTTGAAGAAAACTTAAAGCCTCAACCCTTCTAAACTTATGCCCCAAAGGATATTCAACGCTTACAGTATCCAACCGTGTTCCATCGATAAAAGTCACAGTGATAGAATTGCCGATCGATCTTTTGTCCAAGTCGTAATAATTTTTTGTAAATTCTTTATTTTCAATAACGACCATCTTGTCCCGCAAAAAATCTATCATGGGATTTAAAGCCAACTCATCTTTATAATCCTCTGCGGACAAGCTTCCTTTTATTAATGCTACTGCTACCATATATTGGAGGCAATGATCGCGATCGGCATGATTTTTTAAAGCTCCTTTTTTATCGATGATGCGTATTGCTGGCTCTTGAGTTTGTATTTCGATTGTAGCTATCTCGTTAAGACGGTGTTTTAATTTTGTATGCAAGGAAATTGCGCATTCGACAGCTGTTTGTGCATGAAATTCTGCAGGAAATGAAACTTTAAATAGAATATTTTCTATGATGTAGGAGTTAAGCGGTATCTTGAAATCAAATGGCACTCCTGCAAAAAGAACATCGTAGAGACCCCATTTTTTGGCGGTAAGAGCTTCTGAATATCCCATTTCACCGCGCATTGTCATCATCGATAGGTATACGCCTCTTGCTGCCTGATCGCCAGCTGCCCAGGATTTGCGAGAGCCTGTATTTGGAAAGTGTCTGTATGTTCTAAGCGGCCCTGTATCTATGAATGCATTAGACAAAGAATCGATGATTTGTGCCTTATTTCCACCCATTAACTCTGTAGTTACTGCAGCTGTAGCTACTTTTACCAAAATAACATGGTCCAAGCCTATGCTGTTGAAACTATTTTGAAGGGCAAGGATGCCTTGGATCTCATAAGTCTTTATGATGGCTGTCAAAACATCTCTCATGGTGAGAGTCTTTTTTGTTTGATTTAAGTAATCAGCGATTGCAAGAATGGCTCCGATATTGTCTGATGGGTGCGCCCATTCTTTTCCAAGAAATGTATCGTTGTAGTCTAGCCATCTTATCATGCAGCTCATGTTAAATGCTGCTTGTACAGGATCTAAAACAAATAATGTTCCAATAACGCGAGAGCCATTTTTGACCGTAGTTTCTTGAACGATTGGACCTAGCAACTTTTTACATTCGGGAAATTTCAAAGCTAAAGTAGCGCATCCGATTGCATCTTTTAGACAAAGCCTTGCTGTCTCATAAGCTTCTTCGCTTTTAATAATATGGTTTGCTACATAATCACCAATTATTGAAAGAACTTGATCTGTTACCATTATTAAATACCTGTTATAAGAGCGACAACTTTAGTTGGGTCGATTCGATATGGATTTTGATCCCCACCGCCCTCATAAAAGCCAAATTCATGGATATAGCTTAAAATTCCTGAAGTTACACGGAGTTTCACATTATTATTCGGGTTTAAGAATATATGTTCATCCCCCCATTGTTTTGGTGTATTTACTTGAGGTAGCTCATTTTCGCCTTTTGGCTGAAATAAATCTTCTTGTGTTCCTTTAGATTCCATTAAACCTATATATAGTTTCTGAGGGCCTCTTGAGCAAATTGTGTTTCCTTCTAAAGATGTTGGTTCATATTCAATTTCTATTGCGTCAAAAAAATTTTTTGTCGATTCTTGCACGCTTTTTGCTATAGAAATAATATTTTTTAAATGTGCCGCTAGTTCTTGATGGGTGACATTGAGTTTTTTTACCGTATCCCAATCTTTTCTTAATACATCTTTAAAATTTTCTTCTTTTCCAATAAATCCATGACAAGAATAATGTCCAGGGCGCGCTCTTTGTTCAATTTCTTCAATAGACAAACCGTTAATTGATTGAAGAGCATCAATTTGCGTTTTTGTAGTAAGAAATGGGGAAGATTGAGGAGAATCCATGTTACCGCCTTTATATGAAATTCTAAAAATTTTAAAAGTAATAGATGTGAATTTAAATTTCAAATGTATTTATTTTAAATCTAAGAAAGGCTTCTTAAGAGGTCCTATATAATTGCATGCAGGGCGAATCAGTTTGTTATTATTTCTTTGTTCCATGATATGCGCAGACCACCCGGAAATACGCGACATCACAAAAAGAGGCGTGAACATGGGTGTTGGAATGCCGCAAAATCGATAAGCGACCGCGCTATAAAAATCCAAATTCGGAAATAATTTTTTCTCATCCCACATTACTTTCTCGATGCGTTCTGCAATAGGATAAATTTCCTTATCGTTGAATTCTTCACTTAATTTTTTTGCAAATTGCTTGATGATGGCAGATCGCGGATCTTTTGTTGTGTAGACGCGATGTCCAAATCCCATGATCAGTTCTTTATTGCTAAGCATCTTTAAGATGCCATTTTCAGCATCATCCGGATTTTTGAAGCTCTCTATAAGGCTAATGGCAAATTCATTGGCACCGCCATGGAGAGGTCCTCTCAAAGCGCCAATTCCGCCGCAAATTGCCGAATAAAAGTCAGATAAGGTGCTTGCGATGATTCTCGTAGTAAAGGTTGAAGCGTTAAATTCATGTTCTGCATAGAGGATCAAAGAAACATTCAAGCAATTTTTTATGGTATTTGTATAAGGTTTTATTGAAAGAAGCTCCAGGATATGTTCTGCTATGGAATCAGCGTTTGTTTTAAGATTTATGGATTTCCCTGTCGTATGAAAAGCATACCAATATAAAAGCATGGAACTAAAGCTTGCAATCAGCCTGTCTGCAACTAAGAAAAGATCGCTGCTTTTGTTTTCAGGCTCTATTGTACCAAGGAAGGAGCAGCCTGTTCTTAAGACATCCATCATGTTGGCATTTGCAGGGATAAGCTCTAGCATTTGTTTTAGTTTTGGTGGCAGATCCCGAAGTTCTTTTAATTTATTTTTGTATTCGGCAAGTTCAAGTTTCGTTGGAAGATCTCCACGAAGTAAAAGAAAAGCCACTTCCTCATAGGTTTTGTGCTTTGCAAGATCTTCTATCGCGTAGCCACGGTAGAGCAGACTTTCATCCAAAGCGCCGCAAAGACAAATAGAGGAGTCTCCTGCGATAACTCCTGCAAGGCCGCCTGTTTTTTTTATATTTTTATCGCTCATTTTTTTACCTTGTAATTCAAAAGTCTATAAAGCTCATCCCTTGTTTGCATGTGTGGGAGTGATTTTTTTACTGTCCCATTTTGCCGGATATCCCGATAGGTGTTTAAAGCTGCAAAATTCATTGCCCTTGATGCTGAAAGTGGGTAAAGGACAACGTCAACTCCAGCTTTTTTTAAATTTTCCAATTCAAAAAGAGGAGTTTTACCAAATTCCGTCATGTTGGCAAGAAGAGGCATAGCGACAGCTTTTTTAAAAACGGCATATTCCTTCAAATCTCTCACAGCTTCTAAAAATATCATATCAGCTCCTGATTTTTTGTACTCAAGAGCCCTTTCAATTGTCTTATCCATGCCCTCAACGCCTAAAGCATCCGTTCTTGCAATAATCACAAAATCTTCATCCATTTTAGCGTTGACCGCAGCTTTTATCTTAAGACACATTTCTTCTGTAGAAACAAGCTCTTTTCCGTCAAGATGACCGCATCTTTTATCAAACACTTGATCTTCGATATGCACTCCGGCAACGCCTATTTTATTCAAAAAACTTATTGCCCGTGTTATGTTTAATTCATTTCCAAAGCCCGTATCAATATCTACGATGAGCGGCATATCTACCGCATTTAATATGCGGCTTGCATCCTCTAGTACATTGTCAAGTGTAGTAATTCCGGTATCTGGTACTCCATAGGAGATATTTGCAACGCCTGCGCCAGAGAGATAAATTGCTTGAAAACCGGCATCCTTTGCCATGATAGCTGCAAAAGCATTGACTGCTCCAACTAGTTGGAGGGGCTTTTCTTTTTGCAAGGCTTGTCGAAATTTTTGAGCGTTGCTTATCATTATTTCCTTTGAGATTGAATAAAGTTCACTTCGGTATAGCTAGAAATTTGTTCATAATGTTAATTAACGACAATCTACAATATCTAATAATTTAAAAATAATAAAAATACAAGATATTGAAATATAGTTATTTAAGCTCTATGTAGAATATTTAATATGAATCTGCAATAATCGGCTTAAATTATATAAAAAGGAAAAAGGGAGATTTTAAGGATGAAAAAAATAATTTTTGGCGTTGTCGCTTTGAGTCTTATTTATACAGGACTTTGGTACTATGGAGCCTCAAAGGCAAAAGACTTTGTTCAAGAAAAAATAGCAAAAGCTGAAGCTGACCTAAAAGTTAAGGGCTATGCATTAACAAATGATGGATTAACCGTTAAAGGCTTTCCTTTAAATTATGAAATAGAGATCCATTCCCCGACACTCAAAAAAATCGAAAGTAAACAGGATTATTTTTTAGAAGAAGCTGCCTTAAATGGGCATATTAGTCTAATATCCAATCTTATAGGTACCAATTTCTCGATCAAAAAAGAAGGCGACACCCATCTTACATTGAAAAATTCTAAAAATAATGGTGCACAAGATGAGCTTATGATATCTGGTAAAAGCGAGGCTTCATTTAGTGTAGAAGAAAAATCTTATCTTGAATCGATAAAAAATCCTTTTAAAGCAATGTTTTATGCAATAGAGAATAATGATAATGAATTTCTCGTTGGAAAACAGGGTGCAATCAATATAGAAAATTTAAAATTAATCAATATAGAAAATCCCTCTCTTGCTCTTTTTGAAATTGAAAAAGGAAATATCCAATATTCGATCTCTGAAAAAAATGATGAAATTTCTTTTGTGAATATCACGGGCGATATCAAAGGAATGGACCTCGATACCATTATTACAGGAAGCGATGCTTATACGCCAGGCCATGAAAGATCCTTAAAAGAAATAGCCATGCTTTTAGCACTCCCAAAACCTGGAAAAACAGCAATATCCTTTCAAATGGACTTTAAAGCTCCTTTTAAAAAATTTCAGGAATTAAATGATAATTCAAAATTCAATGATCTGCCTGTCTTTGATTTTAGAGTCGGAAAATTTGAAATAAGCAATAACTTTGGCAATTATTTTCATAAAGCCGCTTTATCTTTACAAGATACTAAAGACAAAGCAAAACAGCTTCATGTAGATTTTTTAGCAACATCTGAAACTTCCAAAGCGCAATTTGAATCGTTAAAAAACCAGTGGGAGGAATTTTTAAATAATCTGCCCTTATGTGAAAAAAATGCGGAATCTGTTGTTAATGAATCTTGCCCTCTTTTCAAATCCTTAATTCCCAAATTAGATGAGCTTGGAAAAATTACATCTCAAATCGATGTTGATTTCTATAGTGCGCCAGGACTTGATCCTTTTCAGGACTCAAAACTTGATATCCGTCATTTGGATTACTTTATGGCTCCCTATGGTTTAAAATCTGATGGGCACGCTGAATTTAAGGATCCTGAAATGGTTATAGGAACATATCGGATAAATCTACTTAATTACCAAACTCTTTTTCTTGACCTTTACAACTACTTAAAGAAGATACAGCGAATCTTGCCTTTATTTAATCCAGAAGCTATTAATATCCCTAAAATGTCTGATAGGCAGTTACAGCTTTTGACAAGTTTTTTTAAAAGTATTTCCGATGAACCGCAAAAGGATTTAAAGGACTTAAAGGTTACGGTTAATATGAATGGCGCTAATGAGATAACTGTTGGAACTCTCTCTCAAGAAGCTTTTCTTGAAAAACTCAATCAGCTAGTTATAGAATTATCAAAAGATTTTGAACCAAAAACAGATAAGAAGGAAGGAGTAAACTAAAGTTTATGAAGCACCACATTATTTTTGCCCTAGTATTATTTAGCCTTTCATCGTTAAAGGCAGATTACAATGATTTTGAAAAGAACCAGTACATTACATCTGAAGCACGAGAGGATATCCGACCCTACCTCTTACCTGAAAAACATCCTATGAAGTCAAAGCTTGATAAGATATTTCATTCAAGTAGGGCCTCATTTGATGATCAATCTTTAACGAAAGCCGGTTTTGACATAAAATTTAAGCAGCCAAGAAGTTTTATTCGGGTAGTCAGCCATCCTTCATTGCCTGGATATCTTCTTAAGATTGTTACAGATGTTGAACTTCGTAAGAAAAATAATAAACCCGAATGGCATTGGTTTGTGAACCGCTGTAAGGGCGTTCAAAAAATCCATGACGTTCTTCAAAAAAACAAAATCAAATATTTTGCAGCTCCAAAAAAATGGATCTATCCGCTACCTCTGCATCCCTATCCTAGTAAGAATGCACACTCTAACAGTAGAAAGATTGTTGTTCTCCTTGTAGAAGATATGGAGTTGACATCCAAACATGAGAATTTGTCTGCTTGGAGAAAAGTAATCACCAAAGAACATTTGGATGAACTTTATACCATTATAAGCCGGGTGGGTGGACATAGCTATCGCGCAAGTAATATTCCCCATACAAAAAACGGGAAATTTGCCTTTATTGATACGGAATATCCAAAAAGCCCTCCGGGCTATGGCGACATCATGGGTTATTTATCGCCAAAGCGGCAGCTCTATTGGGAGAGGCTCGTTCGTACGCGCAGAGGTAGTTAAAGCTCGGAGCATCGCATAAGAGGCGGGAAGCTTTGCAGGCTCCGACAACTACAAACGGTGCAAGCTTTTTTTAACTTAAAAGCGAGACAGTTCCTGTTGTCCCCTCTATAGGGAATTAACTTTTTAT
>JBEPVN010000089.1:0-9304 GCA_041691015.1 Parachlamydiaceae bacterium | reverse complement strand
AATTTGTTCACCACAACGTGGTGATACTTTAGCCTCTCTGTTAAAAAAAGCTTGCGCCATTTAAGAGCTATTCGAGTTAAAAGCCTCTTTACTTGCACCGTTACTGTCTAATTGCTTCAAGGCTACTTGATAAGCTTTTTCTGCGTCTTGCTCTGTAAAAATATTCTCTCCCCTATGAGACGTCGAAATGAATTTTTCTTTGAAATTTAGCTTCAAGTGTGAGTCCATATCATCAATAACTAAATAACCTGACAATTCTGAGTGCTCATTTATCCATTTATTAATTTGACTTGCCCTGCATTCCCAGTTTTCATCTACAAAAGAGTCCAATTCTTCATCTGTCATTTTTGAAACATATTCCAAACATTTTTCGCGTTTTAATTCAATGTGAGAATGTATGCAATGATTCTTCCATTCTTCAAACGGTAATTTACCGGTCTCTACTGTCTTGTCGACTAAAAAATTTGAAAACGCATACTCCCTGAAAATTTCTTTCAATTCATCCATTGTCCGATTATCTCTCCAAGAAGAAGAAAGAATAATATGCACATTTGCAAATACCCTGATCTTATTAATAAGATCATGAAGACAATTTAAGGCTTTCTTTTCAAAAAAATGGGCGTCTGCAATATCACAAGTAACGCAACCTTTGCAAAATCTATAATGAAAGTAAGCACCATCTAATTTTTCATGAATAAAATCACTCATTTTACTAGAATGGTGATTTGGACGAGGATCTATTGCTAAAACACCATCAATGTCTAAAAAAATCGCAAAATTTGGTTTTGTATTATGTATTGAAGCTGACATTATATTCTCCAATTTGCCTTACGGCAATGTTATATGCTTTTTCTGTATCTTCCAAAGTCAATATTTTTCCTTCAAGATGCATTGTAGAAATAAATTTATCTTCAAAATTTAGCTTTAAGTGATCGTCCCTATCATCGATAACCAAATAGGTTACATATTCAGGATGGTTTTTAAGCCATCTATTGATTTGGCTTGCTCTGCATTCACAATTTTGATCCAAAAAGGAATTTAATTCTGTATTATTCATATCAAAAACATGATTTTTGCAATTTTTCAAAATATTTTCTCTTGTGGGTTCGATATGCGGGTAAATACAATGATCTTGCAGCTCAGGAAAAGAAAGTATCCCATCATCAATTGTTTTATCTGTAATAAGCCCTGAAAAAGTGTGAATACTAAAGATTTTTTTTAACTCATCGATTGATCTGCCTGTCCTCCATGTTGAGGATATGACAATATGTACATTTGCAATGTCTTGAATTTTGGCGATAAGCTTATGAAAGCTATCAATAGCTTCCTTTACAAAAAGATGAGCGCTCGCTGTTGCGCATGTTGAACAGCGTGTACTGCAACTAAATGCGTGAAAGGCTTCACCGCCTAGCTTTTCATGAATAATTGTATTCATATTTGAAGTGTGATCGTAGTTAAGCGGTTCGTTTCCTAAAACACCATCGATGTCTAAAAAAATCGCAAAATTTGGTTTTGTATTATGTATTGAAGCTGACATTATATTCTCCAATTTGCCTTACGGCAATGTTATATGCTTTTTCTGTGTCTTCTGGTTTTAAGATTTTTTTGTCGTCGTGGTTTGTTGAAATAAATTTATCTTTAAAATTTATTCCTAAATGGCTGTCTTTGTCATCAAAAACGAGATACCCGGCATAGCCTTTGTAGCTTTTAAGCCACTTATTAATTTGACTTGCTCTGCAAATATAAGAGTTTTGGAAATGTTTTGCGCAGCAATCATTTTCTTCAAAGGAAAGTTTATCATTAGTTGTTTTATCAACAATATATTTGGAAAATTCATGGGAACTAAATATTGTTATTAATTCATCGACTGTTCTATTTTTACGCCAGGCTGACGAGATCACAATGTAGACATTTGCAATTTTTTGTATTTTTGCAATGAGTTTTTCAAAAGTTTCTACTGCTTTTTTTTTAAAGAGAGTGGCAAGCTCTGTATCGCAACTAACGCAATTTTCGCAGCGTATGCTATGCAAGAGTTCTCCCTTTTTTTCATAAATACGTCTATCGACTTCTTCTGTTTCTTCACGGCTTATTGTTTGTGGACGTAAAACGCCATCAATATCTAAAAAAACAATAAAATCCGGTAATTTTGAGTTTGGAATAAATGACATAAATATTTATCTCAATTTAAAGTTAAAATTTAGTCTATCAGACAAATATAAATTTACAACCAAAAAAAAGTATTTTACAGGTAGACAAATTTGACATAAAAATTTAATATTGTTGATTATTAATCACTTATATTAGGTTTTTTATGTTTTCGTTAAGTTGTAGAGGATATTCATCTATCAGAGTGCCTCATATTCAATTTCAAAAAAGAAGTTATTGTAAAAAGCCTTCTGATAATGATTGTGTCTATTTGTTTAGATCTTTAGTCTTTCTTTTGCAAAGCTATGGCAAAAAACCCTATCGGAAGCTTAATCCATATCCAAAATCATTCTATTTCAGTATTGCAGTTAAAATGATGCGTGAATCGCATCGGACCGACTTTTTGGAAGAAACTCAAGAAGAAGTAAAGCATGTTTTACAAAAAAGCATTACAGAAAGCATGACAAAGATTATGACCCGCGTTTACGGTTCAAAAAAAGGCGTCATGTATCCAATAAATTACTATCTTGAAATGGCAAAAAGTTTTGATGGCTACGAAAATTATGTTTCAGAAAAAAATAAAAATTTTAAAAAAGAGATCCATTGCGCTTTTAAACTAGGAGAGGATCTTTGTCATTTTATAGCAAGAAATGAAGTTACAGCTGCCTATGCAATTGAGTCTTTTTTTGAAGGTCCGACCAGGGCTGATTGCGCTTCTGCAATTGAAGCTGTTTATGCAAAAGCGATTTTAGATGTTATTGGAAAAGATAAATTTAACCAAATTTTTGAAAAGAGAGAGAATAAATTACAAATAAGAAGATGGGGAACCTTGAATGAAAATTCTTCTCTTCGTTTTTTTACAGAGTTTGTAAATCCAAACATTTCTGACCTCACAAATGAAAATGAACTTAAGATAGGCGATCATATCTGTGTCACCGGAGTACCATGGTATGAGTTAAAGCATCCACATGGAGTTATGGGAAATTTACATGGTATTGTTGTGGGGCATAATACAAATAATGAACCTTTGATTGCTGCTTTGGGCTTACAGGAAGCTATGACAATTTACCAAGTAAAGCAGGGGTTAGTTGATGCTTACAATGCAGAACAAATACAAGCAGATATTTACGAATTCAAAAGAATTAAACTTGACTTATGTATAAAAGGTCAAAAGATTGATCATGAATTTATCTTTAAAAATTATACTGTAGAAGAAATCAGTAAATTTGATGGGGGCGTCGTTAAAAACTTTGGGAGTACAAGATTGTCTTTGTATGTGCTCGCAGTATTAAAAAAAGCCTCGTTAGAACAAGATTTACGCAAACTTTTGTTTGATTCCAAGGCTCTAATAGCCGGATATCAGGTTGAAGTTCTATTTCGAAAACGTCGTTAATCAGGGCGTTTTAATTAAAAAGGAATGTGTTTACAATATACCCACACAGATAGCTCGCAGGCTCGTCTTAGGTATGGGCTACAAAATGAGATAAAAAAGATGTAAAAAAGAAAAAAGTTATTTTGAAGGAATTGCTTTTAATCTCCTTCTCTCTTGGTCTCTGTCTCGACCTTATACTCTGTCCAATTACTCTCTTATTCCTGTAAAGCGGCTTTACATATCAAGGCACGCCAACTGGCATGTAAGTCTTGAATATTTTAAGCGTGTTATTGATGTAGTTTAGCCAATAATAAACTTCATGTCCGAGCTCATCTGTAAATAGCTGCCAGCCAAAGAAGACAATAGCTAAAGCAAGAAGTGATTTCAAAGGCATTCCAAGAAATGTGATTTGAACTTGAGGCGCTAGCCTATTTGCGATCCCTAAGAAAACATCCGTCATCAAAATGGTGATCAAGGCGGGAGACGCAAGCCTGATAGTAATTACCATCATTTTGTTTAAAAGGTCGAACATCTGTGGGTTCCAAAAAGCGGAATCTGATGCGAAAAAGCTCCTGCTAAAAAATTGGTCCGGTGGGATGACCTCATAGGATGTTATAATCGCATCAATGAATAGAAAAGGGCCGTCCAGCATATAGAAAATCACAATGAGGATAAAATTAAAAAGGGTTCCAAGAGGAGAGGACTGGTTTTGAATGGTTGGATCATTGACCATCAAACTTGCACCACCCCTTTGGTGGTCGATGATAATCCCTGCGTTTTGTACAATCATAAAGGGCACACCAATAATAAAACCTAAAACAAAACCAACAAAAACTTCCTTGACAAAAAGTAAAAGCATGAAAGAATCAAAAGTCAAAGGTGTTGTTGTGACAACCAAAAGCTTTGGAAGAAAAACTACAAACATTGTGATCGCAAACATGACTTTTACAGGATGCGGTAAAATACGCGCCCCAAAAAAAGGCGAGAGAGCAATGATTGGAAGAAATCTTGCAAAAAATAAAATAAGCAGGGTCAAGGGGCCCAAGACATTGCCTTGAGAGAGTGCGCTATTCAAAAAAAGTGACAGGTAAGCATCAGACATCTATGACCATTTGCTTAATGAGTACATCCGTCATTGGGAAACAAAACTCCATTGAGGGAAATTTGTAAAAATATTTAAGGCAAATGACATAATTTGCGCACCAAGCCAGGGTCCAAGGAGCATAAGCGTTAATGTAACCGCTACAAGCTTGATGGTAAATGAGAGTGTCTGTTCCTGGATTTGTGTTGCAGCCTGAAAAATTGCGACTAAAATCCCAAAAAACATACTGACTAAAATCGGTGGTGCGGACAAAATCAAAATGAGCAGAAGCCCCTGATACGATAATTGGATTGCCTGAGTTTGAAACATAATTTAAAACCTACCTAAATGTATTAACGAGACCTTCAATTAATAATGTCCAACCATCTAACATCACAAGTAAAAAGAGTTTTAACGGCATGGAAATGGTAACCGGCGATAACATCATCATCCCCATGGCAAGCAAAATATTGGAAGTCACAAGATCGATGACGAAAAATGGAATATAAATAAGCACTCCGATTTCAAATGCGTCTTTTAACTGGCTTGTAATGTATGATGGAACAATGACCATAAAATCATCTGGCTTTAATCCAGCTCTATGGTCTTCTGGCAAAATACGGTACGAGAGCCTATAAAATAAGGCTTGGTGCGCTATGCTGGAGTTTCTTTTTAAAAAGAGCCTTAAGGGCTCTCTTGCTTCTGTAGCTACTGCAATAATGTAGGCAGAGCTTTCAGTTGCTATAAGGGAGTCTGGAGCTTTTGTTTTGGAGATGACTTTTTCTGCAGCATCATACATCAAAAGAACTGTCGGGTACATGATGAACAAGCTCAACATAAAGGCAACGCCGTTGATGATTTGATTTGGAGGAGCTTGTTGTACGCCAAGAGCACTTCTTAAAAGGGATAGCACGATCACGATCTTTAAAAAAGAGGTCAAAATCATGATGATGAATGGAAGAAGCGATAAAAGCGTTAAGGAAGCAGCTTGCGTAATAAGAGAGGGTCTTCTGATCGGATCTATTGGAAACTGGGTATCGAGGTACGAAGTTCCAGAAGCTGAAGTTGTAGCTGTAGGTCCTGTTGGCACTCTTGAAGTTGCAGTCCTTGAGGGCGTACCTGAACGTTGAAGCGAGGAGGAAGACGCCGGTGCTGTAACAGCTGGTTTTGCGGGGGGAACACCGATGTCTTGCGATAAAAGAGAATCCGGAGTAAAAAAGATCACTCCAATGATTGTAAAAAAACAAATAAGTGATTTTAAACCCAGAATTTTGTGCATTTTTAAAAAACCTTTAAGATTTACTTGGTTTAGCTGTTGCTTTTTCTTCTTTAATCATGGCTTTAAAGGCATTTTCCATGACGGACCATTGATTTTCAAGTTTGGCATTAATAATCCCGCCTTCAGTTTCGATGATGCATCCGCCAGGTTCGATGTCCGCTCTTTCCCTGATTGAAAGAGCTTCCAAGCTCTCAAACACTTCTTTCAGGCGGCTTCTATTGCTCTCTACGATGTTCAAGTCTTTTTTACTCACATAAATGGTAATTTTTTTATGTGTGGAAACAGCTTTTAAATAATTCAAAACGATATCGACAATAGTATCGTGGGAGAGCTCAATTTCTTTTCCTACGATTTTTTTGGCAGCTTTTAGAGCTATTGGAATAATTGCTTTTTCAGAGGTTGCGCGTATTGAGATAATTTCCTGTTCTAAATTAGCCACATGTTCTGCCCACGATTCAAAACCTTTATTGAACCCTTTTCTTTCCGCTTCTTCTTTTAATTTTTCGCATTCGAGAGTAACTGTCGTTTTATATTTTTCGGCATCTTCCCTTGCTTTTTCCAAAATATTTTTTGCGTCAAGAAGGCTTGAAAATTCAGCTGAAGGAATAAATTTAACTTTTGGAGCAATATGAATTGCTTCTCCATGAATCAGTGAAAAAAAGTGTTTGTTCACGTTTAACTCTTTTTATTTAAAAAATTAATAACATTAAGGACTTGGTCCTTTAAAGCATGGGTCACAGCAGGAATTTCTTCCTGTTTATAGTGGGAGACAATCACATGTCCCCTGCCTGAATCTAAAATATGCACAACATGCCAAAGAAAATCAGGATGCTGCCCAGAAAGAGCATGACTTAACCTGATCATCCCGCGCTTATGCAACATTTTTTCTAATTTTTCGGGATCCTTATCCCAATTTTCCAAATCAAGTCTTGGAGTCACAATTTTCTCTTTCTGATTTAAGCAGTTTTTTAAAAATTGTTGTTTTTTTAAAGGGATGGCGGCATAAATCGATGTCAATAAATTTTTCTCTACAATATGGCGGATTTCCTCTGATAAGTCATAGAGCCCAAGATAATCGATGATTGAAACAAGTTTAGCTTTTGGATAGGTTGTGAGTACAAATAGCGGGTTTTCCGGCAAAAACTCCAGCGGCAATACTTCTTTTTTTTCAAATTCCGTATAAAGAGCGTTGATCAAGAAGCGTTTATAGGGGGGAGCCAGCGTAATTTGCTTTAATGGAAGGTTAAAACTTTTACTTAAGCCTTCTCTCAGTTGTTTTGGAATGGATGCGAGGACAGAGGGCTTTAAAGAATCCGGTATTTTTTCAAAAGCATCCAAAAGCCAAGAATAATGAACTTTGTCAATCAGGTTTTCTGGCTGTACAAGAAGAGCGCTTGCTTCTGTCGATATAACATTTTGATTGGTAACGTTTTTACTTTCTTCCTGGGGTAAATTCTTTAAAAAAGCATCTGCTGATTTCCGGTGATATTTATTTACCAAAATCCGAAACATCAGCCAATCTTTTGATTTCATCTTCATTGCTATTCCGTCTCGTCAAAATCTTTATCAACCTGTCCAATTTCTCCGTCTTTTTCCTTTTTCTCTTCTGTTTTGGAAGCGTCTGGTTGAGTTTCAGGTTCTATTGTTTTTTCAACTTTTATCGGTTCCATATGAAAAAGTTCTTTTAACCCTCCGTGGGATTCCAAGACAGGATAAATTTTCCATATGAGCCAAATTAGTGAAAGTAGAAGAAGAAGTGTTAGAATTAAAAATACAAAAAATACGATTCTAAAGGTTGTTAAGGACTCTTTTCCAATGATCAAACCCCAGACGTTAACAAAGCTTTTTTCCTCGGAAAGACCAAAACTGCCTACGGGTAATTCATTAAATCTTGCACGGTCCGGGATTACTGTTACGTTATCAAAACTAAGTCCAGTTACAGAGGCTTCTACAAAACGTTTGATTTTTGTGATCAAATGGCTGTTTGGATCATCTAGGACGCCATTATGCTTGACATAGACAGAAGCTGTAATTTTTCCGGTTTTTTTATCCGGATTTAAAGGATCTTCTTTTGGAAATGAAATTTGAACTTCCGCATCTAAAATCCCGTCGATTTTACGGATAGTGCTTGCTGCTTGTTCTGCAAGTCCTGCCTGATAGCGGATTTGTTGTTCCATAGCGGACGGAACAAGACCGACGTTCGAAAAAATACCGAGCAAGTTTTGGCTGCGCCTTCTTGGAAGACCGTTTTGATTTAAAACTGCCATTGCCTGATTGGCATTTTCTTCATTAACCGTAATGTCGTATGTCGCAATTTTCGACCCGCCGCCGCCGCCGCCTTCTTTGCTAACTTTTTGTGCTTGAATGCCTTTTGATGCTAAGAAAACAAGGATTTCATTAGCTTCCCTCTCATCTAAGCCATTGACGATTGTTTTATCAGATTGGCAGCTTGTAAAAAGAGGGATCAGTAAACAGATTAAAAACAAGAATTTGATCAGTTTTAACAAAGGTTTCAGTGTAAAATTTTGTGTGTGGCTTATCTGCATAAATATCTCTTTTAATTATATTTTTCTTGAGGGTGCATTTTTTCACTCATGATTAATTTAACTTAACGTTTTGTTTAAAATTATTGCAAGAAGTATATCCATGAATGTATCTTGAAAAATTCTAATTATGAGGTTTTTTACAAATGACGTCAATTTCTTCAAATTTATACAAGGATATTTCGAAAAGCAATTCATCCTGGATGTTAAAAAAACAGGAGGCTTTATCTGACAGGGAAGCCTTAAGTTTGGCAAAACTAATTAAAGCAAATACAAAGTTAAGGGAGGTTTCTTTAACTTGTTTTGAAGAAGAAAGAAGTCTAAAAGAGGTTGGTGCTGGTTATATTTTTAATTCGTTGATTCCACACAAAACAATTAAATTTGTTGATTTGAGCGGTAACAAACGGATAGGCGATCAATTGTCGTCGATGGTTGCACAATTGTTGGTATACAATAGATCATTACTTTATCTAGATATTAAAGATTGCGGTTTAAAAAATAGCGATGCAATGATTATTGGAAAAGCTTTAGAGAAAAATAAGACACTTACAAAACTTCTGATATTTATGAGAAATGAATTGAGTACCGTTGCCAAAAATAAGCTTATCTATATAAGCTCGCAACGCTCTAAAAATAGTCCCCAACTAAACATCTCATAAGTAGCTCCTCCTAAATAACAAACTCTGTTCAATCCAAAATGGTGCAAGCTTCTTTCAACTTAAAAGCGAGACAGTTCCTGTTGTCCTCCTTAACGGGAAATAACAAGGTAAACTCTCTGTTGTTAACTTAAAAAAAATCGTTGTGTATTAAGAGTCCTTGTAAGGTATTCATCGCGAAGCGATTTTACATAGCTAGCCGGTGGTGACAACCACCGGTAACGCAAG
>JBEPVN010000088.1:0-9352 GCA_041691015.1 Parachlamydiaceae bacterium | reverse complement strand
TTAAGGCTAAAGCCTACGCTACAAATCTTAGCTTAATGCATATCTAACCACCGGCTATCAAGTCACCGTCCTCCAAAATTCCTGTTTTTATAGGAATAATATAAATTGTTTTAAATGTAGTTACCTGATAAATCGAAATTATAAGCATATCTTAATTTTTTAATTGATTTTGGAGGTATTCCATGGAAACTATTTTTTTGGTGTTGTTAGGTGCTGCCGCTCTTGGCGCGTTTTGGCTGATGGGGATCTATAACCGCTTGGTGACATTAAGAAATCAGGTCAAAAATGCATGGAGCCAAATCGACGTTCAACTGCAAAGACGCTATGACCTAATCCCTAATTTGATCGAAACTGTGAAAGGCTACATGAATTTTGAAAAAGGAACATTAGAGGCTGTCATCAGCGCAAGAAATCAGGGAGCTGCCGCAAGGGAGGCTGTACAAAAAAGTGGAGAGCCACCCTCAGAAGACGCTATGAAACAAATTCTCGGCGCAGAATCTGCTCTAAAAAGCTCGCTTCCTCAAATTTTTGCGCTCGCAGAAAACTATCCGCAACTTCGCGCATCTGAAAATATGCAAATCCTACAAGAAGAACTTGGAAGCACAGAAAATCGCATCGCCTTTGCAAGACAGGCATATAATGACCAAAGCATGAACTACAATACCGCCCAACAAGAATTTCCGGCAGTTTTAGTAGCAAATATGTTTGGTCACAAACCAGCAGAACTCTATCAAGTGGAAACAGAGGAAGCTAAAAAAGCAGTAAAAGTGAGTTTTTAGTTCTTTAGTTTTTTTCAAGTCTTGTAAAAAAGGCGGTTAATGAATGGCTATGGATTTTTGGGAGGCACAACGACGAGCTAAATCTAGAACTCTGCTTTACCTTGCAATTTTTATTTTTTTTACTTTTTTCATCGCAACTGCCGCCGAATTTGTTTTGCGAAATTTGTCAGAAAGCAACTACAACCCCACTGTCCCTTGGGTTGGGCTTATTTTTATTGGTATTACATTTAGTGTGGCAGGATATGAATACTGCTGTTTTCAATTAGAGGGCGGTAAATACCTTGCGGAATTTTTAGGTGCAGAACTTGTCGATTCCAAAACCACCAACCCCAAAAAAATACAGCTCTTAAATATTGTAAATGAAATAGCAATAGCTGCATCCCTTACGGTTCCACCGGTTTATATATTGGAAGCTAATGAAATTAATGCCTTTGCTGCAGGTCTTGGAGAAAAAAATGCCATTATAACTGTCACAAGAGGCTGCCTTAATGCACTCTCAAGAGATGAGCTGCAGGGCGTCATTGCTCATGAAATGGGCCATATTTATAATGAAGACATGAAAATCAGCATTCGCTTGGCTGCTATGGTGATGGGATTTTATATTGTGTTTGTGCTTGCCCTACGACTGCTCCAATTTGGGCCAAGAACAGAAAGCGATGACAGAAAAAATCCGAATGTCTATATGATTGCCACGGTGATGCTTGCAGCAGGTGCCATTACCTATATTTTTGGGTCGATCCTAAAGGCTGCTGTAAGCCGTGAGCGCGAATATCTTGCAGATGCTTGCGCTGTACAGTTTACAAGGAACCCGGATGGCATCGCAAATGCTTTAAGAAAAATAGCAAAATCCAATGTGAGCGATATGCCAAAAGAAGGACTTGCATTTTCTCACATCTATTTTGATGACAGAAGTTCCTTATCTTCCCTGTTTGCAACACATCCTCCAATTGAAAAAAGAATTGCCATGATCGAGGGGTTAAATTACTTGCCAGATGAGTGGAAAAAAGATATACTCTCTCGAAAATAGGATTTATATGAAAATCATCGGCAGCTTAAAAAAAAACTACAACTCCCTTATTCACTTCAGCACATCCTTGCAAGATTTTCTCCTTTTAGCGATTCGTCTTTTCTGGGGTTTTCTTTTTTTCCAAACAGGTTTTGGGAAACTTCAAAATATAAATTCTGTCGGGGATTTTTTTTATTCTCTAGGAATACCATTTCCTGAAGTTAGCGCACATCTTGTAGCATGGGTAGAAACAATTGGCGGCGCTTGTTTGATTTTGGGTTTTGCCTCAAGACTTATTTCTATTCCCCTTATCCTTACAATGTTAGTAGCACTCTTAGTAGCTCACTATGATTCAACTATTTTTAAGGATCCAAGTATTCTCTTAAAACAATCCCCTTTTACGTTTCTATTGGCTTCTTTAATTATTTTTGTATTTGGTCCCGGTAAAATTTCTTTAGATTACTTCTTTGAAAGACTTCTTAGCTCAAAAAAATAAACACGTTCAGATTATTATTTTTTTTCCTTGTATTTATTTTTTCTATAATTTAGAAAAAAAGAAAGGAATTAATTATGGAAAAAGAACTAATTGAAAAATGGGGATATCGTTTTGCGGCAGCTTTATTTTTAATTAGTTTTTTTATTGTTTTTTATAATTCCAGCGAATTTTTTGGCAGCTTGACAGCTGCCCTGTTAACAGCAGCTCTTGGGTGGGCATCTTACGTTATCGTGCGTTTAACCATACTCGCATTTAGAAAATAACTTTAAAAGGCTAATTAATGAAAAAATTTAAGCAGTTTTTTTTTGTTCCTTTGTTATTTATCTTAAGTTGTTCTGCATATGCCGGTTATTCAAAACCGGTACTTGTTTCTGATTATGTATGGAACGAAGTTCAACCGTATCTATTACCAGATGACCACCCTGCCAAAAGAAAACTCGACAAACTTTTTCATTCTTTTCGCGTAACTGAAAATACGAGCTCGATTATAAAAGCAGGTTTTAAGAACTATATTCCCGGTCAATTTAGTAAAGCGATTGTATCAAAGAATAAAAAAATCAAAGATTATTATTTTAAATTTTATAGCGATGAGCAAATCATCGAGAATGAATCAAAGCAATGGGTAGATCGGGCATTTGAAGCAAAGTCTCTTCAGAGGGCTATTAGAGATCATGGGTATGATAAATATTTTGTTGTACCAAATAAATGGATTTATCCCATACCTGATTCTCCAATATCAAAATCCCCTCAACCTAAAAGTTTTATTTTAGTGGCTAGTTCTTTGGGAATTGAAAAAGGAAGTAAAAACAGACAGAAATGGAAAACCAAGGTAACGCCAAGTATGTTAGATGCCCTATACATCATTGTAGAACAAGAGGGTTTGAATGATTCATTAATTGCCTCAAATCTACCTTTTACAAAAAATAACAAGCTTGCCTTTATCGATCTTGAACATCATCATAACAGGCCTATTCCCTATTTTAAACTTTTACATTATCTAAACAGCGAAATGAAGGCTCACTGGAATGGTTTAACTCTTAGGTAAGTGATATAAATGCTTGGATGTCACCGTTTGTTCTTAAAAAAAGAACTCTTTTCCTATTAGTTATTTTGTAAAAATTTTAATTCCTCTTTTATTTCTTTCAAAGCTTGTTGCAAATTTGCATGTTCTACACTATTTTTAGGAGTAAGTTTAATTGCTTCTATAATCAAAAGCCTGTGTTGTGGGAGACGTTTTAAAATATAATTCGATTCGTTTCCAAGATCAACCGATTTTAAAAGCATCTGTACTCTGTCATCGAGAAAGTAGATTTTGGCAGATTCAATAAAGTCCTTAAATTCTTGAGATAAATATATGCTTGCCACCCAAGCCATTTTTTCAGCATGTGTTGTTTGTTGGTCTAATGTAATAAAAAAATTGGTAATCTTGAAAGCATTAAGATATATTGTTTCATATTTTCCATAAAAACCCTCACTGCCGTATTTAGAGCGCATTTGGTTTAAGGTATCAAACAAATTGTTTATAAAATTTCTTTCTGTGTCATCTAATTCTTTAAAAAACTCATTCCTTTTTCCAACTCCCTCTTCCCAGTTTAAGAGCTTAGACGACACCGCTTCTTCTTCCTCAACTGATCGGCGGGGTAATTCGCTAATACATTTCATAATATGGAAATAATCAAGAGTTTTACGATTGTCATGTCGAATACCGTATTTACTAAGGAACGCGCTTTTTTCTGATATTGTATTACATTTTAAGATCTCAGATGTCACTGTATCGACACTAACATTTTTTATAGAGATGGGTATATCTTTAATAATTTCTTTAATCTTAAGTTTTTGTACGCCGCTTATAATATTTTTTATTGTAGCAACAGTCCCAATCAAAGAAGCAGAAAAAACTTTTTGTTGTTGCAAACTTAAAGTTTTTTCAGCAAAAATTTTTTTGTTCAATTCCGTTAATATATTTAACTGCTTGTCCAAACCATTATTTTCTTTAGAATCTAAAATTGTCTTTACATTTGTTAATTTATCTAATGTACGAACAATTTCTATAGTTGAGTTTAATTTATGTAGAGTTTCCGCTCTCAACTTCCATGCTTCACCCTCTTCACTGTCATCAGCTTTATTAGCGGGCTTTAGAGTATATTGTGATAAATGAGATGTGTATTGAGAATAAGGCGTTAGCGATGAGTATTGAGATGTGTATGGATAATAAGGCATTTGAGATGTGTATGGAGAATAAGACATTTGAGATGTGTTTTGAGATGTGTATGGAGAATAAGACATTTGAGATGTGTTTTGAGATGTGTATGGATAATAAGGCATTTGAGGTGTGTATTGAGAATAAGGCATTCGAGATGTGGGTGGAGAATAAGGCATTGGAGGAAAAAGCGTTAGAGGAAATGGGGGCGGTAAATCCGGTGGAGGCCCACCTTCTGTTGAATCTGAAGGTAGGGGACGTCGTAAATCCGTTGGAGAACCACCTGCTATCGAACCTGGAAAAATTGGGGGCAAGCCTGGCGGCGGACCTGGTGGTAAACTCTTTAGAGGTTCGCTTGTTGTTGTACCTGAAATTAACAGACGCAGTGAACCTAAAATAGGTGAAGGTAAATCCGTTGGAGAACCACCTGCTATCGAACCTGGAAATGCTGGGGGTAAATCCGTTGGAGGGCCACCTGCTGTTGAATCTGGAAATGCTGGGGGTAAGCCGGGAGGTGGACCTGGAGGTAAACTCTCTAGAGGATCGCTCGCTTTTGAACCTGAAGGTAAAGGACGTGGTAAATCAACTTCTGGTGAATCTGCTAGAGGATCATCAACTGGCAGCGATAGTAAATTCGTTACAGATTCTGTTTTAGGTGCTTGATCGGTTGAAAGATTGGGTAGAGTCGGTAAAACACTTGGAGTATATGGGAGCGGAGGTAAAGTCGTAGATGAAAAATTAGGTGGTGGTGGTAAAATCGTTACAGATTCTGTATTAGGTGCTTGATCGGTTAAAAGATTGGGTGGTGGTGGTAAATTAATCGGAGTATCGTTTTGTTTTGGATCGCCAGATTTAATGCCTTGTTCAGAATCTGCTGTTGCAGTCTCTTTTGGTAAATCCGCTGTAGGATCCTTTTCAGGTTTTTTCGAATCAGTTGGAGTTGGTAAATTAATCGGGGTATCGTTTTGTTTTGAATCTGTAGATATAGTCTCTGGTTTTGGATTTACTATAGCGCTTTCTTCTGTTGTTTCGACGAGCTCATATTCTCCGACAAGTACAGCAAGTTCGCTTGTTTCCGTCAAAGTTTCAGTTTCGTCAGTCGAATGAGTTGAAGGCTTAGGTGGTGGTGGTAAAATAACGAATTCGTTTGTTTTCTCACTCAAAACTTCAATTTCATCAGCCAAATCAGTTGAAAGCTTGGGTGGAGGAGGTAAAATAAAAGGAGAATCGTTTTGTTTTAAATCAGTAGATATAGTCTCTTGTTTTGGATCTGCTGTCGCATCCTTTTCTGTTGTTTCGACAAGTTCTTCGACAAGTACATATTCTTCAACGAGTAGAATTGTTTTCGTCAAAGTTTCAGTTTCAACAGTCGAATCAGTTGGCGTTGGTAAATTAATCGAGGTATCGTCTGGTTTTGGATCAGTAGATATAGTCTCTGGTTTTGGATCTGCTGTAGCATCTTCTACTTTACCTGGAAGACTCTTTTCTTTATGTATAACCTTAGTCGTTACCTGAGATCGATCGTTTTTAGATTCAGGTTCTTTTTTTGTAGAATTACCTTTATCGTTTGATCGGTTTCTGATGTAGATAAAAACAGTCACAGAAACAAGTACAACCAAAGCTACAATTCCGGCTATCATTTTTATTTGACTGCTTATCGCTCTACCAGAAAATACGCCTTGCGTTGAGTTTATTTGAGGAAGAGAGTTGTTAGCGCTATTGAAGTTATTGTTTTGATATTCGAACATATTAAATCCTATTAATAATCAAGAAGTTTATTGTAAATTTTTATCATAAATCACATTTATTGGCAATAGGTAAAATTTCTAATCTTTCATTATAAATATTTTTTATTTCAAAAAAATCATTTGAGTATGATAGAAATATTTCGAAAGCAATGAAACTGCTTTTTCATGATAAGTTAAAATTTATATTCATTAGAGAGGTTTACATATGAACGTACCGATTACTTCAAGTCCTCAAGACATTAGTCCAACGAGCCCTACATACAGACAAACATTTCCCCCGCTGGCAATGTCTGCTGAAATAGCAAAAAATACATTAGGAAAAAATTCATCCGGCACTCATTCGCCAAAATCATTACAGGACAGGGTAAAACAACTTGAAAAGGAAGCTGTTGATAAAGATGCTGAACTTGTAACATTGACAGAGGCTTTAAAAGAGGCTTTGAATAATCAATCACCTTTTATTAAAACATTAACTGTCCGCATTGAAGCACAAGACTTACGCATTAAAAGCTTAAAAGAAGAATTAAATAAGTGTAAAGAGGATGAAAGAGACGAGGGCCAATTAAGACAAACGATCAATGGTTTGGAAGAGGAACTAGCTCTTGTCAAAAAAAACGAAATGGAATTACAAAACACAGCAACAGAATTAAGAGAGCGTAACAGCACCCTTGAAACGCAGCTAAAAACAATAAAACCAAAAGTTGAGAAAGTTTTCACACCAACAGCCATTGGTTTAACCAAGATCTTAGAGGAATTAGGGCCTATTAGAATCGAGGTAGAAACACTGCTAGTAGAAATAGTAAAATTAAGAGATAGCGCACAGAGAACTTGTGAGATGATTTCAAATAATAAAGATACGGTGCCGATTTTAAAAAAATCATTGGAAGATAATGATCCAAAATATGCAAAATTATCAAGGGTGTATTTGGATCTTCAGCCGCGTATAACAATACAATTAGAAGACCTTAAAAAATCTATTGAAAAAGCAACTCACGAACCTATACCAGAAGTACATATTAACGCGTTTTCAGCTGAAAATTATATGTCGATGGAGGAAATTAAAGCAAATGAAAAAGCTTTTATATCGCTTCGTGAACGCTGTCAAGAAATTTATGATACACTTTCAATTGATTTAAATCACATTGAGAGACGCTATGGTGATGCTGCCAATCACTTAAATTTGATTGACGCAACGCTTGGAAAAAAAAATTACGGTGCATGGGCTTATGCGCCTGGGTCAAGTTATATAGTTGAATGGAAATCAAAGACTAGAGTATCTCCTACAAGCCCTTATTTTGAGCGTGAACTAGGGGGCTGATTTAAAGCATAAAATTAAAATATTAAATAACTCTTTTTGTACTAAATTGTACAATAAGAGTTATTTTTTTTATAAATATTTATTTGAATAAATTTGGGGTTCTGTTAAAAATACTTTTAAAGACGGAAGTCTAGTTTTCGTTTTAAATTATAAATCATTTTTCGTGAGGGTATATTTTTATGACTATAGGTGAAATAGTTTATCAAAACGACGGTAAATGGAGAGAGCAATCTTATCAAAAAAGAAGAAATAGAGGCAGAATCAAAGAAATTTCTACAGATAAGGGTATCGATCACAAAAAAACAGAAGCTACAGCTAAAAGAGCATTTAATACAAAATATGCTTTAGCGGTAGATCAATTACATCAAGCAGAGAAAGAAGTTAAGTTATTACAGGCTAGGGTAGAGGAACAGCAAAGCAGGATCAAGGAACTTACAACTTTAAAAGGCATTCAGAGACCAACAGTTCATGACATACGTCTAACTTTGATCAAAGCAAATCAAGTCATTGCTGAAATCATAAAATTTAAGGACGAAGCTATGGCATTACAATCAGAAGTTGCCAAAGTAAATCCTCACACTGCAATTTTGGAAGATCTCCAAATGTTCAGCAAATGGGATACAAAGTATGACAGCTTAATTGATACATACGGAGAATTATTACCACGTGTTACAACTGCTTTATTAAAGCTGAATAAAGCGAAATTAAAAGCCACCTATAAACTTATTCCAGAAGAGCTTCATCAATCAATTTCTGCTCAGTTTTTGATCCACGAAGAAAAAATCAAGACCAATCAATCAGATTTTCTAAAAGCTTTTAAGCTATGTGAAGAAAGCCCTGAAGAAATAAATAAAGAATTTTTAGAGGCAAAAGTTGCTTTAAAAGCGGTTAATGATCAGCTAAATGCAATTGACCATAAAATTTATCTTTTAAAAAATCCATCTGCTTGGGGTTATCTATATTGCGGAGAAAAATTCAGACTTTCACCGCTTGACAAAGGGTTTTCTCTGGGAAAACCAAAAGTTGAAGAAGTAGCTGTAGCTGTTATTGAAACACCTGTGGTTCAAACAGTTTAATTTTATTTAAGCTCCTTTCAAGTTTTCTTGAAAGGAGCTCAATTTTTAAGGTTTGTATGTTAAAATGGATTGTAAACACAATTGACCGTATTTTTGCAGTATTAGGAGCTTTGATTTTTTCACAAGCTCCCATGTTCATGCAACAGTACAAACAACAACTTGCAGGTCATGTTGCAGAACTGCATACCCAAATTGAAGCCATGAAACAGGCTGCGACACTTTCTGGAAAAGAATTGACTGTTTTCATCAATAAGTTTTTATCCAATGCTGATATTGATTTTGTGCGGCAAGGCGAAATCATGCAAAAAATGACAGAGCGCTATAATACACTCTCAGAAACATATCTAGCATTGGAGACATCCTCCCCTTTTACAAGACCTTTTATTTTCATGTCCAATTTTTATAACGATATCGCAAAAGATACTTACAAGACGTTTAAATTTGGTTTGGAATTTTCTTTTGAAGGCTTGATTTATGCGCTAATTGGCGTGCTTGTCGGCTATTGCCTTTTTGCCGGATTTAGGAGCGGTTTTAGATCCGTTGGCTCACTCTTTTCAAAACGAGCATCCGTAGAATAAGTTTCCCTCATTTCCTGACCAAATTTAAAAAAGATGCAAAAAAGAAAAACTTCCAGAAGTCGAGTCTGTGATCTTTTTGGTAAAAAATTCTACAGGGTTAACTTAAAAGGTAATGCTGTACCCACACCTGCATTTTAACGTCGCTTCGCTT
>JBEPVN010000087.1:0-10046 GCA_041691015.1 Parachlamydiaceae bacterium | reverse complement strand
TGCCAAACATGAAAGCATTAATGTAGCACTACTTCGTAGTGCATTTTTTTCTTGCATTACCGGTGGTTGTCACCACCGGCTAGCTATGTAAAATCGCTTCGCGATGAATACCTTACAAGGATTCTTAATACACAACTAATTTTTTAAGTGATTAGAGTTTGTTATTTAGGAGGCGCCTCTTTAGACTCTGCGCCTCTTAAGTTGAAAAAAGCCTACGTCCTTTTAGGTCGACTAGGGTTTGTAGCGCCTTTTAAAGATTTTTTCCTTTAGGCAGGTTTTACGATAAGGCACGTTACTGTTTTGTCATTTCCGCCCATGCTGATCATCATGCCATATAACTTCTTGACTTCCACTTGATTCTCAGCTTTTTTTGTGAGCTGATGTAAAAGATCCACCATTTGACGCACACCAGACGCTCCTGTCGGATGACCAAAGCCAGTCAATCCCCCGGATAAATTTGTAGGGATTTTTCCTGTGATGGCGCTATTTTCATTCAAAATAAAATCTGCGGATTTTCCGGGCTCTGCAAGCCCTATTGCCTCAAATGTTAATAAAGCGGTAATGGAAAAGCAGTCATGGATTTCAAGAATACCTATATCATTCATGGTTAATTCCGCTTGAGCCAAAGCTTTTTGAACAGCTATTTTTGTTGTCGTTAAAGCTGTTAAATCTTCCGGGTCTTTAGTAATGTCAGCCTCGGCCTCTCCGATCGAAACAATTTCCACCGCATCTTTTTTGTCGATACCGCATTTTTTTAGTCCCTCTTCCGATAAGACTAGGAGCGATGAGGCCCCGTCTGTCACTTTTGAGCAATCATATAAGTTAAGATGAGGCAAAAAACGTTTAGCGTCTGGTGTAACGCTTGCCATTTCCTTTAATTTTTCGACGCTATTGTAAAATTCTTGCGCTTTTTTATTTTTCCGCGCATTTAAAATCGCAAGTTCATACCATTTTGCCATTGCTTCTCTCGTCTTTTCTTTTCCATATTTTTCATAATAGGCCCCTGCCCTATCAGAAAATATCCCAGGGAAAAAAAAAGCGTGTCCTGCCTTTCGCTCTTTATTATAATAAGCAGCTCCTGCCAAAACGTCTGCACCATAAACTGATTTCATAATATTTTGAATTTCAAAACCTGCAACAAAAACAGAATCAGAAAAATCTGATAGAACGCTTCTTAAAGCAATTCCAATAGCCCTTCCACCAGTACCGCAAGCACCTTCTACTGCAGTGCATGGTTTTCCACTAAGCGATGGGGCCATAAAAGGTAAAAACCCCGGCAAATTCGCCTGATTGATGAATTTTGCTGCCATAAAGCTTCCAATGATGCCCTCATCAAACTCAGCATCTTTAACTTGTGAAAGCGTTCCTTTTGCAGTCTCAAGCAAATAAGTCTCAAATGTTGGCATCGAAGAGCTTGGATCGAATTCTTTTCTTCCCGGCCCAAAATACATTGTGTTATATCCAGCAGCTACATAAACTTTTTTTCTAAATTTTTTCACTTACCTTATAACCCCATAAAGATGATAAAATCCATTTTTTAAAATCTGATCGACATCATCCAAAGAGGATGCCACTCCATCCAAGACCAAATCTTTTGCAATTTTATTGGAATGGTTCAAAAATTTGACTCCAAGTTCTGAGCCAAGGCTTTGACTTTGCTTCATTTTATTAAAATAGGAGAGTAGAATCTCTTCTTTTTTTGAACTATTTTGTAATTTTTTCCACGTGACTGCAGGGTCAGGAAAGTCCCCTAAATGCTCTTTTACTTTATTCTCAAGTTGATCAAGCGGTAGATACATTTTCTTTTCAACAGAATAAATTGCCTTTCTTTCCAAGCCTTCATATTGAAAAAAACCCTCTTTTAATGTGCCATCCGGCATTTGTCCGCCTGTTTTTCCGCTAAGCAACATCTCATCTATCAATGGATCATGGAGTTTTTTTTGAGGTAATTGCTGTTGCATTACTTTTAAAATACGGGCGCAAACATCGATCCCGACAAAGTCCATTAATTGAAAAATCCCCATTGGCCTTAAAAGAAAATCTTTTGTGACAGTATCTATAAGATACACGCCTTCTGCATCAGAATGTATTTGCCCAAATTCCCGCGCTTTTTCACAGGCATAGTTAATTTCTTGCATAAAATATCCATTTCCAATGAATCCTGCGATATCATTGGAATAAATTGCTTTTTTATTCAAACGTTTGACAAGCTCTTCGCTTAATGTTTTTAGTTCAGGATCGCCTTTTTGAAGAGGAATGAGCTCGATAAGATTTTGTACGATTGGAGGGTTATAAAAATGAAATCCAATAATGCGCCCATCCAAATCCCCTAAAAGATCTAAAACATGGATTGGAATTGATGAAGTATTGGTAAATATAAACTTAGGAGTCTTTTGGATTTGTCTTAATTTTTTAAATAAATCAACTTTTGAGTCCAAGTCTTCAACAATTGCCTCAAAAACTAAAGATGAATGCGCAACAGAATCTAAAGAAGTACTAAAATAAACGGATGCTAATGCCCCATCTACATATTTTTCAATGATATCTTTATTGCTTACAAGCTTTAAGTCTTTTGAGCAGTAATTTCTTAACAAGGCAATGTTTTTTTCGGCAAATTTTGTAAGCTGGCCTTTGAGATAATTTTTAAGTTCTGGAAAAGCTTCTAGGTTTGCATCGATCAGATGCAATGAATATTGACCGGTATTTCCTGTCAGCGACATTTCAGTGCGCGCAATCTCCTGTAAAAGGAGACTTGCGATCCCTTTTCCCATTTTACCGCAAGCCCCAATCACCGCAACATCTTTTAAAGCATTATCTAGCTGCATGATGTGCTTTTTTTTCTATAAATTCTTTCATTTGTTCTTTTCTCTCACCCGTTGCAAAACATATGGCAGCCATATTTCTTTCCGCCTCAAAACTTGCACATTTTAAGGATGAGGCCAAATTTACTGCATTTTTTGCTTGTAAGACCGCATTAAATGGGTGTTTAAGCATGCTGGCTGCACTTTCACAACAATTTTTAAGCAAATCGGCAGGCTTGCACACTTGATTTGCGATTCCAAAATCCAAAGCTTTTTGAGCATTGATTGTCTTTCCTGTCATCAGCATTTCTTTTGCAAGACGAGGTCCTATGCTTTCTGTTAATCTCTGCGTGCCTCCAAAACCTGGAATTAATCCCAAAGTGACTTCAGGCATCCCAAAAACAGCATTTTCAGACGCGTAAATAAAATCGCATGCTAATGCAAGCTCAAACCCACCCCCCAAAGCATAGCCATTTACTGCGGCAATTGTTAAAAATGGAGCATTTTGCAACGCTTTTGCAACTTTTCCCCCAAGCTCTAAAAAGTGAAGCACTTCAAGCTGTCCCATATTTTGCATTTCCGAAATGTCTGCACCTGACGCAAAAGATTTATCCCCATCACCAGTGATCACAAGGGCTCTAATTTGCTGTCCTTTTCCGATCAATTCCAAAAACATATGGAATTCTTCAAGCAAATCGCGATTTAACGCATTTAAGACATCTTTTCTTGCAAATTTTACGATTCCGATATGTTCAAATTTTTCATATTCCAAATATTTCATCTGTAAATCTCCTTAAAGTTTTTTTTAACGTAAAGTAAACCACAAACGTCTGTCAAGAATAAACAAAAAAATTAATTGATATTAATCAAACCTTTCTTTAAAAAACTACCGTAATGCAAGTACTGCAGATGCTATCTATAAAAAAATCATTAACGGCGAATACAATCGTTAATATAGGAGAAAAAAAATGTGCTTTGATTTTATGAGTAGTCTCTTTGCTGAGCCCTCCTACCTCGCAATCAAAAAAATGGAGATCGAAAAAAAAGATCCCGACCCAAAAAGCGTTGGAAAGTATTATTGTAGAATTATACTCAACGATAATACGGAAAAAAATGTGACATTAACCTGTATAAAAATCATGACGTTATGGGATGCGATGTCCCCTGAAGTGAAAAAAGCAGTTGTTTTCCCTAATTTTATTTACAGTGGTACAAAATCAAGAAGCACTGTTTCTGCGGATAAAATTTTTAACGATATCCAAAAAGGCAATTGTGAAAGGAAACTGGAAACCACGGATCAATTTTCAAAATTTTTTAATGATCTTATCAAGTGATAACTCCCCCCAGATTAAGCCATGGGGGGGGGGGCTTTTCTACAACTCCAGTTCACACTAGTACAGCAAATTGGACCAAATACAAAATATAAAGTAAGAAGACAACATGTGCTTTGATTTTTTTAGCTGTTTAGAATCTTATGTGGTTCCGATAACCAAATTGGAAATAGAAAAAAAAGATCCAATTAACTTTGGAAAGTACCACTGTAAAATTACTCTAAATAATTTCACCGAAAAAAAAGTCATTTTAAGCAGCGTGAAAATCATGACTTTATGGGATGCGATGCAACCTGCAGTCAAAAAAGCGGTTTTTTTTCCGCCTTTTTTTTATAATTTCAAAAATGCAAGAAGCCCTATGCCTCCTCAGAAAATTTTTGATAAGATTCAAAAAGGTAAATATAATCAACCTGCGAATCTCATGAACCAAATCTCTAATTTGTGGGACTAAAAACTTACCAAATATACGGGATTAGCCTGTAGGGGACTTTATCACAGTACTCTTTCCATTTTTTTCCATATTTGTCCAAGCATCGATGTTCATCGCGGATGCATCGATGTACAAGCAAGATTGAAAGAAAAACAAAATAAAAGTAGGGAAATAGTGAATCCAGCCCGCAAGCTAAGCTATAGCATAACGAAAGGATTAGATCCCCTGTATAATTCATATGACGCGTATAGCCCCACCAGCCGGACAAAAGCAAATTGGATTTTCTGACTTTTCCATCTTGTGTCAAATACTCGCACTGGATGGTTTTTGGCTTATTGCCCCAAATGAGTGCCTCCTCTCCAAGCTTTTTAAATCGGTCTTTTTGGTTGTTGGCGTCTGCGAAGATATAAAATCCGATAAGGCCGAGGCTCAAGACAAAAAGTGCATACGCATTAGATAATTCCACAGGGTTAAAAACTAAGAAAAGTGCTTGCAACGTATACATATAGGGTAACCAGACACTATCTCCCCATGCAAGCATCCAGCCAAAATGATCGTGATGGATATCGATTGTCTTAAGATACCACGCTTCTTTCCAGAAAAAATAGAGGACATAAAGCGCTTGAAGAAAATTTACGATCCACATCGAATTTGTCACAAATCCATATTTTGCGTATTGCGCAGAGGCAAAAGAGAGATTAATGAGCGTCCAGGCAACAATTCCAGGCCTGCCATTAAAAAATAATTTTAGATCAATAAAACCAACACGCGGGTTTAATTCAACGCCCATGAAAAAATCATAGAATCTGTTGCCGCTGAATTTTCTATCTTCTGGATGCGATGGAAAATAAAGTGCTTTCACATAAGCAAAAATGCCCAAAGTAAAGCCCATGATATTTGTCACCCATAAAAGTGGACCTAAATTGTCAAAAAAAATCGTCGGAGAAAAAAGCCCAAGACCAAATGTGCAAATTACAAAAAGAATGTGTGAGATCACTAAGGCTTGGAGACCATTGATATTATAAGGCAAGCAATTTCCAGCAGGCGTAATGGCTCCATTAACCACGCCTCCTTGGTAAGATGGAATCCATTTATGCATGATATCTGGAATCCTAGCAAGAATGACTTGAAATACGACCCATACAGAAAAAATAACAAATGCTTGACTTGTAACTTGCGGCAATAAATTGGCAAAAGATCCAATAGATGCAAGAGGGGCTAAAAGAGAGCAATCAAAGTAAATTGCCGAAATATAAAAATAAAAAACAAGTAAGGGCGTAAAAAGCATAATGGACAAACAGCCCATCAAAGTTTTAAAATCTACTGTACGGGCTCGTCCCCAATTACTACAAAGTTCTTTATGCTGCTGATTTGTTACATCCATCTTAACGCCGCCTTGTTTGTTAAAAAATATCTTATATATAAATAATACTCTAAATAGCAATATTTTTTTATCTCCTTTACTATTAACCAATTAAAATATATAATAGATTTTTATTTTCAAAGGAAACATATGTCATTTAAAGAACTTAATCTTATTCCCGAACTTCTAAAAGCAATTGAAGAACAAGGCTACAGTACACCTACTCCAATCCAAAACCAAGCCATTCCGATTGTTTTAGAAGGAAGCGACCTAATGGGTGGCTCACAAACAGGGACCGGTAAAACGGCAGGGTTTACACTTCCGATGCTTCAGCTTTTGATGAAAAATTATAAACCCGGTAAAAGATATGTTCGCGCTTTGATTTTAACACCGACACGAGAACTTGCAGCCCAAGTTGCAGAAAATGTCGCAACTTACGGAAAACATCTTCCTCTAAAATCGACTGTCATTTTTGGCGGAGTCAACATAAACTCCCAAATCAAACATATCCAAAACGGCGTTGATATCATTATCGCAACACCTGGAAGACTTCTAGATCATGCCAATCAAAAAACTGTTGATTTATCGCATGTCGAAATTTTAGTTCTGGACGAAGCAGACCGCATGTTGGACATGGGCTTTATCCATGACATCAAGAGATTGATTGCGCTCTTACCGAAGAAAAGACAAAATCTATTATTTTCAGCAACGTTTTCACCGGAAATTAAAAGCCTTGCAACAGGCCTTTTAAATGCTCCAAAAACAATTGAAGTTGTCCGTCATAATACCGCAGCAGAAGGCGTCAGCCAAATCATCCACCCTGTAGATGCAAAGAAAAAAGCAAGCCTGCTCTCTCATTTGATCTCTTCAAATAAATGGAAACAAGTCCTTGTATTTACAAGAACAAAACATGGGGCTAACCGCTTGTCTAAAAAATTGGATGAAGATGGAATTACATCTTCTGCTATTCACGGTAACAAAAGTCAATCTGCAAGAACAAAAGCTTTAAGCGACTTTAAAAATGGTAAAATATCCGTTTTAGTCGCAACTGATATTGCGGCAAGAGGCCTAGATATTGATGAGCTTCCTCATGTTGTTAATTATGAGCTGCCAAATGTTCCAGAAGATTATGTACACCGCATAGGAAGAACCGGAAGAGCCGGTAATTTTGGCGAAGCTGTTTCTTTAGTTTGCGTCGATGAGCATAAATTATTAAAAGATATTGAGCGGTTGATTAAACGCGATATTAAAACAGAAGTAATAACTGGCTTTGAACCGGATCCGTCGATCAAGGCAGAACCGATCATTAACGGACGCATGCAGCAAAAAGGCACGCCTCCAAGAAGCAATAACCGCCCAAGCCATAGCGGCAATAGCGATAGAGGCAATAGCGATAGAGGCAATAGCGGTAAGCGACCTGAACAAAAACCGAGACATCGTTAATTTTGCAAAGCAAGAGCAATAACTAACTCGGGGTATTTATTGCTCTTAATTTATTTCCATGACGAAGATTTTGTAGTCATACAAATTAAACAACCCATCTTTATAGGCTGCATGATTGATCTTATTGGGATCAAGATAGGTTTTAAAAAACTCAACATAATCTTTACTTGCCTGTTCCTTGTTTGATCCTCTTAATGCTCTGTAGATTCCATTACCGAGTTGATGGACAGTATAGTCTTTGAATGAATTTTTATTATAATTTGGAATATAAGTTCCCATCATTAGTTTCAATTGAGGATGTTTCTTTATATCCGTCATGCAAATAAGAGTTGTTTCTCTTAAAATACCGACAACGCCATTATAATCTATTTCAGGCCTTGAAAAATATTTAACCTCCTCATCATCATTTTCTTTTGCATCTACAAAAAAGAAGGGTTTAAATCCTTCATACCATGTTCTTGGAATATCACTTACAATCGGTAAAACGACTCTTAAAGATAATTCGAACTTCCCCATAGTCACTTTGGAATCGTCGTTTAAAAATATTTTTTTTGGTTTTAAGAACTGAACAATTTTCATGCATATTTGTTTGATCTCATTGCCAGATACTGACTCTGCTTTTTGAATATGAATTATTTCTGCAATATTAATTTTTTTATCAACGCGAATTTGGAAATAATAAGTATTAGGGATATCTTTGTGACATGCCGTAATAAAAGAATACTTCTTTTTACCGGGTAAATTATTGGGATAATCCTGATGTGATTCATGAAAGCATTGGGAGTCAAATAAGTTGTCCCGAATAGTTAAGTAGCTGGAAAGACCTTTTTTAGATCCATCCGGAATCATAAGCCACGTAGCATGATCAACTTTTGTTTTACCTTTTTGCAAAGGTGTACAAACAGATAATAAATTTTTAAATCTTGTGCAAGCATCCTTAGAATCCAATTTATTTAAATGTTCCCAAAATTTTTCTAATTTTAAAACTTTTATTGCTACAACGTCTTCAGTTTTTGCTTTCTTTAATGGAGCCGGATTATTAACAGTACTCCCTGCTCTTTTATTTACATTTCTTGAGAATGACATAAATACCCATATAAAAATTACTAATATTAAACAATAAATTATATTATCATAAAACACTTAATTTAAGCAAGTTAATATTATTAATTTTTAAAACGGAAATCAAAGTCTTTCCAAAATTAAATTTTTTATTTAACATCGATTTTAGTGAACTAAACTATAAAAGGAGACTTATGCAAGATTATAATCAAATCGATAAAACATGCTGTAAAAGTATCGATCAAATCCATAAAAATTGGGGTTGGTTTTTAGCTCTTGGAATTTTATTAGTGGCTCTTGGAATAGCTGTGATTGGCTCATCCTACTACGCAACAATTTTTTCAGTTGTTCTTTTCGGTATATTTTTACTCGCTGTCGGAGTCATTCAGATTGTTGAGGCTTTAATGGCTCATAAATGGAGCGGTTTATTTTTCTCATTACTTATCGGGATTCTTTATTTGGTAACAGGGTTTCTATGTGTAACAAAACCTACAGTAACTGCAATTGGCCTTACATTTTGGATTGCGGCATTTTGCTTTATCGCAGGTCTTTTTAGAATGTTCTCAGCTGTAATTTTACGTTTTCAACACTGGGGATGGGTCTTTTTTAATGGTCTGATCACATTTTTACTTGGTTTAATGATCTACGCCGATTGGCCAATTTCAGGATTTTGGGTCATTGGACTCTTTCTTGGGATTGATATTATTTTATCAGGTTGGACATGGATTATACTTGCCTTAACTTGCCGCCCATGCGTTAAATAATTTCATTTTTAAGGCGTAACTTTTCTAAGTTACGCCTTCTCAAAAAACATCCAAACAGCTAATATATTCTCTTTAGATCTAATATTTAATCATTTAAGGAGAAAAACATGAAAATTTCAAAAAATGCCATTCTTACCGGCTTGGTTTCTACAATGCTATTTACATCTTGTGCAACAATCATGCACGGCTCAAGACAGACTATCGGCATTTGCAGTAACCCGGCTCATGCTCGTGTAGCAATCGATGGCAGGTACATCGGACAAACTCCTATGATTGTCAAATTAACACGTAAGGACAATCATTTTTTAAGAATTGAACTTGACGGCTACATGCCTTATGAGGCTGTGTTTACAAGACAAGTAAGTGGTTGGGTATTTGGAAACGTCATTTTTGGCGGAGTTATAGGGCTTGCTGTCGATGCGATTTCTGGCGGCATTTATAAATTGACACCAGATCAAATCCAGGCTCAAATGTGTACAAACCAGATGTCTTGTCAAGTAGATGGCGATAATTCTTATTTTGCAGTTGTTTTAGAAGCGGATCCATCATGGGAAAAAATCGGTGACCTCCAAATTAATTAGGGAGTGTACTTAAAAAGATATATTTAAATTGTTTAGCTTGTTATATTTTTATTTATCTAATTTTGGATTTGTATAATTATGGCTCATAGTTGCTTAGAAATTTATATTCATCTCATTTTTTCCACAAAGGGAAGATAATCATTAATTCCTGTTGAATTGGAAAATTGAAAGGAGCGAAATAGTTTATCAACTACGCCGAAAAACCCGGTGCTTTAGCACATATGCATTAAGCTAAGATTTGTAGCGTAGGCTTTAGCCTGCGTTTGTTTGC
>JBEPVN010000086.1:0-10064 GCA_041691015.1 Parachlamydiaceae bacterium | reverse complement strand
AGTATATAATGTCAAAAAAATTGCTTAGCTTAATGCATATGTGGTGACAACCACCTTTGTTAGTATACCTCTAATTTTGTATTACTGTGGCAATAGTAATCAATATATAATTAACAATTTCTTTATACTTTTGACAAATAAAGTTAATTAAAAGTATAATTAAGTTAGTTTATTAATAATCTACTTAATTTGAGGTTAATTATGGTAAGCCCAGTAAGCCCATTTTCCGGTCCCTCCAGAACCCATCACACAGCGAGGATCGTTGATACAAATCTCCAGCCCCAAGAAAATCTACCAGCAAACATAGTTGAAAAAATCGCTGTTCCACCAGAAAAAAGTGAAAAAAATCCTCATAAGACCACAAAATCAGATAGCTCTTCTGTAAAAGACAAAATTAAAACTTTGGAACAGGCATCAAAAGATATTGAAGCTGAAATAGAAAAAATTACGACAGGGATTGCATTATTAACCGTCGATATCTCCGATGAATTCGGAAACCAATTAGGCGAGAGCTTACTTGAAACCTACCAAGCCGGACAATCTTTAAATGAAATTTCCGTAGCAATACATGGACAACTTGAATCATTTTTAAAATTAACTCCCAAAGAACAAAAGGTATTAAACGAACACGGCAAAATTACAGCTTTATTATCAAGTGCTTCAGATATTTTGGAGATTTTACAAAACTCATCTATTCTTGCCCAAAAAGAGGGACTAATAGAAGAAAAAAAAACATTACTCAATCAAAAAAGAGAAGATTTAAAAACTGCCGATCCTTCAACTGCTAAAATTCTCGAAAAAGAAATTCAAATCATTGAACAAAATCTTAGACAAGAGATCTTTGAAACAGATAATACAAAAAGCCAATTGATTTTAAAATCCGGGCTCATCCTTCCAGATCTTGCAGATAGCATTTATGCGGCGGTCAAATTATTTGGAAATATCGCGCACAATCCCATCATTTCATCCACAATTGGTGTCGCAGGATCAATAGCCGGAGTTGCTGCAACAGGGGTAGATGTTGTCAGAACAACAAAAAATGAAAGTTCACATGCGATGCATACAGCCGATTTAACCTCTCCATCTGTTGTAATTGAAAATACAGATAAGAAAATATTGGAACATCAAGAATTAGAAAAATTAAAAGATAGGGAAGTGGAACTCCAACAAAAATTTGATTTAACTGATAATGAAAAAACCGAACTTAATCAACTCCCAAAAAAAATAGCTGATTTACAACGAAACATTGACCTCTCTCCAATAACAAATGTCAAATATGTTCAGAATCAAGAATTAGACAAACTAAAAGAGATGAGAATTAAAATTCAAGAGCAATCAGGATCAAATGAGAGTATTAAAAAAATTACAAAAGAAATAGACGCTCTAGAAAGAGAAATTGAAACTAAACCTATTCCGAGAATGTCTGCTCTTAGAGAAATATCTGGACCCCAAGTGAAAATTTTTGATATGTATCATCGCCGCCGCCAAGTATTTGAAGCGCGTTTTGCAGAAGAGAGCAAATTGTTTGATGAAATTCGTCAGGACAATAACAATGATTTTGCAGCTTTCAAAGAAGCGTTAAGCAACAACGGAATTAGCCTTAAATATCCTGTAGAGGTAGATGGCGAAATTCTAACTAAAGAAATTACTTCTTTTAATGATTTGGATGTAAAAGGAGTCAAAGACAAACTCTTAAAGGGCAATGTCGATCGTAAAGACACGTTAAGCGTAATGGCTAAAAACCAGTTAAAAGCCAGATTTCAAGCAAGCGAGGAAATTAATCATAAATTCTTCTCATTTAAAAGATTAAGAAGCCAAGCATTCTTTGGCGTCAGTGTTCTTACTTCAATTGCAACAATAAGTACTACAGCATTGACACTTGCAGCTGTTGCCTTTCCACCAGCTCTTCTTGCAATACCTGCCATTTTGGGAATTGCGGCTACTGTTGGAGCTATAGCTCTTGGACTCTACCATCTTCACAAACATAAGCCAAACATTGCAGAAACAATTGTGAAAATGGTCAAACCACGAATAATGTTAAATCAAACTCTTATTCTTTTTAGTGAATTTAATTTAAAAATAGCTGAATTTAGTCAATATCTTCTCGAAAAGAAAGTAGACGCATTTGCTAATTCCAAATTTGATCAAGAAAATTTGAAAACTGAAAATCCTAATGAATTTGTTACTTATATGGGAAGAAATGAGTACTTTAGTGATGAAGGGTTTTTTAAAGATATTACAGCAGAACAAACAGAAATTGACGACAAAGTAAAATATTGGACCGATAAAAAAGCAAACTATGAAAAAAACATTGCGGGCTTGGAAGAAAAAATCATCGAAGCAAGAAAAAAAGATTTTGACAGAACAGGCTTTGATTCCTTTGGAACAGTTCGGATAAAAAACTTGGAAAAAAGAGAAAAAGAACTATTAGAAAAACCCGATTTAACAACTCAAGAAGGTGCTGAACTTCTCAAAGTACAAAATGAGATAGGTAAATTAGCAAGGGAAAAAAAAGATGACTTTTATGTCCTTGCGGAAGCTTTGGTTGAAGGTGAGTTCTGGAAAGATCCGGAGGCTGCTGCTTTTATTAAAAAATATGGCGGAGTGGAGCTTGAAAAAGAGCTTAAACTGCATAGTGAAACAAAAAGTGGAGACATTGAATTTATCAATCAAAAACTCCGCGCTGTAATTTTAAGAAATAGTGGTGAAATTCTAAAATGGGTTGAAAAACAAAATATGAAAGAGGTTCAAATATGAATGAATTAAATGTTTTGAAAGCGATCGAAAAAATGGCAAAGGCAGAACAGCTTGATGTTTCCCTATTTGAATCTTCAGAAAAAATCCCTTATGACGTTTTAACAGTATTTCTTGGAGCGGATGCAAAAAGTAGACCTTTCGTGCTTAATATTACAGCTCAAAAACAAGTACTTGATCCAAAAAAGGATTCCGGGATTTTTCGCATTCCTTTTCAAGTAAAGCTTCCATTTAAAATTGCTGACTTCTCCTTTTCACAAACATCAAACCTGGTCTCGCTTCTTAACCATTTTCTCGATTTACCGGGACTTGAAGTCAATGAAGTGGAAAACGAAGTTTCATACCGCTATGTCTTACTTGTAGATAAAGACGGCATGAATGAATCTTTGATCATCGGAATTATCGGAATGATCAAGTTTATTATCGACATGCATGCATCCGCAATTGAAAGCGTTGCAACTGGAGAAATCACTTATGATGAGCTCTTAGAAAAAGCTCTAAAAATCTAAACGGTGACAAAATGCAACTTCCAGTTTCCAACACTCATGGACCGCACCGCCATCATGAAATTGCTCCTACACACATACATGATATGTCCGAGACGACATTTTCTGAAAAAATTCATTCCGCTGATTTAAACCATGTACCTACTTTAGACAAAAAAACTGCAGCAGTCATAAAAATTCCGAAAGGAAGAAATTTGGAAAGTGTCAAAAGTGAAATTAGGCATGAAATCAAAAACATATTTTTATTTCTAATACAATTAAATTACGAAATATCAAGCGCAATCAAAATTTTTCAGGAATTTCATCCCATAAAAACAAAAGAAGTAAAAGAATATCACGATGTCACAAAATTGATCTCCAAAGGATCGAGAGTCATTGAGGAAATCGAAAAACTCCCTACGCTGATAGAGCAATTGCGCATCGATGCACAAAACAGTGACGAAACGAATTCACCGATAGCTGAGGTTGTTCATAATGTTCATCATGGAAACTTAGTGAATGAAAATTTCATTTTCAAAACTATTTATCTCATTCCGGACTTGGCTGATAACATCTATTCTTATGTGCGTCATTTTGGAAAAATCAAGGAAGTAGCAGGGGTCACAACCGGTCTTTTGCTTGCAGGAAATATTGTAGAGGTCGTTTCTGCAGCGCATGATCTTTATAAGACAAATGAAACAAGGCTAACGCATCAGCGTCATGTGGCAGACTTATCAAGTCCTGTAGTTGACATTGCTAATGCTACTACAGAGAATAGAAATATTGACGAAATAGAAACATTTGAAAATAAGACACAAAAAACAATTTTTACACTGTTACATAAGCGTAAACAAGTGTTTGAAAAACGGCTGGAAAGGGAAAACCAATGGTTTGACGTTTTCTTGCAAAAGCATCGAGGGGATTTTGCAGCTTTTAGGGTAGATCTAAAGGAAAATGGGTTACATTTGCCAGATGAAATCGCTTCCTTTGAACAAATAACCCCTGAATTAAAGTCTGCCCTCTTAAAGCAAAAGGTGGAAATTAAAGATAGCTTGACTAACATGGCTAAAAACCAGCTTAAAGCAAGATTACAGGCGCAAGAAGAAGTCAATCATAAATTCTTTAACTTCAAGTTAAACGCATCCATTATCAAATATGGTGTGACGGTTATCTCATGTATTACTACAGTTACTTTGACACTACTTATGCCGTTTATTGCATTTCCCCCTCTTTTACTCATGATTCCTGTAGTTTTAGGAATAGCTACATCTTACGGACTTATATCCCTTGGAGCTTATCACTTGCATCAAACAAAACCGAATTTAGCTAAAGTCTATTTGAGTCTCGATCGTTTAAATCTTTTTCTAAATAAAATCCCTTTGTTATATGCCGAATACAATTTTAAATCTTATGAGTTCAAACAAATAGATGCTCAAGACAGTCTTCAAAATGAAACTTTGGATTACTGGAAAAAAGAGACTGCTCATTATCAAAACAAAATAAAAACCATCGAAGACAAAATCCTGCAAGCCAAGAAAGATGATTTTGAAGTAACAGGTTTTAAATCTTTTACGAATGATGAATTTGCTGAAATAGCAAACGCCTTAGTGAGCGGAGAGTTTTGGAACGATCCGGAAACTGCCGCATTCATAAAAAAATATACCGGAATTGAAATGAGCGAATCTGAAAATTCCGCGAAAGAAACAGAAATTTTGAGTAAAAAATTAAGAGATACAATCTTAAGAAATAGTAAATCCACTCTAAAATGGCTCGAGAGTATGTCCATAAAAGAAACAAAAGTCTAAATCATTTTTTAAAGCTTAAAAAACCTCTTTAAATCATTTGTACGGTCTGTTTTTTCCCATGTAAATTCAGGGGCTTCTCTTCCAAAATGCCCTCCGAATGCTGTTTTCTCATAAATGGGTCGCTGTAAATCAAGCATCTCAATGATGCCTTTTGGAGTCAGTGAAAATATTTTCAAAATCGCATCGCCTAAAATTTCTTCACTAACTTTATTTGTTTGAAAAGTATCGACTTTTATTGAAACAGGAGCAGAAACGCCAATTGCGTAAGAGATTTGAACTTCGCATTTATCGCTAAGCCCGGCAGCCACAATATTTTTTGCAACATACCTTGCAGCGTAGGCGCCAGACCTGTCTACCTTGGTAGGATCTTTTCCAGAAAACGCTCCCCCTCCATGCCTGCCCATGCCGCCATATGTATCAACAATGATTTTTCTTCCTGTGATTCCGCAATCGCCCAAAGGGCCTCCTATCACAAAACGACCTGTCGGGTTAATATGAAAAATCGTTTGATCATCAATTAAATCATTTGGAACAACTCTATATACTAAAGCCTTCATATCATCTTGAATTGTTTTTAAGGAAACATCTTCTGAATGCTGAACTGAAATAACAACAGTATGAAGGCGGATAATTTTTCCATTTTCATCAAATTCAAAAGTGACTTGCGCTTTGCCATCCGGTCTTAAATAGGATAATAATTTTTGGTGTCTTACATGATCAATTTCTCGCACAATTTTATGCGCTGTCATGATCGAAATGGGCATTAGTTCTTTTGTTTCATTAGATGCATAACCAAACATAATGCCTTGGTCGCCAGCTCCCGGATCATCGCCATGGAGGCTTCTTGCAATATCTTCTGATTGCTTATTAATCGTGATGATAATTCCGCAAGATCTATAATCAAATCCGAGCGCGCAATCATCATAGCCTATTTCGCGAATTGTTTTTCTTGCGATAGCTTGATAATCTATATTTGCGCTAGTTGTAATTTCACCTGCAAGAACTACAAGTCCTGTGCTTAAAAGAACTTCACAAGAGACTCTTGAATTTTTATCTTCTTTTAAGCAAGCATCCAAAATAGCGTCTGCGATGCGGTCTGCAATTTTATCCGGATGACCGCTGCAAACAGATTCTGATGTAAATAAATAATGTGCCATAATAGCGCTATGTTGGCACATGAATTATTTATCGGCAATTATTAAGTTTTGCAGCTTGAAAAATTCGAATAAAAAAGATAAGGTGATTTTTATGATAAAATACTTAATCCTCTTATCATTATCTCTAAACCTGTGTGGAGACGAACTAAAAAACGATTCGCATACACCCCTTTCATTTTTTAATGCTTCAACATTTAAAGAATATGACAACAAGCTTGTCCAAATCAAAGGATTTCTCTACAAACTGCCAAATGATGAACTGATTTTATCGGAAGAACCTGGGTTAAAAAGCTGCTGCGTCGACAAAAAGAATAAAATTAAAATTTATATTCATGGACTGGACAATATATCCTCTGCCAAAAAAGCCCTCACACTACAAGGAAGACTGATCATCTTCAATGAATCTGATTATTTCCTGGAAGATGCTGTTATTTCCCAAGAAATTAAAAATCCGAAATTAGCATTTTTCATGCTTTTTAGTGCAATATCAGCTCTTCTTCTATTTTTTCTCCGGCTTTTTTATAAAGGAAAACTTCAGGTATGGGATTGCCAAAAATTCGTTCGCCCAAAATAGCAAACTTTTCTTTATCATCTGACACATAATAGCTTAAAAACGTATTTCCACTTAAATTTTCAAGATGATTTTCATTTAATATGGATTTTAATTTTTTAGCGCATATCGAAGCTGAATCGACAATCCTAACAGCATCACCAACTTGCGCTTGGATCATTTCTTTTAAAAGAGGATAATGCGTACAACCAAGTAATAGCGTATCGATATTAAGGTCTTGAATAGGACTTAAATACTCTTTTATAATCATTTGAGTTGCAGGGTGAGAAATAAAATTCTCTTCTACAAGCGGCACAAACAAAGGGCATGCAATAGGACAGACATAACATCCGGGGCTGTTTTTTTCGATTTCTTTTTGGTAAATGCCCGATTTGATTGTAGCTTTTGTGCCGAGCACTGCAATGCGTTTATTTTGCGTTACTGAACAGGCTTTTTCAGCCCCGGGCACAATAACACCCAAAACCGGAATATCCAAAATTTGATTCAGCTTATTGATTGCAAAAGCAGACGCAGTATTGCAAGCAACCACTAAAACTTTAATGTCTTGTTCGATCAAAAATTGCGCGTTTTCAACAGAATAACGGATGATTGTTTCAGGGCTTTTTTCTCCGTAAGGCAGCCTTGCCGTATCTCCAAAATAGATAATATTTTCATTTGGCAAAAGCTCTCTGATCTCTTTCATAACAGTAAGACCGCCAACACCAGAATCAAATATGCCTATTGCCTTATTACTCATCGTATCTTTTTTATGGGATTTTTATGTTTTGACCGACAATAATCCTATCGGAATTCAAGTCATTAATATCTTTAATTGCTTTTACAGAAGTTTTGTGAACTTTCGCAATTTTTTCAAGACTATCTCCAGCTTGCACTTTATAAACTTTATCTTTCGATTCTGAAGCAACGTTTAAGTCATGTTTTACTTCCAAAATTGACATAAGAGAGCGAAGCGCTGCAGAAAAATTTTCAAGATTTTGAGTATGTATTTCTAAAACTTTTTCAATTTCTGCAATTTTGGAGGGAATGCCTGATTGATTGGCATGATTTTTCAGTTCTTTAAAATCGGAGATAAGCCCTTTTGTAGCAGTGTCCAAGCCATTAATTTTCATTTCCAAATTCGAAATATTGTTTTTGACCGTATCTTGACTTGATTTGGACTGTTTTAAGTTCTGTTCACGAAGAGCTTCTATTACCACTTCCTGGTTGTTTAGCTTATCTTCAAAGGTACGAATTTCACTCTCATGATTATTCATCTCATGACGCAACTCATCAATACTTGCCTGCATTTCTCTTATAGCAATGCTGCTTTCCTGCCCATACTGATACCTTGGGGCTGCATAAACTGTTGCAGCTTGAAAAGCTGCAACAAAAATTAAAAAAATCAAAGGTTTTTTTTTCATAATATACAAACTTAACGTTGGTAAACTTTAAATTCTGCTCTTCGATTTTTGCTCCAAGCTTCTTCATGATGATCGAACACTAGAGGACGCTCTTTACCGTAGGAGATTGTGAAGATATTGTCAGGGCTTACACCTTCGCTGATTAAGAGATTGCGTACAGCGTTACTTCTTCTTGCGCCCAAAGCAAAATTATAGCTTTCCGGCCCTTTTTCATCGCAATGGCCTTCTACAAAGATATACGTATACGGATTTTTCTTCATGTAGTCTGCAATTTGACGGACAGTCGAGAGATTTTCTCCGCCTTTTACAAGGTTGCTGTTATATTCAAAGTATATATTCTTAAATACTTGCGCTAAACGTCCATCTGTTGTCGGGTCTGAAAAGGAATCGATTCCAGGAACTGAGCTGCCGGGCTCCCCTGGGCTTTCTCTTGGCTGCTGTACTCTAAATTCATTCATGGCAATTTCATCTGAGTAATTTCCATCAGAAAGAGGCACAAATTCATTCTCTTCGCCATAGCAAGATCTGTTCGGCATGAATTCATCGCGGCTTCTAATCTGCCTTGAATTGGTATTTTTGCCAAGCATGGCACGAAATCCGCGGTTTAGGTGTCTTCCTGCGGTTTTTGAATCTTCCCAAACATCATTAGTATTTCGGCGACATCCTGTCAGGGATAAACACAAAGCCAAAAGATTAAGAATTAGAAATAGCTTTCCCTTTTTCATAATAATCCTCTTATCAAGTAGTTAAAAACTGCATCTTAGCATGGGTTATAAAAAAAGGAAAAAGGAAATCTTACTTTAGTTAAGAAAAAATAAGATTTTAAGAATTTTAAGCAGCTTCTGCTTGTTTGGTCATTAAATGCACCCTGCCTACATTACAAATTAATTCTACAGCAATACACGAAATTTTAACGGCTTTAATTGCAGGGTTGACGCTTCCGATGACGGCTGTTGCCAAATAGAATACTGAAGCTGCTGTTTTGATTGTTTTTTCAGCCAAATTAATGCGGTTTAATTTGATTTGTAGCTCAAGATCTTTTATTTTTTTTGCTTCTTTAGCAGATGTAAGCTCTTGAGATAATTTTTCTGATAAATAATAAAACTTTATCAAAGAAGAACTATTTATTGCGATACCAGCAAAATTCGTGATGCCTGCATATTCCAAACCGCTCAAGACAGGGGCTTTTTTGAAAAAATCGTGAACAAAATTTAAAGGTTTTATTTCTTCTATGATATCAACAACAGAAAATGGCAATAAAATAGCATTTGAAATATGAATGATAGTCTGGGTTAAGTCTGTTTTTTTAAGATTTTCATAGCTACAAAGAAACGTGATCGAATTAATCTTAGTTAAAATTTCTCCAGGAATTTCAGTAAAATCGAAGAACTTTTTTGTATAAGTCGATATTTTTAAAATCGTACTGTTTGTCGACATAACACCAAGAGAAAGCAATGGTGACACACTTTTATCAACTACTACAATCGCTGTTTTAAATTTATCTTGAAGTTGTAATGGTATGGGGAACAAAAGTAATTGAGTGAAAGGATTTAATTTCATTATATTTTCCATTTAATTATTAATTTATACAGACATATTATAAGATTATAGATAAATAGTCAATATTTTTTAATAAAAATGGTAAGAGTAGAAGTGTTTTTAGTGTGGACAAGTTTTATGGACAGTTGGGACAGCAAGAATCTCAAGTTTTATGGACAGTTGGGACAGCAAGAATCTCAAGTTTTATGGACAGTTGGGACAGCAAGAATCTCAAGTTTTATGGACATCATGGACATCATGGACATCATGGACAATATGGACTTTGTATGCTGTTATAGAATGGCGTACAAAGTCCATGATGTCCATAAGGTCCATGATGTCCATGATGTCCA
>JBEPVN010000085.1:0-10084 GCA_041691015.1 Parachlamydiaceae bacterium | reverse complement strand
TGCTAAGGGCGATGCCTTAAGGCTATTGTTAAACCCTTAGCTTAATGCATATGTGAGGCGGGGAGACAGAGAGATAATCGAAAATTTATTATCTGAACAGATACTTGACGCTACAGGTTCAAATACCGGTTACATATAAGAACTTTAAACTTCGCGATTCAATGCGTCTTGATCGTTTTCTCCTATTCCTGTATCTATCGCTTATAATTTGGACTGGACTTGACATCAAAAATCCAAACCTTGATGCGTATCATCATTTTTTTAATTTACGTACTGAAATAAATTCATTGAGGCTAGCGAATAAAATCACATCGATTTTTAAGAAAGTCCTTGAAAATCCGGATAGTAAAAAAGTATATTATTATTTTAGCTAAATTATAAAAGGACAAACGATGAAAGAAGCTGATGCTCTGCAAGAATTAACAGCAGAAAAGTTTTTGGAACTTAAAGAATCAAGTTTCGTAATCGACACAAGACAGCCTGAAATTTTTGCAACCTGCTATATTAAGGATTCTGTCAATATACCGGGAGAAGGTGCGTTTTGCGGTTGGGCAGGCATGGTCGTTCCGCGTGATAAAGATATCATATTAGTAGTTGAAAATGCAGAAACTGTACTTGAGATCGTTCAGCAATTAAAACTTATTGCCATCACAAGGATTGTCGGTTTTATTGTATGGAACAGAAGTTTAAAAACCGAGATGGATAGTTTGGAATTACTTCCTGTAAAAGATTTGGCTTCTTTAAAAGATGTTTTGATAGTCGATGTCAGGACAATGCCTGAGTGGAATATGGGACATATTCAAACTGCAGAGCATAAAGAACTTAGCGATCTAAAAGATTGGATAAAAAATTTGCCGACCGGCAAGAAAATTGCAACCATTTGCGGCAGCGGTTATAGATCATCCATTGCAGCATCCATGTTGCAAAAAAATGGTTATGAGGATGTCGCTAGCATTCAAGGCGGCATGCAGGCATGGAAAAAGGCTAATTTCCCTATTCGCTCCGAGCATTACTAGGGAGCATTGCTTATAAAAGCATAAGCTTATGCGACAGTTCCTTATCTCTTGCTAGAGGTTCGATAAGGAACTGGCTCGCTTTTTAAGTTAAAATTAAGTTTGTTATTTTTATACGATACATGAGCCTCTCTTTCTCTCCTATTCACATCATTTAAGAATTGCAAGGAAGTAAATCCATCTGTTAAGATCATGATTCAATTCAAGAATTTTTAAAGGATGAACCATGAAAACGCTATCAAAAGATTTATTGATAGGCGCGCATACATCAGCTGCCGGCGGAGTCTTTAACGCGCTTATTGAGGGCTCTGAAATTGGGGCCACTACTATCCAACTTTTTACTAATAACCAAAGACAATGGACTGCTCGTCCACTATCTAGCGAAGCTGTTTTGTTATGGAAACAAACTGTAAAACAAACAGGCATTCAGCAAATCATGAGCCATGACAGCTACCTGATCAACCTTGGCAGCCCGGATCCTGAAAATCTTGAAAAAAGCTTAAAGGCGTTTCGTCAGGAAGCAGAGCGCTGCGTTGAGCTTGGCATCACATATCTTAACTTTCATCCAGGCGCTGCCATCAAAGATAATCCGGAGCAATGCATGGACCGCATCGCAAACAGTCTTTTAAGCTTTGAAGATGTCGTTGCAGATAGCGGCACGACGCTTCTTCTTGAAGCAACAGCCGGTCAGGGCTCTGCTCTTGGATTTAAATTTGAACATCTTCACTACATTATGGACAAAGTTAAAAAAAGAATTCCGATCGGCGTTTGCATCGATACCTGCCATATTTTTGTTGCAGGCTATGACATTCGGACAAAAGAAGCTTGGAATGAAACCTTAAACGAATTTGACAGGGTTGTCGGGCTAAAAAATCTCCGCGCTTTTCATGTGAATGATTCGTTAAAGGGTCTTGGTTCAAGAGTGGATCGTCATGCACCGCTTGGGGATGGATTGATTGGGATGGAAAGCTTCAAAGTGCTTATGACAGATCCAAGAACGAGGGAAATTCCAAAGTATTTGGAAACTCCGGGCGGACCTGAACTTTGGAAAAAAGAAATTCAACTATTAAGAGAATTTGCAGAATAAAGGAAGCAATCATGCGCATTAAAATTAAAGATTTAAAACAAAAAAATCCGACTTTTTCATTGAAAGTCGGTTCAGAAATTACTGTAAAAGGATGGGTTCGTACTGTACGAAACCAAAAGACTTTTTCATTTATCGAAATTAATGATGGCTCCACGCTCTCAAACTTCCAAATCGTCGCAAATCCGGATCTTCCTCATTACGATACTTTGACAAGCGATCTCTCAACAGGAGTTTCTGTTGCTATTACGGGTACATTGGTTGAAAGTCCAGGTAAAAACCAGGACTTGGAGCTCCATGCCAAAAAAATTGAAATTATCGGAAAATGCAATCCGGACGATTATCCGCTGCAAAAAAAACGGCATTCGTTTGAATTTTTAAGAACGATTGCGCATTTGCGTCCAAGAACAAATACCATTGGTGCAGTAGCAAGGATCAGAAATGCCTTAGCTTTTGCAACGCATAAGTTTTTTCAAGAAAGAGGGTTTCTTTATCTTAACGCTCCGATCATCACAGGCTCTGACTGCGAGGGTGCAGGAGAGATGTTTAGAGTCACTACATTGGATTATGAAAAACCACCAAGAAATGAAGCCGGCAAAATCGATTATTCCCAGGATTTTTTTGGCAAACCTACCTTTTTGACAGTTTCCGGACAGCTTGAAGGGGAGATTTATGCTTCTGCTCTTTCAGATATTTATACGTTTGGACCGACGTTTAGAGCAGAAAATTCCAATACCACAAGACATTTGGCTGAGTTTTGGATGATCGAGCCTGAAATGGCGTTTGCTGATATCAACGATAACATGGACAACGCTGAAAGCTACCTAAAATATGTTTTAAAATATGTCTTTGAAAATTGTCCGGAAGATATGGGCTTTTTTGATAAGTATGTGTCTCCAGGTCTCGCGGAACGTTTAAAACATATTATTGATACACCTTTTGAAAGAGCGACATACTCCTACGCGATCCGTGTTTTAGAAAAGTCTAATAAAACATTTGATTTTCCTGTTAAATGGGGACTTGATTTACAGTCTGAACACGAAAGATATCTAAGCGAAGAGTTTTTTCAAAAACCTGTGATCATCACAGACTATCCAAAAGAAATCAAATCTTTCTATATGCGTGCAAATGAAGATGGAAAGACAGTTGCCGCAATGGATGTGTTAGTTCCAAAAATCGGCGAAATCATTGGCGGAAGTCAGCGTGAAGAGCGTCATGATTTATTGGAAAAACGCATCAAGGATGCCGGCTTAAGCTTAGATGACTACTGGTGGTACCTAGAGCTTAGAAAATATGGATCTGTGCCGCATGCAGGCTACGGCGTTGGTTTTGAGCGTTTGGTGCAGTTTGCAACCGGCATGGAAAACATCCGCGATGTGATCCCATTTCCAAGACATCCCGGCAAAGCTGATTTTTAGAGAATATAGCATTAACCTTATATAAGAAGTGCTTTTTTTTATCAAATATGATAATCTTTAACCATAAAATAAATTATTAGTAGATAAAAATTGAAGGTTAATATGAATGAAATTATGACTTCGTCTGGTACTGTTTATGTGTTTGAAGAGAATAAATCTGAAGAAAATAGTTATGGATATGGATATACTTGCAAGGCTGGTTTTTCATCAAATAAAGAAGAAATCCTTGCTGTAAGAGTAAATAAGGCGAGATGTCCCACAATAGTGTTGATTACAAAAGAAGAATTAAATCTTATTTCTCCAAAATTTGCTTCACTTAATGTAAGTGGAATATTATGTAAATTATGCAATATGGGCTTCAGACCCTCATATAATTCAGAGACAGGCAAGGTAAGTTTTTTTGAGAACTCCAGAAATTGTTACCAATTAGTTACAGATCTCTGGGAGCGCATGTTTGGAATCAGTAAAAAAGATTTAGATCCTATACCTTTCCCTCTATATTTTTTATCTCCAGAGCATCTCACAAAAGATTTACCCCTGGATTGTCCAGTAGATTTACCTCCGGTTTGTCCGATAGATTTGCTTCCGGTTTATCCAAGGGATGCTTTGCTTCTTGCTGAATCTGAATCTGAATCTGAAAATGAATTTTTTGTTCTATCTGCAGAATTTCCAACGGAAACGTTAAAGCCTCTAGTGTTAGTAAAAGATAAGCAATCAAACCCACCTGTTGCTGAAAAAATTCAAGATGCTTTAACAGATGATAGCGTTTCTAAAAAGTTTGCAGCCACAATTCTTGAATCTCCAGTTAGAGACAAACAATCAAGTCCGTCTGTTACTGAAAAAATTCAACCATCAACTGTGCAAACTGCAACTAGAAATGGTCCGCCACCGCCACCGGCTGCAGCCAAAAAATTGACAAATGAACCTGATTTACCCAAGTTTTCGATTAAAGATTTTTTAAAGTTAACAGATGATGAAATACGTATTCAAATGGAACAAATTAGAACTTATATTGAGAGTTTGGAAGATGCCCTCAAGCCTTATCGATCAATTATGGAATCTATTTTGATTGATACAGATGTTATAAATAATTTTAAAGAAATTGATAAAAATTTTAATGATGAATTAAAGGAACTGAATGCCGATTTCATCGTAATTAAAGAAAATTTGAAAACTTTAGAAGATTCTCCACAAGAAGAGATTGCGTATTTGTATAAAACAATAAAAGGTGTATCCAAACCTTATCCTTACTTTTCAAATATAATGTTTGAGAAACTTAAAAATGAAGGTAATCTCCTGGATGAAAATTTGAAGAAGGAAGTCGCTATATCAAATCTAAAAGAAATTATTAAAAAATTTGTGATCGATGTTAAACTAAAAAATACTATGATTTTAGAAAATCAACTTTTAATAAAAGAAAATCAAAACAAACTCGATGAATTGAAAAAAAATCATAACCTCGAGAAGGGGTTTGAATTAGTTGTAAAGTCTAAAGAAACTCTTTTAAAAACTTGGAAAATAGCCCTTTCAGACCGACAAAAGAAACTAGACGGGAAGCTTAAGGCTCCAGTTGTTTCGCAAGCGAAGGTTTTAGAAGAACCTAAAAAAGAAATGCTTCCACATGAAGAAGCTCTTCAATCTCTTTCTTCAGTTGATTGGATAGCCATAAAGGGAGCCCATAAAGAACCTGAAATATTCTTTAGTAGAATGAGTTCTAGATCAACTCTCTTAAAAGAGCAGTCTAAAACTTAAAAATTATAAGCTTTAAGTGTTGGAGTGCGGTGGTTCTTAAATTTCCGCACTCCAAATTATACTTCCTACCAAAGGCCAAGCGCTTTCCACCAGAGAGAGCCAACACCTACCCAGATCAATAAAAAGAAAATACTGATGATAAAGCCCATTTTCCACCAGGTTTTTAAGTTCACATATTCAGACCCGAATAAAATAGGAGCGCATCCTGTTCCATAGTGGGTTAGACATGCAAAAAGACTGCTGCAAAAACTTAATGAGAGCGCAAGCAGATAGGGCGGAGCTCCAAGTGCTATTCCTACAGTCAAAAAGGCTGCAAGCATCGAGGTGATGTGGGCAGTATTGCTCGCAAAGAGATAGTGGCTGTAAAAGTAGATCAAAATAAGTATTGGGAATGCAATAAAACTGGATGTTCCTTCCAGCATATATTGGATATGATTGCTCATCCATTTTGTAAGGCCAAGTGTGTTTAGGTAAGTTGCAATCATAATCAGCGTTGAAAACCAGATCAAAGTATCCCACGCTTCATGTTCTTTTTTTATGTCATCCCAAGTTAAGACCCCGGTCACCATCAAAATACAGACTCCGATTAACGCAACCGTTGTGCTTTCCAAGTTAAAATAAAATTCTCCGAATATCCAAAGGGATACAAGTAAGATAAATACGCCAAGCGTGATCCACTCATACCTTGAAACAGGACCCATTTTTTCAAGCTGTTCTTGCGCAATTTTTTTAGCTTCCGGAGTGTCTTTGATTTCCGGCGGATAAAGCTTATAGACGATGTAGGGGATTGCGATGATGCTGATAATGCCTGGCACTGATGCAGCAAGCGCCCATGAACCCCATGTTAATTTGATCCCTATATCTTGGAGGATGGCAACAATCAAAGGGTTTCCTGCCATTGCTGTAATGAACATGGCGCTTGTTACAAGATTAATGTAATAGGCTGTTAAAATAAGGTAGCTGCCAATAAGCCTTTGAGAATGTCTTTCCGGTGTACTACCAAAACTGATTGCAAGGGCTTTGACTATCGGGAATATAACACCGCCAGCTCTTGCTGTTGCGCTCGGTATGGCAGGTGCTAAAAGAAGCTCGGTTGCAGATATCCCGTAGCATAACCCTAAGGTTTTTTTACCAAACCAGGAGACAAAATGATAAGCCATGCGCATGCCAAGGCCTGTTTTTATAAAGGATTTGGAGATTAAAAATGCTGCGACTACAAGCCAGATGATCGGATGGGAAAATCCGCTGAAGGCTTCTTTCATGGTTAAAGTATTTGTGACAATAAGGATTGTTAAAGCAAGAAATGAAATACCTCCCATAGGAAGTGCTTTTCCAATCAATCCAACGATTAAACCTGCAAAAACAGCAAGTAGCTGCCAGGCTTTTGGTTCAACGCCGGTTGGCACCGGGATCATCCAAATAAGAATTCCGCATGCTAAAGCAATGAGCAGGGGAATGATATTAGCCCCAACGTAGGCTATCTTTTTTTGTTCAATATGTGACATGAAAAGCTCTCCGGTAAAGAAAAAATAATCTTATAACAAAAAATTAAGTTATAGACCTAATCTTTTTTCTTCAAAAGTACTTCCCAGCGTATAAATAAGCTCTCAAGATGCTCCTCAAGCTTTGCAAGGGCAGTATAGGCCTCCAGAGATTTTTTTGAGTCTGAGTGGGTATCTGTGTCATCAAGCTTTGCTTTTTGCTTTGCGATATCATTTTCTGTAAGAATGATGGCATTTTCCATACCATCTAATTCTTTTTGTTCGTGATAGGTCAGCTTTTTGACGGATGGCGCTTGTTTTTTCTGCTCTACGCTAAGTTTTGGGGTTACTTTTTTTTCTGCAACATTTGTAGCTTCATTCCATTGGGAATAATCTGCATAATAAGACTGTTCATTTCCTGTTCCAAGACCTAAAATTTTAGTGCAGACATTATCCATTAGGCTGCGATCATGTGAAATTAAAACGATGGCGCCAGCAAACTCTTTTAAGCTCTCTTCAATGACTTCCAAAGTATCAATATCAAGGTCGTTTGTCGGCTCATCCAAAAATAAAATATCTGCCGGTTCAAGCATGAGCTTTGCAATTAAAATACGCGCTCTTTCACCTCCAGAAAGACATCTGACAGGCATTTCAAGGCGGTCTGAATCAAAAAGAAATTTTTTGGCCCAACCGTTAACGTGGATAAGCTGTCCTCTATAATTGACTGTGTCGCTGCTTGGTGCAAGCGCTCTTCTTAGAGATACGTTGTCTTCAATGTTTTCGCGGTGCTGATCGAAGTAAACAAGTTTTAATGCGTCTGCATATTTGACTGTTCCGCTATCTGGTTCTAACATACCTGCAAGCAGTTTTAAAAATGTGGTTTTACCGGTTCCGTTTTTTCCGACAATCCCAAGACGGGTGCCAGGAGACAACACAACATCCACATTTGAAAAAAGCTGTTTTCCTCCCAAAGATTTAGAGAGATTTTTGGCTGTGAGCAATTTTCTTGTTTCGCGATCAGATGCTGAAAACTCAATATCGATTTTGTTGATTTTATTTCTTGTTTTAAGGTCTGAAAGCTCAGAGATCAACTCAGTTGCTTTTTGGATGCGAGATCTTGATTTGGTGGTTCTCGCTTTTGGCGATTTTCTTAGCCATGCAATCTCATCCCTAACTTGAGAGGCAAGGCCTTTTTCACGTTGCAGCTCTGTTTCTAAAAATTCATCTTTTCTTATCTGGTATGTGCTCATGGAGCCATTTGAGATAAAAACGCCTGCTTTATAACATCTATTCAATTCGATGATTTTGTTCGAGACATTTTCAAGGAATGTGCGGTCGTGACTGACAATGACATAGGCTATTTTTTCGCGGTTTAAAAATTTTTCAAGCCAAATAATTCCTTCCAAGTCTAAATGGTTAGTAGGCTCATCCAAAAATAAAAGATCCGGATTTTTCATGAGAGCTCTTGCGATATCGAGTCTTTTTTTCCAGCCGCCTGAGAGTTTTTGAGCATTTTGTGTGTAATCGGTAAACTGCGCTTTTCCAAGTAAAGTGCGGCTTTTGGTCAAAATTTCAATCGGATCGCCATTTGGAATTTCCCTGCAAAGCACTTCTTCCAAGGTAGCATCCGGAAATTCCGGAGACTGACTTGCGTACCCAACTAAAAGACTCTGTTTTTTGGATATAAATCCGCTGTCTGGACTTTTAAGGCCCATTAAAATATTTATAAGTGTTGATTTGCCGGCGCCGTTTGGCCCAACCAAACCAATTTTATCGCCTTCGGAAATAGTAAAGGAAATTTCTTCAAAAAGAGTTTCCGTTCCAATGGACTTTGATATGGAATGTAATGTAAGTAGTGATGTCATAAGAGATACATTAACATTTTTGCTCTTTAAAGTTAAGTTAGAGTTTGGAAAAAATTATTCAAAAGGGTATACTGGTCTTCCATAGTTAAAAAAATCAACAACACTATAACTTATAAGGATAGTATGAGCGAATTTATTCAAATGCCGGATGTTAATGAACTTAAAGAAGAATTAACAGCTGCAAAAACAGATATTCAAGAAGCAATTAAAGAACAGCCTGAACTAGAAGGTCAGTCTAAGTTTTTAATGGAAGTTTTGGATATTTTAGAATCTAAAATCGAAAGCAACAAAGACTTGAACGCATTATCTAAAAATGATCAAGTTTCAATCCTAGCACACCTAAACCTATTTTATAGCTTGCTAGAAGATATGTTTGGCGATGATCTGGACTTTGATGACGAAGATCTTTATGATTTTGACGAAGAAGAAGAAGGCGAAGAAGACGAAGAATAATCTTTCATCTTTTCATTACCGGTGGTAACAATCACCGGTAATTTCAAAAAAAAATACGTATCAATCTTTAAAAAAAGAGTTTACATGGATGCAGGTCTTTTATTTACAGATTACAGTTTCACAAATTTTCCAACTTATCTGTTCGATCAATGCGATGCGAGAACATTAATCGTAAGCAATATTTCAAATACCCTTTTTAAGCCCTTTAATACCATGTGCGGTAGAAAATGGCGCCAATATGTCTCTTCTTTAGTATATGAAGCAATTTCCGATACTGAGTCAGCAAAATGCGTTGCAGCTGCCATCGAAAAGTATCTCACAATTTGGTTTCCAAGGGTCAAAGTTTATGATGAAACTTCTGCAGTCTTCAAAAAATTACAAGGAAAACAACATCCAGTTGTTGCAATTACCAAAAAAAAATTCTCTGAGTCTGGACTAAATGCCTATGATATTTTGAAATCTTTGAAAATTGATTTATTTCATTCCTATGAACCACTAGGTAAGATGAGGGTGGTAAATAATACTGCCCATGCCTATGCAGACGTGAAAATGGAATTTTCTCAATATACTTTTTTTAAATGTATTATTTTCACAAATGGAAAATATATGGATTTGGCCATTAATCATTTTGTAAAAAATCTTTATAAAAAACCAAAACATATTATTGTTTTACAAAATAGCATGACACATAAAGATGAGTTTAAAAGGATGGCTGAAGATCTAAAAATTCCGGTTACCTACCTTACGCAATTAAAGGAAAAAAAGGTTTTTGATTCAGTTATTGGCACGATCCAATTTATTGAATGTATGAAGGGCGGAAAAACCCTAACGGATGAAGAAGCGTTAAAACTAAAGAATGAATCAGTAGATTATAGATCATTACTCATCAAGCAAATCAAAGATTCAGCCTATTTCTTTAAAATTCGAGATTGAATTTTGTAGCGTAGGCTTTAGCCTGCGTTCGTTTGCAAGGGCTTTAGCCCTTGTTCGTTTTTGAGGGTTTTAACCCTCAAATATT
>JBEPVN010000084.1:0-10622 GCA_041691015.1 Parachlamydiaceae bacterium | reverse complement strand
TAATGCTAAGGGCGATGCCTTAAGGCTATTGCAATTTAAGACCTTCGGTCTATTTAAATCCTTAGCTTAACGCGTATGGGTGACAACCACCGGTATCGTAGAGAAAAAAATGCACTATCGTGCCTATATCCCTTTATACACAATCTGCAATCTCCAATACTTCCAGATGGCTACGCGTAAATTTGAGTTGGTCATACATAGGGGGTAAATCAAATTCATGAAGCCATATGGCGGTGTTTTCTTTCCTTTTGCAAAATAAAAAAAGGCCATCCAAAACAGAGAGAGCATTGCAATCAGATGCTAAATCCCACATTGTTCTTAAAAGTTTCGGATTTTTTCGCAGTAAACTTAAAAAAATTTGAAAAATTTTATCGAAGGGGATTTGATTAATTTGCAGAATAGATAAGAGTAGCTTTGAAAATCGTTCATCTTTTGATAGCACTTCCATATCTTTGTAGATCGTTTTTAACATGAGATCACAACTTGCATTTAACAAATAGCGTTGGGCAATTTCTAATTTTTCCAAAAAATCCGGCGAAAAAAATGAGGGGAGATTTTGAGATAGGGTTTCATCGATTCCTTTTTTTAAAGCTATTAATTCAAAACGGCATGTGAGCTTCAGGAGCTTTTCAAGACCTATTTTTTGTAGATAGTCATTTAAATCAGTACAAAGCCGCGCATGAATTTGATCAAAGAATTTCATGAATAGATATTTTCTGCAGATATCCAAAAGATATTTGCAATTGCTTGGAGTTAAATCCAAATATCCGTTTTTTAGATATTCAATAATAGTTTTGAAATTTTCGGAATCCTCATCTGGTATCGAGATCTCAAGTGTATTCAAATCTTTTAACTTTTCTTTGAGCAGTCCATTAAAATAATCGCTTGCAGAGCATAAGAGATCAGATGGAACTGAAATCTTGGCATTTTTTAATCGAAATTCAATGATACATTGTATGTTTAATGGGGATTTTAATGAAGCTAAGGCTTGTTTAAATGAACATTTATTGTAGTTTACAAGATCGATGATTTTGAGCATTTCTTCATTCTTTAGCCGTGAGAGTTCTCTGTTAAAAACTTTTGATATATGAGCTAATTCTTCCTTTATAGGAGTGGTCATCTGGTTTTGATCAACCTCTTGAATGAGAGTTTCCACAATTCTTGGTTCTTTAACAAACATCTTAAGAGTAGATTTATCCGCGAGATGGCTTAGTAAATTTTGTTTAACATCTAATAATTCAATAAGCTTTTTCCAATAAACGCTTTGTACGTCACTTAATTTGTTTTTATTAAGAAGAGATGTAAAGAGGGGATGATCAGTTTTTTTGATCCATTTGATTTGTGAAAAACTTAAAATTGATGCGTCTTCATCTGAAAAAGAATCTAAAGCGATAAGTTCTGAAAGAGAGTTTTTTTTTAATTTGGTTTTTGGAGAGCTTCTTTTTGTGCATTGAAGATCTAGGATAAAATCATCAAGGCGCTTTTGCTTTTGTAACAGGGGACTGTTTCTATACGTATGGATGACTTTCCAGATGATTAAAACGATAACAGGGGGAAGAGTGGCTAGGGGTACAAAAATTTGCAATCCTAGATTAAGATTTGGAACATACGAATCTTTTGTGTGATCTACCCACATGTCATCATCTGTAGGCAGATACCTGCCAAAATGTCTTTGATACTGTTCTTTATTTATTTGATAAACAGTCACGCGGTCTTGCAGATGATCAATATGCGCTCCATAAAGAGAAGCTAACATAAATCCGGTAACAGCCACAATGATGCTAAACCAAAGAACACTGAGCGTTAATGTTTTCCATTTATTATCGAAACTGCACTGATAATCTTTTGGCTTCAGCAGGACAATTTTTTTAGACTTTAAAGTCGTTTCGACATCTTCGATTGCAAGATAGGAGCGCTGCATTTTTAAAAAGCTGGGAGGTTGATAGGAAGGAATATACATAATTTTACCTTAAAGTTTTTTTTAAGTGATGAGGATTTCAATTTCCAAAAAATCTTTCGGCAGAGTTTTAAAACCATCTATAAAAAGATCAGGATTTGCTTGAAAAACAGCTCTGATGGAGTTTATTAGCCATTCGTTTTGTAGATCTACTGCTTTTAAATAGATCTTTTCCATCTTGCTTGGATATTTATTTAAATATGTTTTAATTTTATTTTGTAAAATTAATAGACATTCGGAAGTCATGTTTGGATCAAAAAGGCGTTCGCATAAATGGGCAATATCAAGAAGTTTTTTTGGCTTTAACATTTGCATTGAAGATATATTCACTTTTAACCATTCAAATAAAGCCTTCTTAAATCGATACAAATCCTGTTTGACACTCAATAAATATTTTTCTTCGAATATTTCAATGCTCACAAATTCCTTACTAAGATTCCACATAAGTCCGAGATAGCGATCAATTTTGGATTTAAACACGTATAATCCATCTTCTTCGATTTCATCTAAAATCGACTCCAGGTCTTTTTCTTGGACAAAGGATGAAAAATGTGCTATCAGATAATTTTCAAACACATTTCGAACAGGCTCGAAGCTTTTTGTAGATTTTAGGTATTCGAAAGCCTCGACATTGCTTTGCAATTTGATCTTGCCTCTTTTTAAAACTCGGGCCACTGCCACTACCGGATGCAAAAAAGGTGTCTCTATTTGAAGACTTGTTTCTAATGGTTTTAAGCTCTTAAAGATTGCATCAGTTAATTTTTTGCCACAAGCGACATCCTTCACAATCTGTTTAAATTGTTTTTTAAGCTTTGAGGCAGTAGATGGGGTTAATACATGTTTTTCAAGGATATTGGTGAAAATACCAATTTTTTCATCATCTAACGGATTTAGCGTTCTAACAAGATGTTGAAAATATTTAGGCTCGCTTCCTATAATTTTTTTGTAATGTTTGACATTTAACAGCAGGGAAACTCTTTGTGGAGATTCATGGAAAGCTTTTTGCAATTGCTTAAACGATCTCCAAACAAGAAGTTGCTTTTCAGAAAAGAGTGACGCATCCAATTTTACTGTAAATATTTGTTCCCAATAATGTTTTGCTTGTTTTAGCTGAGAGAAATTGAGTAAGAGTAGTTGTTCATCTTTTAAATAGGGAAAAATAAAGCCGATATCTTTTGGCGGCACTTCAGCTTCATGATTGCATACGTAGGATAAACGGGTCATATAAAAATCCAAATTGGCATTGAAGCGTAAAACTTTTGCGTTGTGTCTCTTTTGCCTATATAAGGGGACGGCAAAACGATGAGCACAAAAAGTGAGGGCAATGGCGGCAGCTGTTATGACACATAGGGAAAGTGGAATTTCAGAAAAATCAAAAGTTCCAATCGAAAAAATGTTATGCTTTACATAATCTGGCAGGATGCAAGGATAGCGAAGTTTAACCCACTCAGTATTTCTTGTATCAAGATTTAAGAGATACTCGCCTCTTTCACAAATTTTTAATGGGCCTTCTGGAATTATTTGTAGCAAAAGACTTCCTGCAATAGAAAAGCAAAGTAGGGTGACAGCCGAGACCCATCCAGGGATGATAAGATTTTTAACCTCAAAAGCCTCTTGAGCCTTCTCAAAAGTAATATCAGTCATCTTTCTTGCTTTAAGAGTTTTGTGCATTTCATCGCATGTTAAAAAAGCATCTGGTTTTATTGCTTGAAAATAAGAGGGGGTTTTTGGATAGAGGCATGGGAAATAAAGAGTATATGTTGAACTTTTTATAGGGCTGTAAGGTAATTCCATAATTAATTTCTCTTGTTTTACACAATTTCTTTAAGTTCAGTATCTTCCAAATTTTCCAAAGCTTTGCGACTAAATTTTATGCTGTCATTAACAGGGGGCAATTTAAAAGAGCTAAAAACAATATGCATATTTTTTTCGTTTTCGCAAAACTTATTAATCCAATCCAAAATTATATCCATTTCCATCACGATCGCCTCATCCCATAGAGCTTTTAAAAGTAAGGGATTTTTTTCAAGCAAACTTAAAAATTTGTTGAAATAATCAATAACCGGAAAGCGAGCCACCTTAAAAGTTCTTAAGAGTTGTTTTGGAAAATTTGCATCTTTGCAAAAACTTCCCATATCATTCCAAAGAGGATCTAGTAAGTACTCATATGAAGTTTGAAGACTGTATTGGATGCAAATATCCAATTTTTTCAAAAAATCCTGAGAGAAAAAGGAAGGTGTATCTGCAAAAATTTTTTCATCGATGCCATTTTTTAATGCTGTCAAATGAAACCGGTTGGTTAATTCCAAAAGTTTTTCAAGGCAAAATTTTTTTAAATAATGATCGATATGATGGCACATCGAGGCTTGAATCAGTTCTTGAATCTGAATAAATAAATATTTATCGCATACATCGAGTAATGCCTCACAATTGGATGCATCCACATTTAAATCTTCTGTTTTTAAGTATTCTAAAATGAGTTGAAAGGCCATTTGGTCTTCATCAATAACTAAAATTTTAATTTTATTTAATGTATTTTTTTTGAGCATTGCTCTAAAATACTCGCTTGCAGGGCATAGGAGACCAGAATGTATGGTCATCTTTTTATCTTGTATATTAAATTCGATGAGGCAATCTTCTATATACTGCTTTGTAATGTAAAGGTAAGCTTTTTTAAGAGAACATTTTTCTTTATTAACATACAGGATTATTTTTTTCAAATCACTCATCATCTCAAGTCTTGAAAGATCCCTGGAAAATAATTTTATAATTGCTGCTAATATATCTTGAACAGCATCTGTCAATTGATCCGGCTTTAGTTCCTGAATTAAAGTTTCAATGATTCTTGGCTCACTATCAATAAGAGAGAGATAAACTTCAACCTTAAGCGCTAATGACAAATCTTCTACAAGGTTGAGAAGTTCATCCAATAGTTGCCAATAAACGGTTTGTGAGGTAGATAATTTTTGATTATCATAAAGAGATGTAAAGAGGGCATTATTAGTTTTTCTGATATGTTTGATCTGTGAAAAGCTTAAGTTTTTTAAGTTTTTATTTGTTAAAAAATTTAATTGGATCAATTCATCTAGACAAGTTTTACTTAATTTAGTTTTATTGCCAGCTTTCTTTTGGCATTGGAGTAAAACATTCAAATCATCTAAGCGTTGTTTTTTTTGTAAAAGGGAATAATTGCTAACCGTATGTGTGATTTTCCAGCAGAGAAGCGTTAACATAAGCGGAAGGATTGCAATAGGGACAAAAGCTTTTAGAGCTGTTTCATAACGTGGTATAACGGTATCCTTGGTATGATCCACCCACATGTTATCCTCTGTTAAAAAATTTTTGTAGGTTTCTTTAAAAAACGAAACTTTTGATACCTCAAGAGCTTTATAAGGTGTTATCACGTCATTGGTATGGTCAAGATAAGCTTCATGTTGCGAAATTGCTAAAAATCCCCCTACCGCACAAAAAATCCCTACAAAGAGCGCGATTAAACAAACTGTTTTCCAGATTTTATTGAAGCTGCAATTGTAATCCTTTGGTTTAATCAGGATAATTCTTTTCCTTTTAAAATTTGGTTCCAGATCTTCAACAGAAAGAAAAATTTCTGTCCTTTGCAAGAATGAGATGGGAGCATAAGGAGAAAGAGACATGATTTTTTTCCTTTGATATTTTTACTTTTTTTTTAAGTTTCTATGACTTCTATTTCCAAAAAGTCACCTGGTAGAATCGACCAATGATCGATGAAAGTATCAGGATCTTCTTTAAAAATTTCTTTTATGACTAAAAGCAGCCATTTGTTGTTGTCACTTAGCGCTTGTAAGTAAAGACATTCGATATACTTCGGATTTGTTTCCAAGATATCTTTAATTTTATTTTCTAAAATTGATAGAAACTTTAAGGTTGTCACGCTATCAAAAAGCAGTTCACATAAATTGACGATGTCGATAGTTTTTTTTGAGAGCGTATTTATATTAGGAAGAAAATTGGAAACTAACCTTGAGAAATACTCAAGGAGAGCATTTTTATAAAGCGTTAGATCGTATTTGATGCTTAATAAATAGTTTTCCTTGAATTCGGCATCACTTTTGATAGGTTGTTCTGTAAAATTCAGCTCTAAATATTCATCAATCCTTAACTTCAAACCATTCAATTGATTTGCTACGACCATTTCCAAAATGGATCTGAGATTTATTTCTTTCAAAAGGTCTGAAAATTTTTCTATAATATAATTTTCAAGCGGGAGTTCTTCCATATCTTTACCATGGATCAGAAATTCCAAAGCTTCCAAAACATTTTTAATTTTTAGTTTCCCGGTTCTCATTAATTGGTTTATGTATCTCATTTCAGGTTCTAAATCTGCTTCTGAAACAGATTTTCCTTTTCCAAATCTCTTTTCAATTTCAACAGTTAATTTTTTGCCATGTGCCACATCCCTGACAATAGATTTGAATTCATGTTTTAGCTTTAAGGCGGCAGCTTCAGCCAACACCTGATTTTTTAGGATTTTACTAAAATCAGCTATTTGCTCGTTGTTCAAAGGTTTTAGAGCTCGAATAAGAAATTGAAAATATTTTGGATCGCCTCCGATAACTTGTACATAAAATTTATTTTTTAAGATAAGTGATAGTTCTTCTTTTGATGCTTCCATTATATTGTGAAATGATCTCCAGATGCAAAGCTGTTTTTTTGAAAAAAGAGAAGCGTCTAATTTTTTTATAAATAATGACTTCCAGTAATGTCTTGCATGTTTTAACGCTGAAAAAGTAAGTAATGTCAACTGCTTATCTGTAAGGTATGGAAAGATAATACCGACATCTCGCGCCGGCACTTCAGCATTTATGTCACTGACATAGGATAACCGACATTTGTATAAATCCATGTTCGCATTAAATCGATGAGCTAAGAAATTATGCTTTTGAGTTCTATAAGCGGGAATAATAACGCGATATGCAAAAATTGTTAGAACAGCACTACAAACCGAAACAGCTGTTAAGATAAGGGGGATTTCTGAAATATTAAAGCGCGAAAAATCATGTTCTAGAAGTGCATGCATTCTACAAGGAATTTTAAGGTTATATATGTCAGTAATTCCGGTATTTATATTGTGTGCGTATATGGGAACCTCGCACTCATCTACTGGTCCTGCAGGTAATTTTTTTAAAGAAAACGAGGAAGCTACGGTAAAGACAAGCAGGAATATTACGATTAAAATGCCTACGCGTATAAAATTTGTTACGTGAAATGCATCTTGAGTATCTGCAAAAGTAATATCTGCAATCTTTCTTGCTTTAAGAGTTTTGTGCATTTCATCGCATGTTAAAACAGTTTCTGGTTTTATTGCTTGAAAATAAGAGGGGTTTTTTGGATAAAGATGAGGAATATAAAGATAGTGTGTTTTACTTCCGAGGGGACTATAACCTAATTCCATAATTTTCCTGTATGAGATGTACAAAGTTTTTTAAACATATGAAATCTTTCAAATAAAAGCAAATTAAATGAAAAAAATATTAGTGACAGGTGCCACAGGCTTTATCGGCAAAAGATTGATCATGGCACTCCTTGAAGAGGGGCATGAAGTGTATGCCCTTGTCAGGATTAGAGGAACATCGATTTTTTTAAGCGAACTTCCGCGTTTAAACATTATCTTTGGTGATCTTCAAAATAAGTCAGCTTTGAAAGACTTGCCAAAAGATTTGGATGTCGCTTATTATCTCATGCATTCGATGAGTGAGATTATGAGTGATTTAGGCAAGTTAGAGGCAGAGGTTGCGACAAATTTTGTGAATGCCTTAAAATTTAGCATCGTAAAACAAATCATCTATTTAAGCGGGATCACACATGAGGGAAATCTTTCCAAGCATTTAAAATCACGTCTCATGGTCGAAAATATTTTGAAGGAAAGCCATATCCCTGTAACTGTATTAAGGGCAAGCATTATCATGGGTGCCGGGAGCGCGTCTTTTGAGATCATCCGGGATCTTGTCGAAAAACTCCCTATCATGGTAGCTCCAAAATGGATCCATAGCAAATGCCAACCGATTGCTGTAAGGGATGTCATTTATTACCTAAAAGCTGTGATCCTGCATCCTGCTGCTTTAAATGAAACTTTTGATATAGGTGGCCCCGATGTGTTAACATTTAAGGAAGTTCTGTTACAATTTGCTGACATTCGTCACTTAAAACGCTACATTTTTACAGTTCCTGTCTTAACGCCGCGGCTTTCTTCTTATTGGCTTGTTTTTGTAACATCAGTAAAATTTTCACTTGCCTCCTATCTTGTAGAAAGCATGCAAATGGACACAGATTGTACTGATAGTCGTATTTTAAAGCTTTTTACTCATCGATGTTTAAATTTTAAAGAATCAATAGAACTTAGCTTTTTAAATATTGAACAAAATGAAGTCACTTCCACGTGGATGGATTCTTGGGAAATCGAGTCCACGGATCCGGACATTCAAAAATATATTGAAGTGCCAAAGCTTGGAGTCTTGTTTGATCGGCAAGTGGTAGCGATCAAAGGGGATCCTGAAAAGGTTTTGGAAAACTTTTGGTCGATAGGTGGAGAAAGGGGCTGGTATGCCATGGGCTTTGCCTGGAAAATTCGGGGATTGATGGATAAGCTTGTAGGCGGTGTTGGCCTAAACCGCGGCAGGCGCAATCCAAAAGAGATTCAAGTGGGGGACTCGATCGATTTTTGGAGGGTCATCAAAGCAGACAAGAAAAATAGGCACTTGATTTTGCTTGCAGGGATGAAAGTTCCAGGAGATGCTTGGCTTGAGTTTCAGATTGTGAGACGGGATTGCCAAAAAGGGCCTGAGGAAACAGGGTATGATTTAGTGCAGACAGCAACTTTTAGGCCACGGGGTCTTTTTGGCAGGCTTTATTGGTATAGTTTGTGGCCGTTTCATTACTTTATTTTCGGACGCATGGCAAAAAAAATTGCAAACGGCGAATGATTCTGTTTAACCGATCAATAATACTCCTATTGTTTTTTTACTTGCCATTTCTTTAAAAATTCGTTTATACATACAAACTCTAAAGAAAAGAAAATGAGGATTTTATCCATGAGCCAAAATACTTTTATGTGGGAATGCCAGCCAAAAGCTGAAAATCTTGTTCTGTCGGTTTTAAACGAAGGTATGAGGCTCAATCCTTTCATTAAAGATCTCTCTACAGATCTTGAAAAACATACCAGTACGAGATTATTTGATTGGCTTGATCATGTGAGCGTTACACACTCTGATACATTTGAAAAAGATTTGGAAGAATCAGGGTTTGTCCTTGAAGAGACTTACAGCACATCAAGGGTCTATCATCATCCGGGAGCGAAACTACCTCGTATTGTAGTTAAGGATGCATCTTCTCTTCCAATTATTGATATTGCGGTCTCTGTTGAGAGCATTGCCGATTTTTTAAATGTGAGAGGCATCTATGCACTCATTGAAGGCACACTTTTGAGCGGATACAGAAAAGCTACTGTTATTACTGAAAACGAAGTCTCTTTGATAGTTGTTGAAAGACGGGGCACTCTTACTATGCAACCTGTTATTTTAGATGCCGCAGCAGAGGAAAAATATCGTCTAGCTGAAGAAAAATGGATGACAAGACCAAGAGCTATGCAGGATGAGGCTGAAAGCATGCATCACACGCTAAAAATCGCAGAAGAGATTATCCATATGGTTGGAGCTGATTTGGCAGCTTGGATAGTCTTGACTGTTGAGCGAAAATATTGGCAGGCAAAAAATATGGCAGGACAGTTACAAAAAAATAGACAAGATCGTCTCGGCATGGGATGGGCAAATCATGACCATCACACCTTTAGATCTTCAAGAAAAAGGTTTTCTGAACTTGTTAGGTTGTTTGAAATGCTCGGATTCCACTGCAGAGAGCGTTATTACGCAGGAAAAGAAGCTGGATGGGGCGCACAGATCATGGAAAACCCAAAATGCAATCTTGTTCTTTTTTTGGATGTGGATCTCGATCCTAATGAAATAGAGATTGATTTTGCTAATCATCCCTTGCCAGAAATTGAGTCGCTTGGAACAATCGGTCTATGGTGCACACTCCACGGTGATTCGATCTTAAAGGCCGGAATGCATCATTTGGAAGCGCAATTTTTGTTTGATGAATTGACAGCAGATCTCAATCATCTAGGGGTTGGAATGATGCAACCATTCAGCTCTTTTCCATTTTTGAGACAAGCCTTTACGGCAGGAGAAATCTGGCGCGTAAATCCGAGAATTGTAGAAAACCTCTTCAATAAGAAATTCATTTCTAAAGAAACAAAGGATAAATTCCTACAATATGGGGCAGTCGGCAGTCACCTTGAAAATCTTCAAAGGCGAGAGGGTTATAAAGGTTTTAATCAAAAAAATGTCAGTGTCATCATCAAAAAGACCGATCCAAGATTCATATAAAACTTCTTAGCTTTGATAATTCCCTAAAACATGCATGTAATTATTTGCTTTTTCCCTGCCGCGCATGTGACACTATAGTTCGGACATTTTTTATGTTTTGTTAATGGATTTATTACCTTAGAAGCAGGCTGATCGCCTGCCGATTTAAATTAATTCTACTTAAGGGCGTTGCCTTTAGCTAGGGTGTTAATTTTGAGTTGTTTTCCGCTTCGAAAAATCACATCAAATGATTAAGTCCCTCTGTG
>JBEPVN010000083.1:0-10780 GCA_041691015.1 Parachlamydiaceae bacterium | reverse complement strand
GTATAAGAGACAGAATTTATTCATGGATAATCTCTATTGTAATATGATTGCTTTCTAAATTATTTGAATTCACAGCTGCGATTTCATAGTTTTTAGCAGAATGTTTATTCCGAAGGCATGTGACAAATACTAATGGTCCAGAAGCTGATACTTCCTTAACTAAACGCGTGCCATTATAAATGCGATAAAGAATGACATTTGGCGAAGGACTTGCATCCCAAGTGGCTTGAAGAATGTACTCTGTTCTATTGAGAAATTTGTTTTTTCTGAGCAAACCTATGAAATTTGATGGTGGTAATGGAGAATTGGAGGGCACTAAATATGTATATAAATCTGCAGGGGTTATAGGTGTAACTCCAAATGGGGTAGACACACTTACGTCTACTGTACCAACACCCGGTGGGGCTGTTGCCAAAATTTCATTATCCGAAACAACGATAATGTTAGTTGCTAAAATTGCTCCAAAGAAAACTTGAGTGTTACTGCTTATAAAATTGGTTCCTGTTATAGTTACAATAGTGCCTCCTGTTTCTGGTCCAGAAGATGGATTAATGCTAATGAGAGTTGGCGGAGATGGGGGTATAAAATCGAGGACTAGGCCCAAAGCCGGATCATTATGTTTATCGAAGATTTTGGTAAGTACAAATTGAAATTCTGCAAAAGTCATATGCCCAGATAGCAAACCATCAAACGTAACTGTCGCAGTAGAAGGCCAAATATCATTTGGCGCATCGACTTCTTGTATATAATATCCGGCAGTTCCCGTGAATGAATCAGAGTCCATAGTAACAATAGGCCCGTCAGTTGTAATACCAACTACGAGCAGTCCGGTTTGGCTGCCGATAAATTGATTATTCATAAGGTTAAATGGCTGGTCAGTAGAAGAAATAAGATCCATATTGACATTGGTAATATTGTCCATCACATTGGATGTAATTGTTGTCACTCCAAGTGGCTCTTGAATTAAAATTCCTTCAGCGGGATTAACCCCTGGGGTTATTGTAAAATTAAGTGAATTATTGCTGACCAAAAGATTATTTCCGCAGTTTATGCAAACAATTCCTACATCATTGTCATTCACTGTATTACCTGACACGACAACATTTGGAGGAGTCCCAAAAATAATTATTCCAGAAGAGGCAGCTCCTGAAACTGTACTAATATTTTCAGATACTAGATTATTTAAAATGGATCCGCCTGCGGATAAGTTAAATTGGATGCCATTTGGAGCAGCTGTTGAAGTATTCGGAGTTAAAACATAACCGCGGTTAACAACATTATTTGAAATAGTAGCTGTTAGAGTGGATCCTCGGCAATCAATACCAGCTCTTTGGTAGAAATCAACTAGGCAATCGGTGACATTAAAAGTCACATTGCCATTATTTGAGGCATTGAGAATGCCACCACCTGCAAGTTCGTTAAAACTGACAGATTGTTTGGTATTAGTCGTGTGAACATTTTGAACCGTTCCATTTGCATTATGATAACCAATAGCAAAAAAACGATTGGAATTACCATAAAAGGGTGGAATAGAAGTATCTTGCTGATTATCGCCATCGACTGTCAGATCGCTAATATTCACTGTGTGTGGGGTCGGAGCTGCTTGATTGTCAATCATTGCAATGCACCAATAATTTATTGCGTTAAATGTAAAACTTTGGGTCAGATGTGTTAAAGGTCCAGGCGATTGAACGATTGTAACATCTTCCCCCACGCCAATTATATCGATACTTTTTGAAATTACCTGAAATTCCTGAACATAAGTGCCGGCTGAAAGCTGGACTGTATCACCATCAACTGCACTATTAATAGCAGCTTGAATACTGGCTGGAGGTAGACCTACATTGATGATCGTTCCCTCAAGTTCTCCAATGAATATAACAAAAAAGTAAATGAGAAATAAGTAAATATACCTCACCCTGCGGTTAATAATTGCCGTCATATGTGTAGCTCTTTTGGTAAAAAATTCATTATACCAAGTTATGGCTGCACAGAATTTAAAAGTAAATAATTTAAATTTATTTTTTTAAAAAATAAATTGTTTTTAATCTTTTACGCAAAAAAACTATGGATGCCTTAGCATTGGGCTGTAAGGCGTTTTGGGCAATTAAGTTTTGTTTAGAAGTAGTTAAGACTTATGGTGATAAAAACTGCTGAGAGGGTTTAAAGAGGCGGCTTATCAACTGTGTATATACACGTGGGTTCGTTTCCTAAAGTTCAAATTCATTATAATAAACTAAAATGAAGCAATTCCTTTAGCGTCAAGATCCCTTAATAAGAAAAATATCGTCGATGGCACATTAATCTTTAAGTATCCAAGTCAGCAGTAAAAAATTAAATTAATCATAGAGAAATTCCGGAAAAAAATCTATAAGAAATATATGAACTCAAGTCAAAATACAGATAGATTAACGGGTTTGCCGCCTGAAATTTTGCTTACCATTTGCAATTTTCTTCCTCCGGAGGAAAAAATGCTTACAGTGGCAAAAATTTCAAAGATTTTTTTTGAGATTACAGAGAAAAACCCTCAACATTTTTATCACGAATTCATAAGAGTTGTCCTAAAAGATGAAATTAAAGAATGCAACTATAATGAAGTTCAAATTAATTTTATATTGAGCCTTGTGAAGAATAATAATTTTATTTCGTTCATCAGAAAAAATACTTTCACCTTTGAATTTCAAAATGCCAGTTTTTTGAGATATAAAACACAAGTGATCATGCATCACAAAGAACCTGTAGCATTGGTAAATCATGCCAAATACGAAGATTACCGATTGATTTCCAATAATTTGAAGATCTCATGGAATCCAAATAATCCGATCTTTTTATCCACGGGTGAAAAAAAATACGGCAATTTTCGATCCTCTTATGCAGTTGAAGTTTTAGTCGACAAATTTATTATTGCAAAAAACCACCTTAATCTTTTTGAAACAGAAAGCATTAATCATTTTCGTTTAAATGGAGAAGCCTTTGGACCAAATCAAGAAGCCGGTTTTTTTAAATGGAGCCGCTGCAGGGAAGTCAAACCTTTACAAATGGACATCTTGATAAAGCACGCGTTAAGTTTGCAGTTAAGGATGTTTACTGCTTTTTTTACTTATTTAAATATGAACACACTCTCACTTATTGAACAAAAAGAGTTTGAAAGCGATAGTTTCAGAAAATCTTATGATTGCGACCAAAATGGAATAATTAAACCAAATGGTCATCTAAAATTTCTATTTACCATAAAAAAAAGAATTATAGAACAGGGTATTCCTGTTTTATTTTGGGAATCGAATGATTATTGTGAGGTTGAATCTGCATGCGACGCATCACATTTCCTTCGTTGGTCGGTTTTTTCTGCAACGACAGAGCAGTTTGCAAAAAAAATGGGGATTCAAATTGAACATTTCAAGATTAAGGTGTAAATTTAGTGCCTGGATTTGATTTCGCGCCATTTCTGCACCATTTCCGCTGCTACCGGAGCTGATTCCCATCCAAAAGTGCCATATTTTAAATAGACCACAACAACAAGCTCTGGACGTCCTTCACTGTCTTTAAAAACAATTGCGTTTTTTGATAGGCCTTGCAAGTCTGAATGAAAAGCAATACTGCCAAACCAGATATGGGTGTAGAGGTTTGTGCCGTGATCCAAATCAAGATTTAAGTTTTCTGTAGACTCAGAGGTACTTGTTTTTCCGATGAACTGATCTTTAATTGCAACGTAACTGCGAATCGCTTGCGGATAGTCTTTATAAAGTCTTGTCAAGTTTGCTAAATTCGCTTTTGTCTGCTTTTGTACAATAAGCCTCATTCCTTCCAAAAGCATACCCCGAATAATTTCTGGCATAAATACGATTCTTTGGATTTTTGGGAGCGTTGGAACGACGACATTTTTGTTTGTTTCCAAATTGTTTTGAACTCTCATTTTTACAATACTTGGTTTAAAGACTTTGCCTCCATTTGCAAGAGAGGATAAAAATACGGCGGTTTGAAGAGGCGTTACAATCAAACTGTGCTGTCCATTTGCCATGGCATATAGACCTGTACGGTTATAACTAATATCGTCCGGCACTTTTCCGGAGAGCTCATGGGTGAGTTCAATGCCTGTTTTATTGCCAAAAGAAAAAAGCTTGGCGCATTTTGATAAGTCGTCCGGGGAATTTAAGCAATCTATTGCAAGAAGGGAAAAATAGGGGTTGCTAGATGTTTCTATTGCTTTAATCAAATCAATCTGACCAATGCCGTTTCTTGAGCTCTTAAGGAGTCTTCCTCCTTTATAAAGTCTTGGAATGGGGGTTCCATCGTGAAAAAACCCTAGTGAAATATCTTTTCCATGACGGTGTGTCGAATCAACAATATCAAGCGGGTTTAAATTTTTAAAGTTTAGATTTTGCGGATCGAGCTTATTGTAGCGCTGTATCAAAGTTTCATAGGCTGTGACGAGTTTGAAAATCGACCCTTGGGTCGTTGATTGCCGATAACCTTGCGATCTGCAATAACCAAATCCAGGTTTTGGATAAAAAGCTGCTGCCAAGTGTTTTTCAAGTTGTTTTCCATCGCTTTCTTTTCTTAAGTAGCGGTAGGAGCCAAGAAGAGGTCTTGTTAAATCTGAATAGCTTCTTAAAGTTTTAAGATACCCTGAAATTAATTCGAGTCTAATCTTTGAAACAGAATTTTTTAATGTGAAATAGCTCAAATACCAGGACAAATCCTCATGCAATCCATCTTTAAGTTCCTTGTGCCATTTTTTAAAATGATCAAGATAGGGTTTTAGCTCGATTGCTGATTTTTTGTTGCGACCGGTTAAAAAGGCCATTGTCAGATTTAGGTGATGTTCTTGCCAAAAGGCTTGGAACATCTGTCGCTCTTCTGCATCAAAGTATTCGATATAGGGTTTTTGATGTTTTTTGGCGATTTTTTCCTGCAGTCTTTTTTCTTTTAAGTAGGGCTTTTCAAATTCGGCTCTCCACTTTAAAAAAGCATGTGTGTGAAATAAATCTTTTGTCATGGAGCGCACAGTTTCCGTGACTGTATTCATGGAGGCTGAAACATCCCTATAAGAAGAGATGCTTTCTTTGCCGACTTCTTGGATCAAGGATTCAGAAAATAAGTGGGCCGGAACAAGCAATCTGCATAAATCAGCAAGCAATACTTTGTCGTAATTACTTTTTATAGAAGAAAAATAGGGATCTAAATTTTTTTTTATTTTTGAGATTTCATCAGCATTTTTTTTGTAGTTTGTTTCAATAAAATATTTTAATTCTTCATTCTTCAAAGGTTTATGGGTTTCATGATTTTCATCATTGTATAGAGCATTCATTGCAAAATAAGCATTTTCTTGTCCGCTTAACAAAATGAGATTTTGCGCATTTTGCTGTATTGCTATGGATTTATCCAAAGTATCGAGCCTTGTAATTTCGCGGTAGGCATCGTTTGTTTTTGGGAGGATGAAGTCGAGATAATTTTTTAAGTCCATAGGGCGCTTTTCTTCAAAGAAAATTTCTTTTTTATTGTCAAAACGCTCGCGTTCCAAGGGTCTTTTCTGATCCCAAATTTCTGCGATATAGGATTCGCTTTCAAACCAGCGATTGATATTTGACTGCTTTTCTTTGTTAAGTGCAGGATTTCCAGACGAGATAAAATCATTTGGATTAAATCTTGGGTATGAGGCAAGAGCGAACACTTCCCCGTTATTTGGATCGATCGCAATAATTGCTCCTCCTTTAATCCAAGGCTGTCTTAGGGACAAAAGCGTCTGTTTTATTCTATTTGAAGGTACTGCCGACCGAATAGTTTCGTTTTTTGTTAAAAGCTCTTCTGCAAATTCTTGTAATTCCGCAGAAATCGTCAAAAGTAAGCGCATTCCAGATAGGGGAGTTGTTTTTCCGGGTAGCTCTCGCAAAAAATTGCCTCTTGAATCGGAATAAAAGCTTTTTCTTCCCTGATAGCCTCTTAAATGGTCTTCAAAAAAACCCTCCACACCCATTTTTCCGACATAATCATTGATTGTATAAGCGTTAGCTTCAAGTTCCTTCAGCCGAAGAATGGCCCTATCATGACTCTCAATTCCCTCCGGCAGATCGGCTAAGTCCCCCGATTCATATTCTTTGATATAATCTGCCAAGCTTTTAATTTCCTGCATGATTGTTTCATACTCTTTTCGATTAATAGCTCCCATGTAGCCAAGAATATCTGCCGCAACATGATTTTTTGGATAATGTCTTTTTGGCACACACTGCGCGTGAATTCCAAGCCAATCTTTTTCAAGCATTTTCAGACGGTAATAACATTTTTCATCCACTTCATCTTTAATGATAAACGGAAATTGATGATAAAAGGAGGCTTTGGAATAAATTAAGTCTTCAATCCGTGATGGATCCAATTGGAGCTCAAGCCCCAAAAGGTTGGATAAATTTGTAATGTATTCTTTTCGTTTAAAACGCTTAACTAGTTTACCAGCTTCATTTTTTTCCCAAATAACAGATGGAATTTGGAGGATTTCCGAGTAGACCACTGTCGCTTGGTATTGAATTTTGTTGATCGCAAGAGGAATATTAAAACGATCGCGGATGGTGCCTCTTTTTGCAGGCTCCATGACAACTTTTCTTTGCGGTTTTTTGGACTCTTCGACTTTTTCATCGTACTGAACAACGCTTAAAAACCAGATTCTTAAAAGAATTAATATCAAGGAAAGAAGAACGATATTCAAAATGCGATTTGCTTTCTGAGAGATGTTTAGGCTGCTTATTTCCGGTCTGTAATAGCGTTTTCGATTTGATGTCATTTTTTTGCAGGGTATGTTTTTTAACCTTCAGTGTGTACCCTGTAGAAGTATATTTCAAGAAAAATTCGAAAAAATATAAAAAATGGTTGCAAAAAAAATCGAATATTTACATAATTGTCACTTAAAACATAAAGCATACTGTCTGCGCCTGTAGTTCAATGGTAGAACTGTAGCCTTCCAAGCTACTAGCGTCAGTTCGATTCTGACCAGGCGCTTTTTATACCCGAGCAAATTCAACAACCTGTTAAATTTTAAGATAAAACTTAAAAAAACAAGAGGTTCTTGGATTTGCTTGGGTATAATTTTATAAAAATTAAACTAGATAGATTTAATTTGAAATCTATCATTATTATTAACCAAGACCGAAATCCAGTCTATAGGATTGGATGCCGTCGTCAAAATAAAGGGACAAGGCTTGGCACATCAACCTCTTACCATTAAAGAATTATTAGAAGCTGGCGCTCATTTTGGGCATCAGACTCGCCGTTGGAATCCAAAAATGAAACGTTTCATTTTTGAAGCTCGCAACGGAATTTATATCATCGACCTTGCAAAAACTCTTCAGCAAGTACGCGCTGCTGTTGAAGTTATTCAAGAAGTTGTCGCTCAACATAAAACAATCCTTTTTGTTGGCACTAAAAAGCAAGCTAAAGTGGTTATCCGCGAGCTTGCAGAGCTTTGCGATGAATTTTATGTGTGCGAACGCTGGCTTGGGGGCATGCTTACTAACTTAAGCACAATCCGTCAGTCTGTTAAAAAATTGGAAGTCATTGAAAAACGCATTTCCACACAAGCAGATCATTTGACTAAAAAAGAATTATCGCTTTTGACAAAAGATCAAATTAAACTGGACAAAACACTTTCCGGTATCCGCACAATGAGAAAAGCTCCTGGCTTAGTTGTTGTTGTAGATCCAAGCAAAGAGCATTTGGCTGTTTCTGAAGCTAACAAACTTGGCATTCCTGTGATGGCCCTTGTCGATACGAATTGTAATCCTGACCCGATCCAACACGTCATTGCTTGTAATGATGATGCTCTAAAAAGCATTAAGTTGATCTTGCAAACACTTGCGCAAGCAATTGTAGACAAGAAAAACGAGATGAGAGTTTCATTTAACAAAGGCGATGAAGCAGATATGGACGAAGAAGAAAGCATTCGTCTTCGCGTTGAAGAAGACAAAATTGAAATGATGAACAAGGACTAATCATATGTCAGTGCAAATTACAGCAACAATGATCAAAGAGTTACGTGAGCGCACAGGCGTTGGCATGGGCAAATGCAAAGAAGCTTTGGAAGAAGCTAAAGGCGATATGGAGCTTGCTATTGCAAATCTTCGTAAAGCCGGCATGGCATCTGCTGTTAAGAAAGAGGGTCGTACTGCAAACGAAGGCATGATCGGAGTTTATGAAAATAATAACCGCATCGCAATTGTTGAAGTCAATGCAGAGACAGACTTTGTTGTAAAAAACGATCGTTTCCAAGATTTCCTTAAAAGTATCACAGAAGATATTGCAAACAGCAATCCATCTTCTTTAGAAACATTTTTAAGCCAAAAATCTAAAAAAGATCCTTCATTGACAAATGATGAATACCGTGCAACAATTGTTCAGGCAATTGGAGAAAATATCCAAATTAAACGCTTTATCACAATTGCCAAGGTTTCTGACAAGTCAATTGCGACTTATTCGCACCAAGGCGGTAAGCTTGTGACTCTTGTTGAAATTACAGGTAGTAACGGTGAAGAAGCTTTGGCAAAAGATATCGCAATGCATGTTGCAGCAGCGTCTCCAGAATATCTATCAGCTGAAAAAGTGCCAGAGAGCATTATTACAGCAGAAAAAGACATTGCAGCCGGACAAATGCAAGGCAAGCCTGCTAACATGATGGAAAAAATCATCGAAGGCAAACTAAAAGCTTATTATGATCAGGTATGTTTGATTAACCAAAAATACATCAAAAATGATCAGATTACAGTTGAAGAGCTTGTCAAACAACATGGAAAAGAAAACGGTAAGCAATTACAAGTGACTAATTTCATTAGATGGAATGTCGGCCAATAAGCCACAATCTTTGAAGTAGCTATAAACCCTGAAATTTTGCCTTAAAGCTAATTTCAGGGTTTTTTATTTTTAATATTCCTATTGAAGAATTTTTGAATTCTCGATTCTATATTCTAGAGAAGTCATATAAGATGAGTTGATTGTATGATTTAAGTCTTGAAAAGGATTTTCATCCTTTCTAAAGCCCATAGCATGATACATTTCTAAAGTTTCAGAATCGGTTGGCCTGGCAAAGAGGAAAATGCGTTTTGTTTGCGGGAGTATTTTAAAAATAATCCCCATGAGGACATTCTGTAGATCTTTGCTTGAGCTCTCTTCCCTCATAAAGAAATTGATGACCTTCACATCCCCAAAAGGCAAAGCAGGAGTAACAGAGAATAAAAGCAAGCCTTGAGGTTCTTTTTCACCAGGTCTTGTAGCTGTAACGCAAAAAAATAGGTCGCTTAATAGCGGCTTGATCATATCCGGTCCGAATTTAGAAAGATCAGCAAGGTAAAATTGCCTCACGGATGATTCTATTGTCTTTTGGATTGCATTCCAATCCGCATTCTCTGTTCCATTATCCAGTAGAGGTTTGCATGCTCTAAGAAATAATTCACTGGAGGCAGCTTCTCTATTTGCTTTCAAAAACGTAAGCTCGATTTTGGAAATTTTTTCTGCTGCGAGATCGGAGAGGTCTTTTTTGAATGCAGCTAGATCTTGAGAAAGAATAGTAGTTTTTTTCCATTCAATTATTAAGGCACGGTCTTTGCTATCGACTGTAGAAATTTTATCATTTGGAAGCGCTGTATTTGCATATGTCAGCCAATCCATTTTTAAGTCATTCATCGAAAGCTTCCTTTAGAAATTTGTATAATAAGTTAAGATGTAAACTATGCCTTATTCAAGAAGAGTAGTCAATAGCTTCCTTTAGAGAAAATACATAATATATTTAAAGTAAAGTGGTTGTAATAAAAAGATATGGCTAGATATAGATGTATAATCAGCCATATCTATGCTTTTTTATGGACTTTTGGCTAAGTATTGAGTATTATTTGCCAAAAAAGGCTAATATGAGATCACAGGTAAATATGCGAAAGATCTTGAAAGAAAAAAACAGGTTTTCCAAAAAGTTACAGGAACAAAAAAAACAATATTTCTTACAATGATTACGCCTTACGGCGTGAAAGAAAATATTTCACTCTATTGAACTTATTAATCAACAGTTAACAATGGACGCTCTCTTTTTAAAATAAGGCAAGTAAAGGTAATCAACTGGAGGTGACAATACCTATCTCTTTAAAAATCAACCATTTGAATGCCCATGACGCTTTTATAAGTGTAATTATTCGGATCGGATGATCTTAGATTCTTAAAAGGCGGCAGGTCATCATGTTCGGTGAATTTTGCAGGGAGATCTTTACTTGATTCGTATTTCCTGGTCCCGAGTTTAATTCCCTCCATGATAATTAGAATAGCTACAGTCCCATAGGATACTACAGCGCCCACCGCTAGAGCTTTGTCTGTGATTTTTCTTCCGCTCCACAGCTTTCCTGGAGAAAAATAGTTTTTTGCGGCTTGATGGAGTTTTTCTGTGCCGGAATTTTGAATGGGATGACTAGATGATAAATCCATAAAATATCCTCCATGATAATTTACTTCATTTTAACAAAAACTTTTAAGCTTTAATCCCTATCTTTATTTTATCAAATATTTGTTTTAAGTGTATACATGTTAAATATTGTTTTAGTTTGAGTCGTCACGTCGCTTCGCATCGGACTTCCAGTCACTATGGGCTAGGGTGTTGTTTTTGAGTTGTTTTCCGCTTCGAAAAATCACATCAAATGATTAAGTCCCTCTCTGTCTGTGGTCTCTGTCTCGACTTTGTTGATTTTTTCTTTTTTGCATCTTTTTTATCTCATTTTGTAGCCCACACCAAATTTTAACCAAAGCGAAGCGACGTTAAAAT
>JBEPVN010000082.1:0-10995 GCA_041691015.1 Parachlamydiaceae bacterium | reverse complement strand
TGCAAACAAACGCAGGCTAAAGCCTACGCTACAAATCTTAGCTTAATGCATATGGGGGCAAGGGGTCGGAGGTTCAAATCCTCTCACTCAGATTCTTTTTATTCAAGGACTTGAAGGCTTGACCGCCTTTTATAACTCTTATTTTACTCTTGGTGCTATGTATATGACAGGTAATGTAATAATGAATTATATCTTCGACTTCTTTTTCTTTTTAGTCGCCACTCTTGTTGGCAACTGGCTCTTGCAATTATGGCTCGACAAACAAGAGGCAAAAAATCAGAAAATCAAAACTCGCAACGACTGCCTAATAAAAATTCAATCCTGCATGCTTGAGCTTGAATACAATGCAAGCCCCGGAGTAGGTTGGACCAAGATGCAATTTTAAACTAAGTTCAATATCATTTTATATGGATAACTTTTACTAGACTTTTTATTTTGAGAAACTTATGAGAGTAATCATAAAATAAACGGTAAATAAATGTTATTTTTATATTTTTTCACTTTTCTTGCAGGAATCGCAACAGTTTTATCTCCTTGCGTGCTCCCAGTTCTTCCGGCAATTTTATCTGCGGGTATAGGCAGGGGTCGTTATAGAGCATTTGGGGTAATTATTGGGTTAATGCTAAGCTTTGCCTTTTTTACGCTTGCTCTTACTTTCTTAGTGCATTTATTAGGAATATCAGCCAATTTACTTCGTTATCTTGCAATTATCATCATTGGCTTGTTTGGTGTTGTGATGTTGTTCCCGTATTTAAGTAATCGGTTTGCTTTAATCACTTCCTCCATTGGTAATTTTGGGGCCAACCTCCAATCTCAAGATAAAGGAACAAGTAACGGATTTTTGAGCGGGTTGTTACTCGGGGGAGCTCTTGGGCTTGTATGGACGCCTTGCGCAGGACCTATTTTGGCAGCCGTCACAACGCTTGTTGCAACGCAGCAAGTGACCCTGCAAGTTATTCTATTAACCTTAACTTACAGCCTAGGAACAGGAATTCCATTATTTTTGATTGCGTATGGAGGAAATCAAGCACTCACCAAATTTCCATCTTTGGCAAAACACACTGAAGAAATTAAAAAATTCTTTGGTCTTCTCATGATTTTGACAGCGGTGGGTCTAGCCTTTAATTTTGAGGTGGCTTTACAGCAGTTTGCAATTAAATATATTCCCACTTTGCAAATTGAAAATAACACGACTGTACAAAATGAGCTTAATAAACTAAGGCCAAAATCTATCTTTTCTGAAAACAAACTTGAAAATTTAAAAACAGAACAAGGCAGCGACTTACCTAAAATTGCACCTGCGCCAGAACTTGCAGGTATTACAACATGGATCAATAGCAACCCTTTAACGATAGATCAGTTAAAAGGTAAAGTTGTTTTGATTGATTTTTGGACCTATAGTTGCATTAACTGTATTCGGACTTTGCCTTATTTGAAACAATGGTATGATACATACAAAGATAAAGGGCTTGTTATTATTGGGGTTCATACTCCGGAATTTGAATTTGAAAAGGATGCGGGTAATGTCAAAAAAGCGACAGAGCGCTTTCAGATCCTTTATCCGGTTGCCTTGGATAATAATTACAAAACATGGCAAGCTTACAGTAATAGTTATTGGCCGGCACACTATTTAATTGACAAGCAAGGAATTGTCAGACAAGTGCATTTTGGTGAGGGTCAATACATGGAAACAGAAAATGCAATCCGCAATTTGCTTGGTATGCCTCCTCTTAAATCAGAAGAAAAAATCGTTCAAAAACGTCCAACAACTCCTGAAACTTATTTAGGTTCCTCAAGGGCTGCTCATTATCAACCGGGCTTATCCATAAAACGAGACAAGATTGATTATTATTCCTATACCCCTCCGCTTCAAGAAGATCGTGTAGGACTCAAAGGAGATTGGTTAGTTAACCCACAAAACATTACATCAAAAAATAATGAAAGTTCGCTTGAGCTAAATTTTATTGCGAGCCGTGTTTATTTAGTGATGGATTCAAAAACAGCCCAATCTGTAGCTGTTTTTCTAGATGATGCGCCTCTACCTTCCAAATATTATACAGCTGACATGGACGATAAAGGACACATTTTAGTTCATGAACCTCGCAAATACGATGTCTTAAATCTAAAAGAAGATTATGGGCGTCATAAAGTCTCTTTAATAACTCCAGAGGGAGTATCAGCTTATGCCTTTACTTTTGGCGATGAGCCTTAAAAGTTTGGAATTTTCTGTTTTTTAAAGCTCTTTTGATTTATAAGAGTTATTAAAGGGTAATTAAAAATGAATAGCATTGACGAAGAAGCCGGTTCACAAAAAAGACAGTTTTCAGTCATTTTGATTATCGTTTTTTTAGGTTTTTTAGGCATTTCCATGCCTTATTTGATCTTTCCTTCGCTATTTTTAAATCCGCTATTTTCGATAATGCCGGAAGGCTCAAGTGATTTTAGCCGGGCTCTTTTTCTTGGAATCACGCTTGCAGCCTATCCTTTTGGGCAGTTTATTGGCTCTCCCGTACTAGGGTCGCTCTCAGATGATTATGGACGCAAAAAAATCCTTAATACAAGTTTATTTATCACTGCATTTTGCAACTTATTTACAGGTTTTGCAATCAAATGGGAAATGCTCTACTTGCTCATTTTAAGTAGGTTCATTGCAGGTATAATGGAGGGTAATATTGCGATTGCAAGAGCTATGGCATCAGACCTTACAACCATATCAAAGCATAATACATTCGGAAAAATAAATGCGGCAGCATCCATTGCCTATCTTGTCGGGCCTCTTCTTGGCGGTTTAATGACAGATAAGGAAATCCACGAGAGTTTTACGACAACAACGCCCTTTTATTTTATTTGTATTTTCTTTTTTGCGCTCACACTGCTTTCTGTAGTTGTCATTGAAAACAAACCTCTAAAAACAGTTGCAAAAACAAGATCATTTTTAAAACGCCTAAACCTAATCAAGAAATTTTCGCTTCTTTTTTCAAATAACCGTTTACGGTTGTTGATGATTACTTCAACCTTTTTTACGATAGCTGTCGATATCTTTTATGAGTTTGGACCCGTTTATCTTACTGTAAAGTGGGGCTTAAATCCATCGGATCTTATTTATTACAACGCAATCCTTTGTTTGGGGCTTGCTATCGGTAACGGCTGCCTTCCTGTTTTTGTTTCTTCCCGTTATTCAAAATCGATCTCCATTATTGTATCCATTGCTGCATTTTCCTTATTTTTAATAGGCATCATTCTAACGGATTCCAAATTTTTTATGATGTCGTTGTTTGGCTTATGCGGCTTGGTCATTGGTCTTGGAGTGACTTTAATCACTGTAAAAATATCCAATTCCATTTCAGATTCCATTCAAGGGGAAGTTATGGGTGCTCAAGTGTCTTTAAGAGTACTTGGAGATGCAATTATTTGTCTTTTAGGCGGACTTTTACTTCTCATATCCCCAAAGCTAATTTTAGTTGTGGCAGCTGTGATCTCCCTCTCTTCGATGTTTTTTTATACATTAAATAAAAATAAGAGTTAAATTTTTTTATAAAAATTTTCCTTTTTCAGCCTTAGAGCTTAATTTAAAGCCCATTATTCCAGAAAGTGCTGCAAATGTTGCCGCAATGAGCCCAAAAAGAGCCGGCGTAAATCCTAAAAATTTTAAACCGTTGATCATGAGTAATGAAAGCACATCGCCAGCCCTCCAAACGACCGTATCTATGGCATTTTTTCCTTTGTAGCGAAGCTGTCTTGAAACCAAAGTATAAAGAGTCTCTCTTGCCGGTTGGATCATGCTATAAGAAAGGCCTCTTGATATAATTAAAACAAGCGCAACAAAAGGTATATTGCCAAAAACAGACATAAGAGGGTCTTTGATAATAGACATCCCTAAACAAAGAAAGACAACAACACTAGAACAAACAATAAATACTGCCCCTGCACCATAGCGTATCAATAACCATCTTGTAACAGTCAACTGCACAAATATTTGAAATGCATTTGCTAAAAAATCCATTGTGGCAGCAAAACGTATTTGAGATATGGCATCGTCGATGTAGGCAGATCCCGAATAATCTGTAACTAGCACATAAGCAATTGTGCCTACAGCATCATTCATGATCATAATCACGCTCATTGAAGCGATAAACGCATTTGAAAAAATTAGTTTTAGACCATCAAACATTCCGCCTTTAAGCGGAGCTTCGTTATCTTTTTTATTGCGGTTCGTCCCAAATCGATCCGCCCATTTACCAAGCAACAAAATACAGAAGATAGCAACGATCAAAAAAATAGCTGACATTAGGAATAAAGAGGAGCGCCCAAGCACTTCAACAAGACTGTGTGTAAAAATCGGCCCGGAAATTGCACCAAAAGTTCCTCCTAAAGCAATCACAGGATATAAACGCCTTGCTTGGATATCGTTCCATATATCTGCCATAAAGCTCCAAAAAATAGAGACCGCGAACAAATTAAACACACTTACAAAAACAAAAAATACGAGCCCAAGAATATATGTAGAAAGCAAATTATAATGAAATAGAGCAGTAATTGTCATTTGACATGCAATAAAAAATAGATAAACAAAAGGCATGATCACAGGACGTGAAAACTTAGATACCGACCAAGAAAAAATGGGTGTCAAAATTAATGTCATTATGAGTGTCGCAGCAAAATAGAGAGGCAAGTTAATAGAGCCTACTTGTGCAGCTATTTGGTCTCGAAGAGGCCTCATGATATAGTAAGCAGACAGTATGCAGAAATAATAGATAAAGGAAAAAAAAACCGCAGCCCACTCTTCTTTTTGTATTTTATTCATAAATTATAAATAATCTCTACTTCTTTTAAGATGTATTGAAAGGAAGGTATCTCGATTTTCAATTGATTTAGCATTTGATTTGCAAATTTTAACCTTGTCTGTACTTTTGTTAAAGGCTCTGTCACAAGATAACAAACCGAAGATAATTGACTTGGAGCTTGTATCGGTTTTAAAGCATCATCGATATAAAAAAAATCAGGAAATTCCACTTCAGGTTCTATTATGGAAAAGCTTTGATTTAAGATTTTCCAGTATTCTTCTCTGTGTTTTTGTAAATTTTCTTCTCTTAGCTCATAGAAAAAAAGAGATTCTATCAATCGATAAAAACTTAAGAAACATTTTCCGTCTGATGTAATATGCTGGTAGGATTCGATGATACATTCCTTCAAAATCTTTAACGCAGAAATAAAAGTCTTATTCGTTGTCTGATAATCAAAAAATTTTGATAAACAAAGACACATTTTATCAAAACTTAAATAAAGAATGAGATCATGCATTGTCTTTGACGTATCATTTAAAAAGGCCATTTTAAAAGGAGATAATGCATCGGTAATCATCTTTTTCTTATTTTTACATTCATCGATTTTGTGAAGAAAATATGAGGCGTTCATGCCCGCAAGCGATTTGATTTGGCTGATAATTTCTATAAAAAGCGTATCATAGATATGTTGCAGATGCTCTTTTTCTTCGCATACATGCAGGGAGCTAAGACAGGTTTGAAAAATAGGACTTGTCTCATCAAATTCTGAAAAATCTTTCAAAGGGTTAATTTTTAAATAGGTAAAAAGAGATGGCCATCTAAAAACGACAGTATCTCTATCCTCAAAAATTTGATTGATCGTTTCTTCATCGGATAATTTTTTTGCTATTTTATTATCAATGATGAGTTTCATGAATGATTGTTTTAGTATTTAACTTCTGATTGCAGTCTGTTTTCTACCGCGGCATAAATACCGAAGAATAGAGCGCTATACGTTAAATCGCCTAAAACTTGAGTAGCTAAAAAGGGGATGCCGGCTAAGTAGCAGATGCTCAAACCCTGAATTGTTTTTGGGTACAATGAACCCATCAACCAATCGCCAAAGTTTGTGATCAGAAAAAAAAGCAAGGAAGAAGCGATGGAAATTTTTGAAACCTGTAGGGTTGAATGATTTTTTTTTAGAGAAGTGCCTAAAAAACCGATCAATCCAAAACTTAAATAAACAAAAGAGATACATGGATGGTACCCCAAAACAAGATCACTTAAAATCATTGCCAAAGAGACAACAAAAAAGCACGTCCATTGGCTGCCAAAATAAAAAGCTCCAAATAAAGCAAGCGCGTTCAATGAAGTAAAATTTGGGGGATGGGGTAAAAGCCTGCTCAAAACTGCGGTCAAAATCAATCCAAGAACGAGCAAAAATCGGGGGAACGTCATGAAAACCTTAAGTATTTGGGTTTTATATATTTTTTATTTTAATACCTAAAAACACAATATTTTGGAACTCTAAAATATTGTGTGGCAGAAGCTAAGGCAACTTTCTAAAAATAGCATTTAAGGAGTTATAAAACAAAGGAAATCGGTACGGTTTTTATGTTCATAACCCCCTTTTTTTTGTTTGTTCATTTGTTTATGGAAGTGAGGATTGCTGAAAATTGATCAAAAGAGGCACCTTACGGACAACACGCACACAAGTTATAAACAAAAGGAAACAAGAGATCAAAAAGACCTACTTATGAACAAAACCACAACTCCTTAAGAAGAAGAGTAATTCTATATATCTATCTTTATCTTAATTAAAGTCTGTTACAGTTTTTGAGAACTCTTAGAAAAAACAGCTAAAATTTCCAAATGGTTGCTTCCTGGAAAAAAGAGATAAGCTTCAATTTTTTCAATCCGCCAATCAGGATGTGCCAAAATTAAATCGCAATCTCTTTGAAAAGCTTTCCAGCCGCAACTGATATAAATTAATTGATCTATAGGGGCTGTCACTATGTTTGACAAAAGAGAAATATCAAGCCCTTTTCTTGGGGGGTCAACAATAACAACATTTTTGTCTTTTAATAAGTCGATTCTTTTTTCAGAAAGACCAAGCTCAAAAGTTATTTTTTTTGCAGTTGTAGGATCTAATTTTTCTTTTGCTATTTCAAAGCAATTCTTTGCCTCAGGCGTAATTTCAGAACACACCACACTTTCACATTGCTTAGCAATTGCAAGGCCGATAACCCCGACTCCGGAATAATATTCCACAACTTTTGCTAAAGGTAAAACTTGGGCACTGATCGAATCTAGCATTATCTCAAAAAGATCGAGGTTTGCTTGAGCAAAGCTTGCCGGGTGAAAACAGACCTCAACTCCATGAAGGAACTCAAAAACCAGTGGCGCCCCTTTAATGTGAGTCCAGACAGAACCAAAAATGTTGTTTGTGCGCGATTTATTGAAGTTTAACCAAACGGAATGAAGAATAGGGTCTTCTAACTTCCAGGTATCCAAATTTTGTAAGCCATCGCAATTTAAAACAAACGTAAGCTGCACAAGTCCTGTTCTTCTCTCAACCACAAGTTGGATATAACGAAGCAGTCCTTTGCCTGTTTTTTCATTGTAAGGTTCGATTTTTTCTTTTTTTATGAACGTTTTTACAAGGGTTACAGCTTCATTAATTTTTGGATGATGGACTTTGCAAAAAGGAATATCGATGACGTTATGGCTGTTTTTCTCAAAAAGGCCGATTTCCGGATTTTCAGATGTTCCTCTAACGCTAAGTTTTGCGCGATAGCGCCAAAAATGAAGATTTCCTGAAATGAGTTTTAAATTTTCAACCCCTTTTGAAGCAAAATAATTTTTGGCCTCCTCAAAAATGGGGGGATTCCTAAGGTTTTTTGAAATTTCGCAACCGGAACACTTAAGGAAATGCGGGCACAATAGATCATCCAACTCAATCTTTTGGTTTATTTTATTGTTCATAAAGGGTTTGTTTTTGTTCACAATATTGTTTATGGTTTTGTTTATTTCTTTTTTTTGTTCGCGACCTTTGGTTTTTCATCAACCCTTAAACAAGTTGCGAACAACGAAAGAACAGAGATAATTATACCACTTTATGAACAAACCCACAACATAAGAAGAAGAAGAGTAATCTTATATATCTCTTATTTCTTCTTAAAAGGAAGCTGTGGGTTTTGATGATTTCTCAAAAAAACGCCTTGAATTAAACTTTTTTTTCAGCTATTTATTTCTTTCATACAAAATGAAAGGATCTAAGATAAGCCCTATGAAAAATTTAAAACCTGAATATTATTTTGATCTCTCAAAGTTTGAGCATGCGTCTATTTTTGATTCTTGCGAATTCGTCTATGATGTGCTTTCAAAAATAGAAGAATATTTAGCTAAATACACAGCTTATAAAATTGAAGTAGAAATCCCGGATGGGGTTTTTTTGGTCAACAAAGAGCAAATCTCAATAGGAAAAGGCTCTCATATCGAGCCCGGATCCTACATTAAGGGTCCTTGCATCTTAGGGAAAAATTGTACCGTGCGCCATGGAGCCTACATTAGAGGAAATTTTATAGCCGGGGATGATTCCGTAATTGGACACGACACTGAAGTTAAAAACAGCATTCTTTTAAATAATGCGCATGCCGCTCACTTTGCCTATCTTGGCGATTCCATCATAGGGAACCATGTGAATTTGGGCGCCGGCACCAAATGCGCTAACTTAAAACTTGACGGTCAAATCATTAATTTAGTCATTCATGGCAAGACTATAACAACTGGCCTAAGAAAATTAGGAGCTCTCATTGGAGACGGCTCTTCCTTGGGTTGCAATACCGTTACAAATCCGGGTACTTTTTTAGGAAAAAATGTCATTTCTTACCCATGCACAAATTTTGGCGGTTTTGTTGAATCCAATAGTTTAGTAAAGCCCGACACAAAAAATATTATCAAAAAAATTTCTAGCAGCGCTTAAAGAAGGCTTTAAAACTTAAATGGAAAATGGACAGGAATTAAACTTTGAATTTTACTTTAAACCTTATAAAGATGAAGTTGAAAAAGAAATTATCAAAAACATGGCGCAATTTGGCGCCAAAACAAAACTGACAGAAGCTTGTGAATATGCCCTTCTAAATGGCGGAAAAAGATTTCGTCCGATCCTTGTTTTAATGATGGCAAGGGCTTTGGGGTATAATGCCAATGTGTTACAAGCAGCCCTTGCGGTTGAATACTTCCACACAGCATCTTTAATTGCAGATGACCTTCCATGCATGGATAACGATGATGAAAGAAGAAACAAACCCTCTCTACATAAGGTGTATGGCGAGGCGGTCTCGCTTTTAAGTAGCTACGCGTTAATTTCTGCCGGCTATGAATGCATTGCAAATAATGCTTTAGAACTATCTAAACTTAAATTTCCTTTTTCAAAAGAAGCGCCTTTCCGTTCATTACTTTGCTTTCAAAACGCAAGTTTCAACACAGGGGCTTTGGGAGCTACTGGAGGGCAGTTTTTGGATATGTTCCCGACGGGTCAAACAGAAAAAGAGATCGATGAGATCATACACAAAAAAACGGTGACCTTATTTGAAATTTCTTTTGTTTTTGGCTGGTTATTTGGAGGCGGCGATATACAAAGATTAAATGATGTAAAAAAAGCTGCAGAACACTTTGGAAGGGCGTTTCAAATAGCAGATGACATTGATGATATGACGCAGGATTTGGAAAACGGGCAAAAAGTGAATATTGCGAATAATTTCGGAAAAGAAAAAGCTTTTCAAATGGTTCAAAATGAAATCAATTTTTTTTTCCGAATCATCGATAATTTAAATGTTAACTCTAGTGAATTTAAAGGTTTAGGAAAGCTTCTCACAAAAAACACTCAAAAAAAATGTTGTAATTAAACATTTAATTTGATTTTATTTCTTGTAACCATAGCCCACACAACGGTGTTCGGAAATAAGGCTATATCAAAATTCAATTTGAGTATCATTATGATTTCTAATTTATTTCATCATATAAAAGCGAAAAAACGTCCGTAAAAATTTTATAAGTGATTTCAAGCGGCATTTTGCCCCGAAAAAAAGATGAGCCATTATCCATGGTTGCTTTCCAAACATTGAACAGTTTTTTCTTTTGATTTTTTTCATAAAGTTTGCGATTGATATAACCGCAGACAGGATCTAAGAAAAGCTGTATTTTATCAATTAGACGGATGAAAACCTAATGCTTTAGCATTAGGATGAAATCCGCCTTGCATTAATTGTTCAATTCTAATATGTTCTTACGTAGTGTTGGCGAATCACTCTGAAACAAGTTCTTCTAAACAAATCACTACTGTGTCTTAGCTCTCGGAATAGATAGCTTGGGTATTCAATCCCTAAAAGCCCCTGACTATGTAATTTTGCATAGTCTCAATGCAGGAACCCAACCACCGGTGAAAACTGAGATTGGGAGAAGCCCCCTGCTTAAGCTGGGGGATTATTCACGGTGTTGTTCAGTACCACCTCGAGAAGCTATAAATCGAATAGTGATTTCGTTATTTTTTTCATAAAAGGTTCTAATGCTATAAACCAGATTTTTCAACTGTAAAATTAGTTCACCATTTACGAACATTCTATTAATTGTGTCAACTGTAATCTCATGAGCAGTTTGGTTTAAAATTCTCACGTCAGATGTGTTATCTCTTCCTTTAAAGTGAAACAGTCTTACTGGTGTGCTTTCTTGGACATATGTTGCAATTCCTAAAACGGACATCTCAGGATGATTTGCAATATAACTCTTATAATCCTGTATCTGAAGAGGAATTCTCCCATATAGTCTTTGATTATCATTCAAGATTGCCTCATTATTCAAATGAAAAAACATTCTCATTTTTGGTAAAAAAATCTTGTTACGATCTAAAATAGAATCGAAAATAATTATTTTGGATTGGCCCATGATATGGTAAGCAATGGTATAACAAACCTTTGTTGCTCGACCATATTTATAGGTAAAACCATCTCTGAAAGCATTTTGACCATCAATCTGAAGGAAAGAAGAGTTTAAGGTAAATTGACTACTTGTATAATTTAAGATATACAAACAAGTATAATCAAAATCTCCGAATCTTGATTTTATTTTAACTAAAGTAGGAGTTATATGAAGAATTGCTTTTGGGGCAACATGTTCAAGTGAATAATCCCCCAGCTTAAGCAGGGGGCTTCTCCCAATCTCAGTTTTCACC
>JBEPVN010000081.1:0-11122 GCA_041691015.1 Parachlamydiaceae bacterium | reverse complement strand
TTGTCAAACTGTCCTGCATAAGTCCGATGAAAAAGGAATACTCGGCATTAAAAATGAAGCGGGAGAAGTCAAAATTTATCGTTTTGCAACATTGGATGAGATGACGTCAGAAAATTACCATCAAATGTCTATTAAAGAAATTTATGATGTCGGTAATGTCCTTCGCAACCGAGCCACTGATGTTAAAGTTAAAGATGAAATCACAGGGGATGTTAAAAATATTCTCGATGTCGAATCACAAAAAATCCATAATACAATAGATAAAATAAACGCTACATGGATCACTGCCATCAAATGGATTGCAGCCTTAACAATTATTTTTCTTCCAGTTGCTGCCATGATTCAATATTTTCAAAATTCTTCTCGCGCTGAAGCTAAAAAACAACTCGCAGAAGTCAAAAGTCTCGAAACAGCCCTAATGATATCTGAAACTTTTAAGCCTCTTCAAAATCAAGAAAAAATCGATACCGCTCCAGTGAAAACTTACAAAGAAAACTTAAAGCATCTTTACAAAATATTGCAACCAAATGTTAAAATTCCTCAAACCTTAGAGGGAAATTCTAGAAAAAATTATTTAGTTCCTGAAGTTGTCGCAAGCGATTTTCCAAGGTTTACTATTTTAAGATTAAATGGTAATGAAATTTATTCAAATAGCGATACTAACTTAAAGGATACTCACGCGGCATATCAAAAAATATTGGATATTTTTGGAGAAGACGCAAACAATGCTCCAGTTACAAATGCCGTACTCGTTGGTTTAACACAGGCTCAAGCTGGAGATATTATTGAAGCTACTATTTATCTTGACAATGAAAATAAACTGCATGCACATTCCTGGAAACAAAGATGTTTAGACATTCAAGTACAAAATGATGTTGTGATTTTTGAAATAAAGGCTATATCTTATGAAATTATCCCAGATAGTGATGAGGATGCAAGCCATCCATTAGCAGCCTACATCATATCGCGAAAAATTGAAGCACCTATTGCTGAATTAAAAGCGGCGCTAGAAGAAGAAAATCCGGATCTGCTTGTAAATATTAAAGGTGAAGATAAAATCTCTGATTCATTATTGATAAGAAAGCCCGGCGAAGATCTATTTACAATGCCTAAAATTATTAATAGTGAAACTAAAGCTTTTTTTATCCCAGAAAATGAAGCCAATGCTATCTTAAGAAACCTATCTTAAGTCACCTTAAAAATCATGGTTGCCAAGGGAGATATTTGAATGGTAATGTGCGTTTTGTCATAACCGATTTTTTCGTTTTCATTTGTTTTTCCAGACCCACCATACTTCAGAGCGTCACTATTAAATATTTCTTCTATTTTTGATACGCCTGTCAATGAAATATTATAGTTTTGGTGAAAAAGCGGTGTAAAATTATGCACACAAAGCAAAGATCCATTTGAGCTCTTTCTTAAATAACTGATGACGGAGTTATGTTTATCTGAAAAATCTACCCATTCAAAGCCGGAACTCTCAAAATCCCTCTCCCATAATGCAGAATGCTCTAAATAAAGATGATTTAGATGCTCGATCATCGTTTGCACACCATGGTGCATCGGATATTTAAGTAAAAACCACTCGATCTCTCCCATGCAGTTCCATTCATTAAATTGAACTATTTCTCCCCCCATAAACAGTAACTTTTTACCCGGCTGGCAGATCATATAACTATATAAAAGACGTACATTTGCAAACTGCTGCCAAAAATCCCCCGGCATTTTGCCGATGAGGCTTTTTTTGCCATGAACGACTTCATCGTGAGATAAAACAAGTTGGAAGCGTTCTGTAAAAGCGTAAAGCAAACCAAAGGTGAGCTCATTTTGATGGTAGTTTCTGTAGAGCATATCTTTTGAAAAATAATGGAGTGTATCATTCATCCAGCCCATGTTCCACTTGAGATCAAATCCAAGACCGCCATCTTTCACGGGCTTTGTCATCCCGGCAAATGAAGTCGATTCCTCTGCAATCATCAAAACACCTGGAAACTTTTCATGAACAACTGAATTTAGATGTTTGATAAATTCAATAGCTTCCAGGTTTTCTTTGCCCCCAAAACGGTTTGGAATAAACTCATGAGGCTCTCTTCCGTAGTCTAAATAAAGAATGGAGGCAACAGCATCTACTCTCAATCCATCGACATGCATCTTTTCAAAGAGAAATAAGGCATTCGCAATCAAAAAATTGGAAACTTCCCTACGCCCATAATTAAAGATATAGGTATTCCAGTGGGGGTGAAAACCTTGTCTTTTGTCCGCATGCTCATAAATACTCGTCCCATCAAACTTTCCCAAACCAAAATTATCAGTCGGAAAGTGCCCCGGCACCCAGTCTAAAATCACTCCAATTTCCTTTTCATGCATGTGATTGACAAACCATTGAAAATCTTCTACTGTTCCAAAACGGCTTGTCATGGCATAGTAACCGGTAACTTGATACCCCCATGACTCATCTAAAGGATGTTCCTGAACCGGCATTAGTTCCACATGAGTAAAATTTAATTTTAAAACATAAGAGCGAAGCTCTTTTGCAATTTCCTTATAATTTAAAAATTGCCCATTTTTCCTTTTCCACGAGCCAAGATGCAGTTCATAGACATTAATTGGGATGTTATTATCGCAATTATCGGCTCTTTTTTTAAGCCAGTCTTGATCGGTGAATTGGAATTGATTTAGATCTGCAACAATAGAGGCAGTTTGTGGTCTAAGCTCTGCTGCAAAGGCGTAAGGATCCGACTTTAATGTGATATCGCCATTTGCACTTTTTATCTCGAATTTATACTTTTCCCCTGTCTTTAACCCGGGAATAAAAATCTCGTAAATCCCTGAATTTCCCAAAGCCCGCATGGGGTTGACGCGCCCGTCGTAGTGATTAAAATCCGCAACCAAGGAAACACTTTTAGCCCCAGGGGCCCATACAGCAAAACTTACGCCTTCAACGCCCTGATGAGTCCTTAAATGTGCACCCGCTAAATCAAATATGCGGTAGTGAACGCCTTGATTGAACAAATATTGGTCCGTTTCATGAATAAAGGGTAAAAAAACGTATGGGTCGTGAGCGAGAAGTCCATTATGATGATAAACTTTGTAGTCTAAAGGAGTTATCTTTTCTCTTGGCTCATATTCAAAGAGCCCTGATTCGTGAACAAGTTTTGCTTCTACAGAAACGCCTAGCACTTCTAAATAAAGTTTTTTGCTACCAGGTCTGAAAATTCGGATGATTTGTTTTTTTTTGACTTCATGCAAACCAAAGACAGTATGCGGGTCATGTAGATAGCCCTCACCCAAGCCTTTGAATTCTTTTTTATTTTTGGAAGCGGTCAAAATAATAAATCTTCCCTTTCTCTACTTTGATTGGAGAGTTAACTTCAAAGACTTCTGCTTTAAGGTTTTCGGTTATACGAAAACGCTTAATATCCTTTTGCCATTTGATGTCGATAAAACCATCTGTCTCTGCAAAAAAGATCATACGTCTAATCATTTTTTTACTCCACTCCAAATCTACGATTCCTACATTTTCAAGTTTAACGTGAAGAAAGCGCCCTGTATGAAACTCTACAGGAAGGTTTGGTAAGATGTTAAGAGTCTGACCTTTAAATTGAATAAAGAGAGATCGTATAAGTTTTGCCCCATAAGATAAAAGCAAAAGAGGCGATGAATTTGGAGACACAGCCGGTAAGTCAAAGCCTTGATGTTGCAAATCAAAGAGCCTTGGAGTCATGATCCCATTAAAACCGATATGAAATAAGTTAGAAAAAGGCTCTAATACCTTTGTAATATCGCCTTTTTTTAGTGCTTCTTCACAAGTTTTTAAAAGTGAAGCTGTGCCTTCCCATAAAACTTCATCAGTTATAGGCACCAATTGCCCCATTTTAAGCCAAATAGGCATAATTTCTTTTAAATCGTTGCGCCTTTTGATCAAACTCCAATCTTGAGCTTTATGATTGCCGAGGGATAAATGATCTAAAACAGGGGCTTTATAGGGAGTTATATCTGCAGAGTTAAGAACAAGCAAAAAACCATGGGTTTCTATCGGAAGAGGTTGATCTTTTTTAGAAAAGTTAAGGGGGAATGCAGCTTTTTCTATATCGAAGAATACACCTTTTCCATCTGATGTTGTTTTTATGCTATAGCGAAAAAAACCTTGAGACGCTTTACCAAAAACATAAACCACTCCCCTTTCTAAATCCTGTTGAACGGTAAAGTCAGCAACCGGACCTTTGATGGTACTTGTAATTTCTGCAATAAGGAGAGGCCCAGGAGATGATAGGTCAAAAATACGTATTAAGGCCGGAAATACGGTAAGCGAAAATGCAGAACCTAAGAGAATAGTGGAGATACCTGGTGTATGATCGTAGGGTTTTAGTTTTTCAGCGATTGTAATATGCATTTATACCTTAAATTTTTGATCTATTCTAACAGAAATAAAAGTTTAAATGCAAAGCCAACTCCAGTTGCTCTACTATTTCTAATTCATTTCGAGGAGGAGGCTTCTTGCTGCCGTTGCCTGATTTTTAAGTTCAGCAAACTCAAAGTCATCTCCCGCATATTCGATAGCAAGATCGAGCGCTTGAATTGAGCTTTCTCTGTCGTGTATCGCAAAAAGGCATTTGGCAAGATAAAAGTAGGGTACAGGACTTTCAAGCTTGCAGATTGCTGCCATTTCATAAGCATCAATTGCTGCCTCATAATCTCCCAAAAGCTGAGTAGACATGCCAAGACCGAGCCAATAATCATGATGATAAGAATTGAGGGTGATCAAAAATAAAAAGGCATTTGCCGCATCCTTATATTTTTGATGCTCAAAAAGCTGATAGGAGGCTACATAAAACTTACGCATCGCTTCATCAGAAAACCCCAAAAGCTCCTGAGGGGATTTTCCTTTCGCAATCTGTTTTTTTACCCATTCCTTGTCTTTTAGTTTGGCTTTTGCTTTTTTAGAAAGTTGAAAACCTATATCATCATCATCCATATGGCAAACTATAATATTTTGTTGATAGCTTGTCAAAAATTATATGGAAAAATGAGTAAATTTAGAGGATTTTAATAATTATGCAATATGTGGACAGCTTTACTTCAAACTCAAAACATCTTGTTTACACCTGTTTTGAATTTGTATCGGATACAAATGAATATCTTTCCTCAAGATTTCCAACAATAGTCAAACGCGCGGTAGTTTTGACATCGCTCTATGCTTTAAACAAAAGTTGCAGCAACGTGATGATGGCAGGGTTAGCGCTTGGCATCGCATTTCCTGAATTTACGGTCCGGTTGACGGACGATATCTGGAATAAGCTTTTTCACCCAAAAGAACCGGATGTATCTTATGGAAATGCAGGATTAAAAAAAGACAACCATAAAATCTTCTGGATTGTAGGGCGCCTTATTGATGTCATAGAGCCTGTTATAATCACTGGATATATCGGATTTTTTGCACTTCCTGTTGTCACTATACAACTGATCACCCTTCTTGCAAGCGCAAGATTTGGTGCTAAGGGAATGCGAAGCGACTTATTTTAAGGAAAAAAAACAGGTGATCTTCAAAAAGACCACCTGTTCTTCTTTAAATATTCAAAGAATGATTATTGGCAGCAAGCTGGTTTTGCAACTTCAGTTGACTCTGCACATGTTTTTTTCCAATAGTATCTTGGAACATGTTTGCATTTTTGTTCGCAAACCCATTTTTTGCAAGTTTTGCAATCTTCTACTTCGTAGCATTCTTTAACATATTTGCATAATGTTTCTTTGTAATGCTGTGGAACATATCTGCAACGGTCTACTTCATAATATTGTGGAACATAGCGGCTGCATTGTCTTTTGCAAGGAACTTTTTCTTCGCAGCATTTCCAATCATTATAGTAGCATGGTTGTTGATGGCACATAAGTGTCCATTGTTCGCCGCATGCTGTATCTGGAACACAACATTCTGCTTGAACTTGTGGAGCACAACAGCCACCTTGGTTGTTGTCGTATGATTGATCATAGTTTTGAGAAAAGCCATTTTGTGTCATGAGAAGGCCAAAAAAGATAGCACTTAATTGGATAAACTTTTTCATAGCACTCTCCCTCGCCGGAACGATTTACATTTATTTGCACCTTTTGAATACATCATCCAAAAAGCACAATTTAAGTTTTTTACTTAAGTTATTGGAGCTGTCCCGGAAAACACCCCTCTATTAAGTAACAAAACATCTAAATTTCAATATGACCTTTTTTTTGTTTTTGACAACATATATTTTTACATTCAGTAGTTAAATCGCTTATTTTAAGTAACTTAACCTTCATGTTCACAAACTTATTGGACTTTTGCCCCATCTGCTGCTATGTTAATTTTAAACAACACGTAAGGAATTTTAAATTATGCTCAACCTAGATGAAATCAGAAAACAGCTTGGAAACGAACAAGATATCCTTTTAAACCACGTTTGCGAGAAAATTTCAAAAAAATCCCTTCACCTACCAAGCCCAAAATGGCTAGACGATGTATTTTTAAATAGCGATAGAAATATTCGCGTGATTGGAAACCTCGCAAAAATATTTTCTTCGGGCCGCTTAAAAGATACCGGCTACCTTTCAATTTTGCCGGTCGATCAAGGTATAGAACATTCTGCAGGGGCTTCTTTTGCGCCAAATCCCGATTACTTCGATCCTGAAAATATTATAAAATTAGCAATCGAAGCCGGCTGCAATGCCGTTGCATCTTCGCTTGGGGTTTTGGGAAATGTGGCTCGTAAATATGCCCACAAAATTCCTTTTATTATGAAGATCAATCACAATGAACTCCTTACCTACCCAAACCATTACGATCAAATTGCCTTCGCAAATGTCAATCAAGCCTATGATATGGGAGCTTGCGCTGTCGGAGCTACCATCTATTTTGGATCCGAACAAAGCGACAGGCAAATTATAGAAGTGTCTCAAGCTTTTGCAAAAGCCCATGAACTTGGAATGGCAACCGTTCTTTGGTGCTATCTTAGAAATTCAGCATTTAAAGTCAATGGAGTGGATTATCACGAAAGCGCTGATTTAACAGGCCAAGCAAATCATTTGGGCGCGACTTTAGGAGCAGATATCATCAAACAAAAATTACCGACCAACAACTGCGGCTATAAAGCTCTAAATACAATTGAGCCCTACGGCAAATACGATGAAAAAATGTATACGGAACTCTCCTCAAATAACCCAATTGACTTATGCCGCTATCAAGTCTTAAATAATTATTCCGGTCGTCTTGGACTCATTAATTCTGGCGGGGCTTCTACTAGCAACAATTTAAGCGAAGCCATAAGACTTGCGGTCATCAACAAAAGAGCCGGCGGTATGGGCCTTATCAGCGGCCGCAAAACATTTCAATGCCCTCTTAAAGAAGGCATCCAAATCTTCCACGCCATCCAAGACGTTTATCTCAATAAGGATGTTACGATAGCTTAAAACAATTTCGATGATTATTTTCATGAACATTTCTGAAGTTCCAGAATACATTCCATCTGTTTTTCTAAACATGAGCTAATAGCAAAAGCTCGCGACTTAGATTTATTGGGTTTATTGTAATTAATTTCAATAAAACAACTATATTAATTAGTAAAATATTTGTTATAATTAGGTATAACAATTTATTTTATATATAATATAGGTAATAAATGGTTAATAAAGTCACCCATAAGCCCCTTCAATTTGATCGCATCGAAAAATCAGAAAACACTGTCAAGATCACTGTTAAATTAGAGTGTAAATCTTATAATTTTACAGTCATCAAAAAAGACATCGACAAACTCTCGGATAAAAAGCTCGAAGCAAAATACGGCGAAAAATTTGTAAATCTCATTGAGGTTGCAAAGGTTGTCGAGCTTAAAAAAGGCGAGCAACTTTCTCAAAAAGGCAGACCGTTTCCTTAAAAAGAAGAGAACCGGAAGAAACCGAATCTCATTGGAATTTAAAGAGCGTTATGAGGCTTTCTTGAGCAAAGTACAAACTGATACTCCGGCCATATAACTAAAATAATTTAAACTATCTATTTAATTAACTATTTATTTATAATATAATTATAACTAATTCATTATTTTTTAATTTAGGTAATTAAATGGTTAATAAAATTTCATCCAATTCTATTATCTTCCAACATTTAGAAAAATCAGAGGGTATTGTCAAGATAAGTACAACTTTAGAGGGTAAAACCTATCATTTTACGATTATTCAAAAAGATATAGAAAAACAATCACCAGAACAGATCGAAAAGCAATATGGCGGAAAGGTAGCAAAACTTATTGAAGTTGCAAAAAATATCGAGCTTAAAAAAGGCGATCAAATTAACTCTCAAGAGAGCCATTTTGTTCTGACAGGGAGAAAACCTGCGGAATTGCCAAAAACCGACCAACAAGAGAGTGTTGCAGCCACTAGAAGAAGAACACCCGCGGAACTGCCAAAAGTTGTGACCGACTCTGCTTCCGGCAGAAGAAAACCTGCGGAATTACCTCCTGTGAAAGAACATTCTGTTACTGCCAACTCTACTACTTCCCCACAAAACATCAAAGTTCAAGATGTCTACCGACATGATATGCTCCAAGCAAAAAGAACCGATGTTGAAAAAACAGCAACCAAGGCAGAAACTACAGAAATCTTATTAAATACTCTTTGTAAAAAATTAGCACAAGGAAAAGCAAAGGTTGTATGGATTCCAAAACATGTAACCGAAGAAACAAAACATCTTGAAAATAAGGTTGTGTATACACCTGTTCCAACCGGTTTTTTAAATTCTGTGTTGAGCTTAAATGAAAAAGAGATCCGGGAAGAAATTGAATTACAGCAGACTTTAAAAAATAATGCGCAAGCTGTTTTAGGGTATGCCGAACCGCGCTACATTGCAGTTGATATGGAAATCATGAAATCTCAAAACGGAAGATTTATAGCAGTCGGTGAAAAAGCAGAAGGTGATTTGGAAAAACTCATCTCAAAAGAACAATCGTTAATGGATGCTGCAAAACTTGGCCTTGGCTACATTCGCGGGATGGATGAACTTGCAGATCTTGGGTATGCAGCAGGTGATGTCAAACCAGAAAATGCGCTTGGCTACAAGACAGGGACACAAGATAGCGGATCTGAAACTACTGTCAAACTTGCAGACCTTGGAAAAGCTAGAAAAGTAGATGATAAAACAGATATTTATTCTGGAAATCCAAGATTTGCTCCGCCTGAAGGAAAATTAAGCAAAGCAGGCGATGTTTTTGGTCTTGGCATGGTGTCGCTGCGAGTTTTGGAAGAGCGAGTCTTAGCAAAGACCGGCAAAACAATGATCAATGTTACTTATCCGCAAGGAAAAACGCCGGATTTTACCAAAGCTCGTGGGCGCGGTATTGAAAAATTCAGAGTAGGTGATCCTGCATTTCCAAATGATCATTTAGCCATCTGGATGCCAAAAACAGCAGCTAATTTACAGCTTCAGGAAAACAAAATGCGGTCCTATGTCGATGCTTTTGAAAAAGAATTTGTTGGGAATTTTCCAGATGACCCTATGTCTCACCACATTCATGCATATTGCGAGCTTGTCAAAGAAACTTTTAATTCTGATCCCGCAAAACGCCCGACCGCAAAGCAATTTAAAGAGCGTTATGAAAGTTTCCTCGCATCCGTAGAAGCGACTGCTTCCTCCCTATAAAAAAGTGTATAAAATCACTTCTTCTTAAAAAATATTTCTTTATTTTACTATCTTTTATTGAATAGTCATGCTATCATCGTTGTTTTACACTTTAACAAAAGTAACTAATTATGAATTCTAAAAATTTTAAAGATTTAAATTTACACGACGGCATCATCAAGGCAGTAGAAGAGCTTGGATTTAAAGAGCCGACACCTATTCAGCAAGAAGCTATTCCGATGATTCTAAGCGGTCAAGATCTTCGTGCGTCTGCCCAAACAGGTACCGGCAAAACAGCTGCGTTTATTCTGCCAGCTTTACATAAATTATCCATTCCATCCCAAGTAAAAAGCCAAGGTCCACGTATTTTGATCTTAGTTCCGACTCGGGAACTTGCGATGCAAGTTGCAGGCGAAGCGACAAAATTCAGCAAACACATGTCGCGCGTTAAGACAGTTTGTATTTATGGCGGAGCTCCCTACCCTATCCAAAACCGTGAACTTTCTCGTCCGTTTGAGATTTTAGTAGCAACACCTGGTCGTCTTATCGACCATATGGAAAGAGGACGCATCGATTTTTCAAGACTCGAAATGCTTATTTTGGATGAAGCTGACCGCATGTTGGATATGGGCTTTATCGATCCGGTAGAACAAATTGCAAACGCTACGCCAAAAACACGCCAAACATTAATGTTTTCAGCAACTCTTAAAGGAAGCGTTCTTGATCTATCAAACCGCCTATTAAACAAACCAAAAGAAATCAATGTAGCCCATGATATCAAAACAATCGAAAACATTGAAGAAAGATTGCACTTTGTTGATAACTTAGGTCATAAACATCGTTTATTAGAGCAGCTATTAATCGGACCTGCGACAAATCAAACAATTGTTTTTACTTCAACAAAACGAAATGCAGACCTTCTTGTAGATCTATTAGTCGATATGGGCCATAGAGCAGCTCCGCTTCATGGCGACATGAATCAGCGTCAAAGAACCCGTACAATTGAAAATTTAAGAAAAGGTATAGTGCGCGTTCTTGTAGCAACTGACGTTGCAGCTCGCGGAATCGACGTCTTATCAATTACTCATGTCATCAACTTTGATTTACCTCAAATCGCAGAAGATTATGTACATAGAATCGGAAGAACAGGAAGAGCCGGCGGAACAGGAATTGCAATGAGCTTTGCATCTGACAAAGACATGCACTTGGTACGCAGCATTGAGAAATTTACAGGCAAAAAAATCACTATCCACACAGTTCCTGGCCTTGAGCCAAGACCTCGCGATAACAGATTTAAAGACTCTAATTTCAGAGAATCTAATAATTTCAATCAAGGAAGAAGAAGAGCTCCTGGACCACAAGGCAAAAGATCTAATTCTTTCAAGCCATCTGCAAATAGAGGCGGCCAAAGAACCCCAAGATAGACTTTAGCTATTTTGTAGCGTAGGCTTTAGCCTGCGTTCGTTTGCAAGGGCTTTAGCCCTTGTT